>JAUXXX010000058.1 GCA_030684695.1 bacterium
GGACTCGCTGCTTGTAATACAACAGTTGCTCCAACGACAGCCGCTCCAACAACAGTTGCTCCAACAACAGTTGCTCCAACAACGGTTGCTCCAACAACAGTTGCTCCAACAACAGTTGCTCCAACAACAGTTGCTCCAACAACGGTTGCTCCAACAACAGTTGCTCCAACAACTGCCGCTCCAACAACGACTACAACAACAACCAGAAATCCTGGTGTTGATAACGGAGCTACAGGTTACTTCAATTTCAAGTATGCTGATGCAGCAACAAAACTTGGAATTCTAGCTGCAGCAGAAAAGTTCTTACTTGACACTTACGTCAGCATCCCACTATTTAACAATAGCGGTGCAACCGTATTTAGTGACAGAGTCGACCTATTCTCAGACGTATTCGTTCCAGTAATGGGATATGGAACACTCTATTCCACATTAACAACTCCAGATGGTGGAGTCGGTAACGTTTATACCTACCGTGTAGCTGCTACAGCAGCACCTGGAACACTCAATCACTTAGCGTATGCAAGTGCTCCAGAGTCTGACGTATTAAGCTTAGCTTTAGGATCGTTATACGGATTCTACTGGAATGACACCAAAGACGGCTACGTATTAAAAGGAAACTGGGTTACTCAAACTCAACAACTCAATCCTGAAGCTGATCCAACTAGTGGTGTTTTATTAGCAACAAAATATCAAATTCAGTTCCGTCAAGGTTTGAAATTCCGCGATAAAACAGGCGAAGTTCTTCCAACAACTGGACCAAACAACGATATTACTGCTGCTGACTTCCTATTCACTTACGAACAACTTCTAGATGGAAACTATGCATTCCGCCGTTTCAATACCATTGGTGCTGGTACAGCAGTTTTGGTTGGCGCTGATGCTTTCCGTAAAGCAAAAGGTACATTATCATTTGACACAGTAGGTGTAAAAGCTGTTGATGGCGACGCTTACAGTTTATCATTCGAATTTGTAAACAAATTGTCTGAGTGGGATTTCATGTATTACATGTCTTCATTCATTCTAACTCCAGTTTACAAACCAATGTTCTTAGATGCACAACAAATCAACCCAACAACAGGCGCTAAAACTTCATCTTATGGATCAAACGAATTAAAATTCGCTTCCACTGGTGACTGGGTCTTGAAAAACTGGGAATTAGACAAAGTTGTTGAATTTGATAAATTGGCAACTGGACACAATGCTTCATTATACCAATTCACAAATTACCGCATTACTAAAGTTGCGGATGCAAATGCTGCATTGTTATTGTTTGAAGCTGGCGACTTAGACGTAGTTGGAATTCCTTCCACAGACTTCGATCGTTATGCAAATCATCCAAACCTCAAAATGAGCCCAGGGGCTACTGTATTCCGTATTGGTATGAACACAATGTCTCAAGCACAATATGACGATTTAGTTGCTCAAGGATTACTCTTAGACGGATGGCAAATTAAGCCAATCCTTCAAATTGCTGAATTCAGAGAAGCTGTATATTATGCAATTAACAGACAACGTATCGCTGTCACCATTGGTAAAACATTAACTCCAGACCAAACATATTTCACACGTGCTTATGTTTTTGATCCAATTTCTGGTGCTGCTTACCGTGACTCTGCATTAGCTCAAGCTGTTATCGCTAATCGCAATCCTGAAACATTTGGATTTAATCTTGCGAAAGCGCGTACTCTCTATGAAATCGCTCTTGACATACTAATTTTGAATGGCGATATCCCTGCAACTGGAAATCATACCATTTCTCTTGAATACGCAACATTCACTGGTGCTACTCATTTGAACTATGGTAATGAATTAAAACTTCAATTAGAAACTGCTTTCAATAACCTTCCTGGTTACGAACGTATTACATTTACACTTACCATCAACCAAGTATCATCTTCTGGTGGAATGGGCGTTTATTATGACAAGCAAATGGTTGGACGCTTCGATTTAGCTCTTTCTGGAATCTCTGGTTCTACCTTAGACCCATGGAGCTACCTAGATGTATTCTCTTCAGACGACCGTGGTGGATTATTCCTACTTTGGGGTCTTGACACTACTCAACCAGTTATCGATTGGAATGGAAAACTCTGGTCTTACGATGCAATTGCTATGATGGCTACCGAAGGGGTTTATGTCATTAGAGGCGTTGAAGTATCACAAGAAGTTTACGAAGCTGAATTTCCAGCTTAGTAATTCATTCGCTTTAGCAAGTTAATTAAATGATCGAAATTGAGCCAACAATTCTATAGTTGTTGGCTCAATATTTCGAATCAGGTCGTATTAAAGCGATTAAATGCTTTGTTATATTTTTTAATTTTCATTAATTTGAAAACCTTTTCATGAGCAAAAATGGTGGATTCTTTTGGTTTTGATTTACTTTGACAGTTTATTATCAAAATGTTATAATTTGTTTATAATTTTTTTTCGCGCGTATGCGCACATTCTGCGCACGTACACATGAGTTGATTATGTAGATAGTGATTTTCGTATTGTGACTAAGTTCTCGCAATCACCATACGAAAATCAGTGATACGATGTTCTATTTACTCTCATCATCCATGTACTTGCAAAGAAATACTTTGAAAAGAGGGAAACTATGCTACGATATTCGATTAAACGTATCATGCTCGCTTCTGTCACCCTTTTCGTCATTTTGTCACTCACGTTCATTCTGGTGAAGTACTTACCGGCGAACACGATTCCGATTGACCTATTGATGGAAGAAGGCTTTGATGTTGACGAGTGGGAAAAACTTTATGGTTTTAATCAGCCTGTCTGGGAACAATACGTCTTGTGGGTACGAAATGTATTTACCCGTTGGGACTGGGGTGTTTCAATGCAAATGAGAAGAGGCGTTGGGGCATTTGAAGTATTAATGACAAATATGCCAACCACTATCCGCTTAAATCTCATTGCTTTCTTTATTTCGATGCCACTTGGATTTGCATTAGGAATTCTTGCTGCACTTCGAAAAAACAAACCACTAGATCATGTTATCAGTTTTTTTGTTATGCTTTTTATCTCCATCCCATCATTTGTCATTGTAACGCTTTTGATGTATTATTTGGGTTATAAATTGGGCTTGTTTCCGATTCAGTATCCGCCATCAAACGTTTCGGTTGAGTTGATGTATCGAGGTATGGTTATTCCTGTTTTGGCTTTATCCTTTGGACCAATCGCGGGTCTTACTCGTTATACTCGTGCAGAACTAACAGAAGTACTCACATCAGAGTTCTTATTGTTGGCTCGCACCAAAGGACTTAACAAACGTCAAAGCGTTTTACGTCATGCTTTGAGAAACTCCATGGTTCCACTTGTTGGTATTGTTATTGGTAACTTAGTGGGTATTATTGGTGGATCCGTAATTATTGAAAGAATTTATGGAGTTGTAGGCGTTGGAGAAGTTTTCTTAAAAGCTCTTGAGACATTTGACTATAACGTTATCATGGTAACTTTAGCATTTTATACAAGTATTGGGTTGATAGCTACCTTACTGGTTGATATTTCTTATGGAATTGTCGACCCAAGAATCAGAATGGGGGCGCGAAAATAATGTCTGTACACAATTATGATTCTGATAAAGAATTATTTCGCTTCACTAGAACCGATGAGCGTATTTTTGATACACAATTTGAAACAAAACCCATTGGTTATTTTAAGGATGCCATTTCTAGGTTCCGAAAAAATAAAGCTTCAGTATTTGCTTTCTTCATACTATTAATTATTATTACTCTGTCTATTGTTGGTCCAAATCTGAATGGATTTGATATTAAATACATTGACAGTTCACTATCCTATTTGCCACCTAAGTCCAATACATTAGCTAAAGTTGGCATTATGACTGGATATAAAACGTATCCTGGTGTTCCATATGCTACTTTAGAGCGCCGATATGATCTTTCTTCCATTATATGGATGAGTGAACCTTATGAGCAAGTGAGTATATCTGGTTCGAAAGAAACCATTCGTACAGTTGTTGATATTGTACTGGATGAGTATCAAGAACGCTTTAAGCCACAAGAATTATATATTTCCGGCGGCGCAGCTTTGGCGAACATGCAATCCAGCCCTTATTACATTACTCATGAGTTGCTAAAAGAAGAAATTTTCACTCGATTCAATCCAGCAACACAACAATGGATCATCAGAGATACATCCACTTATTTAGTAACGGTAAGTTATCTAGGCTATTATTACGCAGATTTGGTTGAACGTGGATATAGTTTCACAAATACTGATCAAAATCCATCCTTCTGGTTTGGTACAGATGGCTCTGGACAAGATTTGTTTACTCACGTGTGGACAGGAGCGAGAACCTCTCTACTCATTGGGTTTTATGTCATGATTGTAACAGTTTCTGTTGGTGTCGTCTGGGGATCCATTTCAGGATATTACGGCGGGACTGTAGACTTATTGATGGAACGCTTTACCGAAATTTTGAACGGAGTTCCATGGCTTGTTGCTATGACCTTAATTAAACTTTATTTTGAGGATGTGCCTTTTTTCAAAACAAATCCGATATTTCTGATTGCTTTAGCACTGGTTATTACGAGCTGGATAGGAACATCCAGATCAGTGCGTGCCCAATTCTATCGTTATAAAGGCCGTGAATATGTCTTGGCTTCAAGAACATTAGGCGCTCCAGATAGAAGATTAATTTTCAAACATATCTTACCTAATGCCATCGGACCGATTATTACAGCCTCTGTACTTATCGTACCAAGTGCAATTTTCACAGAATCAGCGATAGCATTCTTGAACTTAGGACCATCTGGAACCATCATTTCGATTGGTACTCTTCTTTCAAATGGTCAATCGGTACTATTAAGTTCACCACATATGGTGCTTTTCCCTGCCATTATTATTTCTTTACTAATGATTTCGTTTAACCTCTTTGGTAACGGACTCAGAGACGCATTCAATCCGTCCTTGAGAGGAGTGGAATAGTATGAAAAAAGATGTCGTTTTAGATGTCAAAAATTTAACCGTATCTTTTAAAACCCCAGGTGGGTTGGTTCGAGCTGTCCGGAATATTGATTTTCAGTTATACCGCGGTGAAACCTTATGTATCGTTGGCGAATCTGGTTCAGGTAAGTCTGTCACTAGTCGCGCTATTCTTGGAATCCTAGCAGGGAATGCTGTGGTAGATAGCGGAGAGATTTTGTATCGCGGTGAAAACCTCGTTAAGATTGAAGAACAAGATTTCCATCGGATTCGTGGTCGTAAAATCGCGATGATCTTCCAAGATCCACTTTCCTCATTAAATCCAATCATGAAAATCGGTCGTCAAATCACAGAAGCGATTTTACTTCATGCAAATCATCTTCAAAAACTCTATGAGCAAAAAATTGAGAATGAGTTTATTGAACTAAGAAAGACAAAATATCGCTATCGATTTGATAAAAAAGCGTTATTAAAGGAATTCGATACACGCTATAAAGAAATCAAAAACGAAATGACTTCCTTTGTTTACAAACAAGAAAGAATAGACCTATTTAATACCTATGTGTTAAGCATTGAGAAAGCGAAAGCTAAATTTAGAGGAGCTCAACTTCAAAATGAGAAGGTTCGTTTAAAAGACGAACTTAATAAGGCATTCGCAGAAGCAAAAGCGAAAGTATCCAAAGATGTGAAGGCAGAGCGTGCAAAGTTCCAAGCCGATGTCTCAAAAATGTCTAAAGATCTAGACGAGAGACTAAAAGTCGTAAAAGATGAGTTTAAGGTCAATAAACCTCGTTTAGAAGAAGCTCTAAAATTAGTTAAAGAAAAAGCCAAAAGAGAAGTTGCAGAATACAAAGCATCTTGCATCGCAGATTATTCTAAGAAAAAATTAGCAATTCAGTCAAAACTTGAGTCAGCGAAGCAATCGGGAAATGCAGATGCTATAAAACAACTGAAGACCGAACTTGCTCAAGCAAAAACTGACTTAACTGCGAAATTTAGAATTACTCGTAAAGAAGCAAAACAAAGAGCGATTGACATCATGAAGGAAGTTGGGATTCCAGAACCTGAAAAACGGATTTCAAATTATCCGTTCCAATTCTCTGGTGGGATGAGACAACGGATTGTAATTGCTATCGCGCTTTCCACCAATCCTGAATTACTTATTTGTGATGAACCTACCACAGCACTTGATGTTACCATTCAGTCTCAAATTCTAGAATTAATTAATCGTATTAAAAAAGAACGTGGAATTTCTGTCATCTTTATTACCCATAACCTTGGTGTTGTCGCAAATATGGCGGAACGTATTGCCGTAATGTATGCGGGTAAAATCGTGGAATATGGTACAGTAAACGAAATTTTCTACAATCCAAAACATCCATATACATGGGCTTTGTTATCCAGTATGCCAGATCTTGAAACAAAAGGACGTTTGGATGCCATTCCTGGAACTCCACCAAACATGTTATTTCCACCCGTTGGAGATGCATTTGCCAATCGGAATCGCTATGCGATGGAAATCGACTATAAGCAACAACCTCCGATGTTTCAAGTATCAGAAACCCATTACGCTGCGACATGGTTACTTCACAAAAATGCTCCCAAGTTTGATGAGCCTAAGATTGTTTCGAAGTTGAAAGCAAAAAAGGAGGCGTACGAACGTGGTGCTAAGTAGAGAAGATAAGATTAAAGATAACATTCTCGTTGTTGAAAACCTCCGACAATATTTTAAAGTAGGATCTGGAAAACGTAAAATTGTTGTCAAAGCAGTTCATAACATTTCCTTTGAAATAAAACAAGGGGAAGTATTTGGAATGGTAGGAGAATCTGGTTGCGGGAAAACCACTTCCGGACGTTCTATCATCGGATTATATGAACTAACAGATGGACAAGTATATTTTCAAGGACAACGAATTGCAATGGGCATCAAGCAAATTCAACGTGAAGTTGCTAAACTAAAACAGGAAAAAAGCGTTTTAGTTGCAGAATATAAACGTCAAGTAAGTTTGCTCAAAAAAAACAAATCAGAAATTGAAGATATGCATTTAAAAGCTAAGCAAAAATTATCCGATGACCACGCAAACGAAAAGGCGTCTTTGGTCAGCGAACATAATCGACGTCTCGCTGAAGTGAATGATGAAATTCAAGGACTCAAAGGCGAATTATCTAAAAAAGAGCTATCTTATGAAGAGCATGAAGCCATCAAAACAAAAATAGCAGGCATCGAACAAGAAAAAGTAGAAGCATCCAAAAAACATAAAGACTTGGTTGAAAGTTTACAAGATAAGTTCCGTGTAGAATCTGAAAAATTAAGCGATGCACAAAAAGCAGATTACGGAATTGTTTCATCCAATTCATCGAATAGCTCTGATGATATCAAAGCAAAGTTTGAGCCCGAGATTACTCGAATCAATCAAGCCATTCGTGTTGTTAAAAACTCAAATAAACGTAACCAAGAATTGATGGGAAAAATGCAAATGATTTTCCAAGATCCAATTGCATCCTTAAATCCACGGATGACGGTTGAAGAAATCATCGCAGAAGGACTTATTATTCGTGGTGTAAGAGACCGTGAAAAACGGTTACAAGAAGTATATCGTGTTCTTAAATTGGTCGGACTTGTTCCTGAACATGCAGGACGCTATCCACATGAATTCTCAGGTGGACAACGTCAAAGAATCGGGATTGCTCGTGCATTAATCGTTAATCCGGAATTAATTATTGCGGATGAACCAATCAGTGCACTTGACGTATCCATTCAAGCCCAAGTCATCAATTTATTGAATGATCTTCGTCATCAATTAGGACTTACCATTTTATTTATTGCGCATGACTTAAGCGTCGTCAAATTATTCTGCGACCGAATCGGCGTAATGTATTACGGTCGGATGGTTGAACTTGCTTCTACGGAAGAATTGTTTAAAAATCCAATTCATCCATATACTAGAAGTCTGTTATCAGCGATTCCGCTACCAGATCCAATTCCTGAAAAGAAGCGTCAACGGACGGTCTATAATCCACGGACTCGCGCTTATACCAAGGAAAAGCCACAAATGCTTGAAATTAAACCCAACCACTTCGTTTATTGCAGCCCCGAAGAACTCGTGGAGTACAAGAAACTATTGGTTGACTAGCGGGGTGAGTTGGTGAAACAACCCATTTCATTGAAATCCTATCTAGTCATTACATTATTTGCTATTGCAGTCGTGGCGATCCTTTTATCAATCTCTTATCAAAGTTCTCAACCACTGGATTCATCAGATAACTTAAAAGCAATTTCCAATGCGTTTTTCTTTCCTGGCTATTTGTTGTTTTCCTCTGGTGTATTAGTAATTATTGATAATTATGAGGGGTTTGACTTCCTTCGATATGCAACAACTAAATTTTGGCAAATCGTTCGTCGAATTGAACGCACTGATGGACCCAAGAATTTTTATGAGTACCGTACACAAGCAAATCTAAGAGAAAAGTCAAAGATGTACATTCCACTCATTGTGGTCGGATTGATATTCGTCTTAATTAATGTAGTATTCTGGCTCATCTTTAAACAAATGTATCCCAATATCTAAAGACGCAGCGTTTCGCTACGTCTTTTCCTTTCTTGGGTGGTTTAAAAAAGGATGCATTTATGGTAAAATGATGGTAGGATGTGAAAAAATGAACCGAACAACAATTACCCCCTTTCATAAAGAATTCCTCATTGAATGTATATTTAATCAAGGCTCAAGTTATCGTTTTTTTACTGTCGGTGCATCAGTGGTTCAATGGATATCTCCTCATAATACAAACCTTGTTGCTGGGTATTACGACTTAAACACATATGGTTCAGGCGGATTGTATCTTGGAACAACCATCGGACCCACTGCGGGTCGTATAGAGAATTCACAGTTTACCTTGAATAATCATCGTTATCAACTCGACAACAAAAAGCACCATTATTTACATGGAGGCTTAAAAGGGATTCATACCATCTCATTTCAACTAGAATCTGTTGTAGATCAACAAGATTCATCCATCATTACCTTTCACACCAAGTATCAACATGATGTGATTCCAGGTGTGATCTCACTTGACGTCATCTACGAATGCACGAGCAAATCATTAACTATCCGCTATCATGCAACCTCTACTGAGGATACAGTTTTGAATCTTACCAATCATTCCTATTTCAGTCTTCTTGGGAATTATGAACATGATTTATACCAGCACTCTTTAGAAATAGATTCTTCAAACGTAATTTTAGTAGACTATGGAATCATCGGCAGAGAAATCCTTGAAGTGAAGGACACATGTTTTGATTTTACGTCCAAAAAACAACTTTCTCAAGCAATGCTTGACCCTGTTTTACTTCATCAATCTTCCAAAGGAGTCGATCATTGCTTTCTATTGGATCATAGATCAGAAAATTGCTTAAAGTTGTATGCGAACTCATCTCCTTATATCCTAGTCATGAAGACATCATATCCTGCACTTACACTTTATACATCCAACTATCTAAAAGATCAGTTAATTCATACACATAAAACATTAGGCCTTCATGGTGCCATTGCCATTGAGCCGCATTATCCATCCAATGGAATAAATGATTCTCGGTTTCATTCTTGTATTTTAAAAACAGGCGAACGATATCAACACTTCATCTCATATCAACTTCAGGAGGAAAACGAATGAATATTTTAGTCTTAGGTGGCGCTGGATATATTGGCAGTCATTTTGTGAAAGCTGCATTGCTAGAAAAACATCAAGTCATTGTTGTCGATAACTTGCAAACCGGTCACAAAGAATCGCTTCCAAAAGAAGCTGTTTTTTGCCAAGGGGATATCAAAAACAAAGCATTTTTAACTTCTGTGTTCCAAAAACACGCCATTGATGCCTGTGTCCATTTTGCAGCGAACTCCTTAGTTGGGGAGTCTGTAGAACAGCCTTTGAAGTATTTTGAAAACAATGTATATGGAACGATGGTGTTGCTTGATGTCATGAACCAATTTCATGTGAAGCAAATCGTCTTTTCATCAAGTGCAGCCGTTTATGGTTCACATCAAGTAATGCCAATTACTGAAGACTATCCAACCAATCCAACTTCTCCTTACGGCGAATCCAAGTTAATGATGGAAAAGATGATGAAGTGGGCAGATATTGCCTATGGCATTAAATACGTTAGTTTGCGATATTTCAATGTCGCTGGAGCGTGGGAAGATGGCTCCATTGGAGAAGATCACCGGCCAGAAACGCATCTTATACCCATCGTATTACAAGTTCCATTGAAGAAACGACCACATGTCACTATATTTGGTTCGGATTATCAAACAAAAGATGGAACATGTATTCGAGATTATATTCATGTAGTTGATTTAGCTAGCGCTCATCTAAAAGCACTTGCCTATTTAGAAAAACAACATATGTCGCTTACCGTCAACCTAGGTTCACAATCCGGATATTCCAATTTGGAGATTCTTGAGGCCGCTAGAAACATCACAAACTTAGAAATTCCTTCCATGATTGGTCAAAGAAGGCCAGGAGATCCAGATAAATTGATTGCATCCAACACTCTTGCAAAAGAATTGCTTGATTGGACACCTCAATTAGACATTTTCGACATTATCCAATCCGCATGGAGATTTCATAAAGCACATCCAAAGGGATACGGGGTGGAATAGATGATTGAGCAAAAACTTAAGAATCTGATTGGATATGCAATAAAAGAATCACTATTATCGATTGAAAACATCGAGTACGCAACAAATTCGCTGCTATACTTGTTCAAACTGGACCAAATGCCTGAAATGTCTTCTCAAGAGGTTGAAATTTATTCATTGCTCGAAGAGATTTTGAACTATGCAGTAGAGCGTGGTTTGATTGAGCAAAATATTGAAACATACCGTGATCACTTTGAAGCGAAAATGATGGATTGCTTTTTACCTCGACCCTCTGAACTAAACATGCTCTTTCGTGAACGTAAAAAAATCGGTCCAAAAACCGCTACTGATTTTTTCTACCATCTGTCCAAGGCAACCAATTATATCAAAGTGAAGCGAAATGCCAAAAACATCGAGTATGTGTATAACGGAAAGTACGCACCTTTACAAATTACCATAAACCTATCAAAACCAGAAAAAGATCCAAAACTAATCGCTTTACTTGGAAAAACAACTCAAAAAAACTACCCGAAATGCGCACTTTGCATGGAAAACGTTGGCTTTTATGGTACGCTTGATAAGGCGTCTAGAAGCAATCATCGGGTCGTTGACTTAACAATTAACCATCAAAAGAACGCATGGGGATTGCAATACTCTCCGTATGCCTATTTTAATGAACATTGTATTATATTAAAAAAAGAACACACTCCCATGAGTGTGGATTCATCGACATTCGAAGAACTCGTTGATTTTATCAATCAGTTTCCACATTATATGATTGGATCGAATGCAGGGCTTCCCATCGTTGGGGGTTCCATCCTCAACCACTATCATTTTCAAGGTGGAAGGCATCATTTTCCCATTGAACAAGCAAAAGTATTGCGTAGCTGGAAGAAAAAAGGCGTTGAAGTAGAAGTCATCGACTGGCCGATGTCCACCATCGTGGTAACAAGTGATCATGAAAACAAGCTACTAGATATGGTAAATGATATTTTCGATGCATGGAAGAAATACAATAATCCGGCCATTCAACTATTTTCACATACCATAGAAGATCATAATACTGTAACCCCAATCTTGAGGCTTGAGGGCTCTAAGTACAAAATGATTCTCGTTTTACGTAATAATTTCGCTCCAGAATCAAGACCGTATGGCTTGTATCATCCAAGAGAGCAATACTTCAATATCAAAAAAGAAAACATTGGTTTGATTGAAGTGATGGGTTTAGCAGTATTGCCTGGCAGACTAAAAACAGAATTAGATTTGATTCGTTCGTGTTTGGAACAACACATGCCATTATCGACCTATTCTGAACTTTTGAAGCACCAAGAGTGGGTTTCAACCTTTGAAAACGACTTGCCCGAAACAGAAAACCTTGATTCATACTTAAAAGAACAGGTGGGAAAAGTCTTTGAGAAGGTCTTAGAGGATTGCGCAGTTTTCTCTATCGATCAACGAGAAGCGTTCTTTTCATTTGTGGAATCTGCCATCTACTAAAGCAATAAAGTTTAAGTTATTTCAACCATAATTTCGCTCCATAAAGGGGTGAAGTATGGTATAATGTTTCACTGATGAAAGGGTTGATAAAATGGCAAAAGATAAACTAGTTAAATCGATTACCTCACGTGATGAAGATTTCGCACAGTGGTATACCGACGTATGTAAAAAAGCTGAATTAATGGATTATACCGATGTGAAGGGATTTATAATCTATCGTCCTTATGGGTATGCTCTTTGGGAAGCAATGCAACAATACTTGGATAAAGAATTTAAACGCACAGGACATGAAAATGTTTATATGCCTTTATTAATCCCGGAATCATTGTTTATGAAAGAAGCTGACCATGTAGAAGGGTTCGCTCCTGAAACCGCAATTGTGACCATTGGTGGAAAAGAAGTACTTCAAGAACGGTTGATCATTCGACCTACTTCTGAAGTCTTATTTTGTGACCACTTTGCAAAAATAGTATCAAGCTATCGTGATTTACCCAAAAAATACAATCAATGGTGTAGTGTAGTTCGTTGGGAAAAAACAACTCGCCCGTTTTTACGTGGCAGTGAGTTTTTATGGCAAGAAGGCCATACCATTCATGCGACTGAACAAGAAGCAAGACAAGAAGTCCTTGGGATGCTTGACATTTACAACAGTTTAGGAAAAGAAGTACTGGCTATTCCTTTCGTCCAGGGTCAAAAAACGGATAAAGAGAAGTTTGCTGGTGCAGAAGAAACATATACCATTGAAGCATTAATGCATGATGGAAAAGCGCTTCAAAGCGGAACAACTCATTACTTTGGTAGTGGATTCGCTGAAGCGTTTAATATCAAGTTTCAAGATAAGGATTCAAAAGTCAAAACGGTGTTCCAAACTTCCTGGGGATTATCCACTCGCTTAATAGGCGCAGTCATTATGGTTCATGGGGATGATTCTGGATTGGTTTTACCTCCATTTGTTGCGCCAACACAAGTGGTATTGGTGTTGATTCAACAACAAAACGAACTTGTTCAACGTGTCGCAATGGAGTTGAAGACTGCACTCGAAGCTCTAAACGTTCGTGTGAAGATTGATGATTCCGATAAATCACCAGGTTGGAAATTTGCAGAGCATGAAATGAAAGGTATTCCGATTCGAATCGAAATTGGGCCTAGAGATTTAGAGTCTAATGAAGTAGTGATTGCTAAGCGTGTCGATAATCAAAAAGTTAAAGTTCAGGTACAAGAAGTAGCAGCCTTCATTCCTTCAATGCTTTCATCCATTCACCAACAAATGTATGACAGCGCCCTAGCTAATCTTACAGAAAACACAAGAAGTGCTTACTCATACCCTGAGTTTAAAGACATCATTGCTTCTAAGGGTGGGTATGTAAAGATGATGCTTTGTGATGATCAAACTTGTGAAAATTTGATAAAAGAAGAAACACAAGCGACAGCTCGTTGTATTCCTTTCGTTCAAGAACAAATGACTCCACACTGCCCAGTGTGTGGAAAAGCCGCTACAAAGCAAGTATATTTCGCGAAAGCTTATTAAAAAACAACCATCGGTTCATACCGATGGTTGTTTTACTTATTGTTGAGTGTATAAATCATTTCCAAAGATGTCGTATGCCACAATGGCTGGGAAATCGACGACTTCTAACTCATGGATGGCTTCGGTTCCTAATTCGGGGTATAAGACGATTTTTGAGGAGTGTACCCTTTGACTCACCAAAGCACCAATTCCACCTGTAACAATCAAATACAGGCCATTATGGCGTAATATAGCGGCTTTGGCTTCATCTGAGCGTTCGCCTTTGCCAATCATTACTTTCAATCCTGAATTCATCAATGGTTCTACAAATGGATCCATTCGATAACTCGATGTTGGACCACAAGCACCAATCACTTGCCCAGGTTTTGGAGGAGTCGCACCTACATAGTAAATGGTTGTTTCCGATAAATCGAAAGGTAATACTTCATTAGATTCTAGACTCTTTACTAATAGTTTATGTGCTGCATCTCGAGCGGTATGGATTTTTCCACTAAGAAGAACGTAATCTCCTGCATGGAGTGATTGAATGTCAGAAGTACTCAAAGGAAGATTATATTTCTTCATGTTTGTTTCCCCCCAGCGTAATTTCTTTGTGTCTAGCCGCATGGCACTGTAAGTTAACCGCTACTGGAAAAGAGGCAATATGACAAGGATATGAGTTTACTTTCACAGCTAAACAAGTCGTTACTCCCCCTAAGCCCATCGCTCCTACAGGAAGTTCGTTGATTTCTTTCATCAGCCGAACTTCTAGTTCACGATTGATGGGATGAGTTGCTTCGTCCGTGAGTGGACGGAAAATCGCTTCCTTTGCAATGAGTGGCGCCAGTTCAAAATTACCACCAATGCCAATACCAACGATCAATGGAGGACAGGCTTTTCCACCAGCAAGCAAAATCGTTTCTTTCACAAAAGCGATAACATCCTCTATCCCTTCGGCTGGTGTCATCATCTTCATACGAGACAAATTCTCGCTTCCAGCACCTTTTGGAGCGAACGTAATATGAAGGGTATCCCCCATAACCAACTTGATGTGGATTACAGCAGGAGTATTGTCTTTGGTGTTTACACGATCAATGGGATGAGCAACAATGGATTTGCGCAAAAATCCTTCTTTATAGCCAAGTCGGGTAGCTTCATTGATGGCTTCTACTAAATCAAAGTCTAAGCGGACTTGATTTCCTAGTTCCACAAAAAATACCGAGACTCCAGTGTCTTGGCACATTGGAATTCCTTGATTTCTTGCGATCTCTTGATTTTGAATAATCTCACTTAAGATGGTTTTTGCCAATGGAGCTGTTTCTTTTGATTTTGCTAGTTGTAAGAAACGAACCATTTCAGGATCGAGATTACACGCAGCGTCTACAACTATTTTTTTTACTTCGCGGATGACGTCTTCTCTTGTGATGTTCACTAATATCACCTCATGTCGTTATTATATCATGGGTAGCGCTTCCAAACAAGAAACAAGTATAGAGCTCGTTTTCATTTCCTCATAGAACCTTTACAAATGAACATGGGATTGTTATAATGAATTGATAGTCAA
The DNA here is from genome assembly GCA_030684695.1 of bacterium. Taxonomy (GTDB): domain Bacteria; phylum Bacillota_I; class Bacilli_A; order Izemoplasmatales; family Hujiaoplasmataceae; genus JAUXXX01. Next base: position 15,149 of record JAUXXX010000058.1, read on the forward strand.
AGGAAGTGAATAATTTGAATCCGATTAAATTAGTAACCGATAGTACGTGTGATCTATCAAAAGAGTTAATTTCCACGCACGATATAAGTGTCGTTCCATTGTTTGTGAACTTTGGAGAGGAATCGTTTTTAGATGGAGTTACCTTGAATCCATCCACCATGTATGAAATGGTGGAACAACGTGGAATACTACCAAAAACGGCAGCTGCTTCTCCAGGAATGTTCGTGGAAGTGTTTGAAGAATACCTTAATCAAGGGTATGATATATTGTATTTGGGAATTGGATCAAAATTCTCAGCAACATATCAAAGTGCAAAAGTAGCGAAAGAAACGATTCAATCTTCAAAAGTCTTCTTGGTGGATTCCCAAAATCTGTCTTCAGGATCGGGATTATTGCTACTAAAAGCAGCTAAAATGCGTCAAATGGGTCAAGACATTGAAACAATAGTCCGTGAACTTCAATTCATGATTCCGAAGATTAGAACACAATTTGTGATCAGCACCATGGAGTATCTCCACAAAGGTGGAAGATGTTCTTCCATCGCTGCGTTGTTTGGTACGTTGCTAAAGATAAAACCGATTATCAAAGTGGTAAATGGTGCGATGGAGGTGGGTAAAAAGCCACGCGGTCCCATTCAAATTGCTGTCAATGTATTAATGGAAGAAGCCATCATACAAAAAGATTCGATTGATCCGGATTTCTTGATGATTACACATTCAGTAGCGGATGAAGCGGCGCAGTATGCATCCATTCAATTACATCAAGAGTTACAAGTGGATTCCATCTATGAAACATCTGCTGGTTGTGTAATTTCTTCCCATTGTGGACAAGGTTGCATTGGTGTCATCTATTTGTTAAAGTAAGAATGCTCGTTCAAACGAGCATTTTCTTTATAAGTAATTTAGTTGACAACGCAACTAAACATCGTTATAATAATTACACTGAAAGTTGGTGAAGTATGCACAATCAAGAAGATTATATCATTCGAAAATATCGTCAACGTTTTTTAGATCAAAGATTAAGACAACTCGATTTATCACTTCCTCAAGGAATGTATTTGATTAAAATTCAGGAATTTAACATCGTCAAGATGAACGTCTTAATTGAAAATTCGCCATTTCACAAATCACATGCGACACGGCAAATTCAGCAACTCAGTGAACGAGGACTGGTGGAAAAATCAGTGGATGCCGATGACTCACGTGCAGTCGTCATCTGCATCACTCAAAAAGGGATGGATTTAGCAAAAGATGTCCTAAAAGCAGTCGAAGATTGGGAATCTTTATGTAACGAAGCTTTAACAGAAAGTGAGCTATCTATGCTCGCTATTATCAAACAAAAAACCGTTCAACACATTCGTCATTACTTCGAGGAGGATTAAGCATTGAGAAAAGTACTTAGTTATTTAAAAGCGTATAAAGGAAAGGTCATTTTGCTGTTTATATTAGTCGCTATTACAGCGCTTGGGACACTATTGTTACCTGATTTCATGTCTCGAATCATTGGCGAAGGGATATCAGTGGAGTACAGAATGTTTGATGATATCACACGTACTTCCTATACATTAGTGGATAAAGAAGCCTGTTTGCTTGCTGCTGAATCGATGTGTGATATTGTCCAACAAAGTGATATGTCCATCATCCTAACTTATGGATTAATGATGATTGGTGTCACAATTCTTTCTTCATTAGCAACCGTTGGAGTTTCCTATTTTTCATCACAAGTATCCACTTCCTTAGGAAGAGATCTACGTAAGGACATTTTTAAAACAGTGAGTCATTTTTCATTAGCAGAAGCCGATAAATTTGGAACCTCCACATTGATTACTCGATCGACCAACGATGTCATGCAAGTTCAAATGTTTACCATGATGTTGTTTCGAATGTTTGCCATCATCCCAATCATCTTCATTGGTGGAATTGTGATGAGTTTACAAAAAAGTGTACGCCTCACCGGTGTATTATTAATTGGAATTCCTGCCTTGGTATTGTTCATCGCCTTTGTTTTTTGGAAAGTTTTGCCATTGTTTAAAGCAATGCAAAAGAAAATCGATCGGTTAACTTTAGTGACCAGAGAATCCATCAACGGAGTACGTGTTATTCGGGCTTTTGGTCAAGGACAAAAAGAAGTCGGCCGTTTTAAAGAAGCCAATGATGATTTAACCAATAACTCCCTTCGTGCTGGCACCATTATGTCTTCTTTGAATCCTTTTGTGAACTTATTGTTTAGCTTCGTCGTTATGGGGATCATCTTTTTAGCCTATACCACAGTTCAAACCGATTTACCAAGTAATTACCAAGAATTAGCCAATACATCAGCAGTCATTCAATATGTGAACCAAATTATGTTTTCACTGATTATGCTTACGTTTGCGTTTATTGGTTATCCTCGCGCTGAAGTATCCTCCAAGCGGATCGTTGAAGTCTTAGAAACGAAAACATCCATCCATGACGCGCCAACTAATGAATATGATACCTTTGATTTCAAAGGAAACATCAAGTTTGATGATGTGTGCTTTCGTTATCAAGATGCCGATAAAAACGTATTAGAACACATTTCATTTGAAGCAAAAGTAGGTCAAACCGTTGCAATTATTGGTTCTACAGGATCAGGTAAATCAACGATTATCAATTTACTCCCACGCTTCTTTGATACCACTTGTGGAACCATTACGATTGATGGCATTAATATACGTGATATATCGCTTCATAAATTACGCTCTTTGTTTGGCTTTGTTCCTCAATCAGCGACCTTATTTACAGGTTCCATCAGAGAAAACATTGCATACGGAAAAGTAGATGCTACCGACGAAGACATTGAGTACGCCGCCACAGTGGCCCAAGCAAAAGAGTTTATCGATCAATTGGATGATAAATATGATAGTTTTGTCGATCAAGGAGGAGTGAACTTCTCTGGTGGTCAAAAACAAAGGATGTCCATTGCTAGAGCATTGGTTCGTAAACCTTCCATTTATGTCTTTGATGATACATTCTCAGCACTCGATTTTAAAACCGATGCGGCACTACGAAAAGCACTCCGTAAAGAAACAAAAAAATCCACCGTTTTAATCGTTGCTCAACGGATTGGAACCATTATGGATGCCGATAAAATCATTGTGATTCAAGACGGAACGATTGTAGGTATGGGGAAACACAAAGAACTACTACAATCATCTGCCATTTATAAAGAAATTGCCTTGTCTCAACTTTCAGAGGAGGAACTACTATGAGTACTCAAAAGAATTACTCCCGTGAAAAGCCAGGCCAAGGGCAAGGGCAACGTGGACAAGGACCAGGCTATGGAATGGCAATCGGTCGTCCAGCTGAAAAAGCAAAGGATTTTAAAGGAACAACAAAACGGTTGCTTCAATACATGAAACCTCATCGATTAGGTGTTTTGTTTATGGTGTTTGCATCGATTATTACCACCATTTTAGGCGTAATCGCACCCAACTTCACAAGACAGATTTTAAATAATCTTCAAGCCTACATCAATGGTTCTA
>JAUXXX010000078.1 GCA_030684695.1 bacterium
CAGTATCATTTAATCTTGATACAATACCGGGCTTATTGACATCAATATCCCCAAAATTGGTTTTTCCAATTGTGCCATATAATCCAGCCAACTCCAAACCAAAGAGTTCATCAATTCCAAACATTCCTAAATCGGATGCTAGGATTTCTTGTATTGGACCTTGAAATGCTTTTTCTTCGGTTAAACGATCGATTTCAGCTCCTAGTTGCAATAAATGAAACACATCTCGTAAAGATAAAATCTTTTCCACCGAATCCAAACAATCTTGAAAGGAAATGTCTGGTTTCCATTTTGTTTGTTGACGATAGGCAACTTCAGCAATCTCATGAACACTGACACCTCTCGAAACTAAAATCTCTTGATTAAGGCGAAGCATTTCATCTCTTGAAAACAACGTTTTTTGACGATTCATATTTTTTTCCTCCCATAAGGAAAACTGTTTTTATCAAACTACTGACTTTATATTATAGCATATTTTATAGCTTTTTTGAGCGATTTATTCGAACTTTTTGCCAATTTGAAATGCTTGTTTCCCAGCACCATTCATGAAGTCTTTTATCGACATTGGCTTTTTTCCTGAAGGTTGAACGGTCACCAATTTGATGAGACCATCTTGAGCTAACACGTATACTTCTTGCTTGATTATTTTCACGATTTCACCACATAAAGCGCCTTGATAGAAGTTAATGTTTTCTGGAATCATTTCTACTTCATGGATTTTATAAATTACTTGATCCATGGTTGTATGAACAATTGGCCATGGATAATACCCACGTACATGGTCATATACTTGGCGAATGGTTTGATGAAAATGGAGGCTTTCTTCAATAGGCTTGATGTTATATGCATAGGTTACTTGAGTAATGTCTTGCTCCATAGGCGTGATGGATTGATCAAATACACGAGGTAATGTATCCATCAATAGTTGTGCCCCAAGATGAGCTAGTTTGGTTTGAAGTGTCCCGACATTGTCAGTTAACTCAATTTGGATACGTTGTTGAGATAAGATCGGTCCTGAGTCCATTTTAGGTCGCATAAACATGACACTTACCCCTGTATACTCTTCACCATATTGAATGGCCTTGTGCATAGGAGCTCCTCCTCGTAGTTTAGGAAGAAGTGAAGCATGAACATTGATTGCTTGAAATGGGGGTGTCTCTAAGACGATTGAAGGAATCATTTGTCCATAAGCACAAACAATAATCGCATCGGGAAGACAATCCAAGATGGGTTGGTAATCGGTTCTAATCTGAACAGGTTGAAACAAAGGAATTTGATAATGGAGTGCAACTTCTTTCACTGGTGAATACTTTAGTTCTTGTTTTCTGCCAAATGGTTTGTCTGGTTGAGTTACAACCAAGCATATGTCATAAACGTTTCGTAATGCTTCTAAAATCGGGACAGCGAATTCCATTGTTCCCATAAATACGAGTTTTTTCTTTGTCATATTCTCACCTACACGAGCGTAGAACTGCGATGAATGCTGACATAGACATCTTCAGTTTCATACAATTCTTTAATTTGGAATAACAATGGTTCCAATCCAGGTTCAGACTTATACTTTATCGTTAAAATAGCCTGATATCGGTTCTTAATTCGAGCAACTTGGGGAATAAGCGGTCCTAAGACAATTGTTTCAACGGATAAGTTTGATTTTAGTGTTTTGACGATGTCTTTTCCCTTTAACAATAAGTCACGCATATTCAACCCTGATAATGTAATCTCCGCCATGTAATAAAAAGGAATGTATTTCGCCAAGCGGCGTAAGTGCATTTCATGTTGATAAAATCCTTCGTAGTCGTTATTTACTGCAAAAGTGATTGCATAATGATTCGGATTATGAACTTGAATGACCACATCGCTTTGAAGTTGATTTCTCCCAGCTCTGCCTGAAACTTGGGTAATCAATTGAAAGGTTCGTTCTGGAGCTCTAAAATCAGCGTTGTATAAATTGGAATCGGCATTGATGATTCCAACTAGTGTTACCTTGGGATAATCCAGCCCTTTGGCAATCATTTGTGTACCAAGCAATATATCTCCACTGGTTTCAAACTCATGTAAGAGCAACTCATGTGCGTTTTTTGTACGTGTTGTATCGTTATCCATTCGGACAATGCTGGCTAGTGGATAACGCTCTTTTAATTCTTGTTCGATTTTTTGCGAACCGGTTCCCATAAATCGTAAGTGTTCACTTTGACATTTTGGGCAAACTTTAGGAATTCCTTCTTTGTGTCCACAATAATGACATTTGAGTGCATGTTCAGTTTCATGGTATGTCAATGAGATGTCACAACTTGGACACATGATGACATGTCCGCAGCTGCGACAAAGGATGAAGGTGGAATACCCTCTTCGATTGATTAATAAGATGGTTTGTTCTTTTTTTTCTAAACGATCTTTTAACAATGTATCGAGTTGATTGGACAATAAATAATGATTCCCGGACATAAACTCTTGTTTCATGTCAACGACGACTGGTTTTGGAAATGCTTGATTTAAATAGCGACTTCTAAGTTCAAGCAACGTAAAATATCCTCTTTTTGCTCGTGCAAAGGTTTCAATATTTGGAGTCGCTGAACCAAAGATGACTGGAATCTGATGATATTTAGAACGGCGAATCGCTACGTCTAAGGCATGATATCGTGGAACGTCTTCTTGATCATAACTTTGTTCGTGGCACTCATCCACACAAATGAGTCCCAAGCGTTCAAAAGGAGCGAAAATAGCACTTCTCGCACCAATCGCTATTTGTACTTCTTTGCGAATAATCCTTCGCCATTCGTCGTATTTTTCTCCTACCGACAATCCGGAATGAAGAATCGCAACGTTGTTACCAAATCGACCTTTAATTCGAGACACCATCAAAGGAGTTAATGCAATTTCTGGTACCAAAAAAATCGCTTCTTGATGTTTAGAAAGCACTTGTTCAATGGACTTTAAGTAAATTTCGGTTTTACCAGAACCAGTTACTCCATGAAGTAAAAAAACACACGATTCGTTCGAAGATTGTTGAATGGTTTGAAATGCGAGTTCTTGTTCATTGTTTAAAGCGACGGTTTTATCCTTGGATGGTTGTATTTGCTTGACTTCTCGGTACTCTTCTTTGTCGATGAATGTAATGTATCCATGTTTATAAAGCGTTCTTAATATGGATATAGATGCAGAGGAATCCATCAATAAATCACTTTGAGTTTTTTGGTGAAGTGGCTCTTTTAAAAGAGCTCTGATGACTATTTTTTGTTTTTCTGAGGTTGGCAATGGATCTGTTTTAATCAACTGAATCATTTTGGTGTACTTTGGTTTTGCTTTGGATGAAACGTCATATACTTGAGTGATGAGGTTGTCTTTTAGTGCTTGTTTGATGAGGCGTAAATGGGGTTCACTTGATGTTAGGATAATTTCTGTTTTATCCAAGAAACGATCTTGAAGTTCCTTAGGTAAAGCAAGTTCATTCAACACACGCAATTTTGTTTGATAGACGGCTCTCATAGCAGAAGGTAAAATAGTTTCGAGTACCTTTAGTAATACCGTGGTGGATTCTTTTGCAATATCTTTTGCTAAAAGAATCAATTCTGCAGTTAAGTAAGGTTCTAAGTCAAGCAATCGGTAAATGGGCTTAAGTGTCTCAATGATCGATGAAGTTGTATCAATCTCTAAACAATACCCCATCATTTCACGAGTTCCAAAAGGGACTACTACTCGCATTCCAATTTCTATCACATCTTCTAGCGCAGGTGGAACAAGGTAATCAAACAAACGATCGAGTGCTTTCACAGGCACATCTACTAGTATTTTAGCAATCATTTTACCACCTCCGATAGCTTATTATAACATATATTCTACTACATGTTATCCTCGGATTGAAGTACAGAGGAAGGCGATATTACGATTTTTCCTAATTGAACCGCTTTCATCTTGTATTTCATTCAATCGATAGTTTTTTTTCATCCATTCGTTTGCATGTACTGTAGTTTTTGGGTATAATGTTTTTGAGACTATAACTATCTATATGAAAAGAAAGGAACAAGCATCACCATGCAAAATCAACTATTGAACCAAAACGAAGTCGGGATTTTTGCACTTGGTGGATTAGGAGAAGTCGGCAAAAATATGTATTGTGTGGAATATCGTGATGAACTCATCATTGTAGATTCTGGGCTTTTATTTCCAGATGAATACTTGATGGGGATTGATTACGTCATTCCCGATTACAGCTATCTAATCGAAAATCAAGACAAAATAAAAGGATTGATTATTTCCCATGGTCATGAAGACCATATTGGAGGAATTCCATTCCTTTTACGGCAAGTGAAAATTCCAGTGATTTACGCTACGGGCTTATCCGTAGGACTCATCAAGAAAAAAATGGAAGACCATCGTGGCATCTCTTTTAACATGGTCGAGTATTACGAATCTTCTATCATTAAATTCAACAATCTCGAATTGTCTTTTTTCCGTACGAATCACTCCATTCCAGACTCGTTTGGTATTGTGATTAAGACGCCTCAAGGCGTTGTTGTACACACCGGAGATTTCAAGTTTGACTTTACTCCCACAGGAAAAGATGCCAGTTATCAAAAAATCGCTACCATTGGAGCCTCGGGAGTTCTTTGTGTATTAAGCGACTCAACGAATGCCGAGTTAGAGGATTTCACCACTTCAGAACGAGTAGTATCCCAAACCATTAAAGACATGTTTACATCGATTCATGGCCGAATCATTATCGCTACATTTGCTTCTAATGTCCATCGTGTCCAACAAATCGTAGAAGCTTCAGTGGAAACGAATCGCAAAATTGCTGTCTTCGGTAGATCGATGGAAAAAAACATTGAAGTCGGCATTCAAATGGGGTACATCAAAGCTCCACAAAGTACGTTCATTTACAGTAAAAATTTAGTGGGAATGGACTTAAAGAATTTGACGATTTTATGTACGGGCTCACAAGGAGAGCCCATGGCTGCTTTAACAAGAATTGCGAGTGGCACTCACAAGCAAATTCAGTTGATACCAGGAGACACTGTGATACTCAGTTCATCCCCAATCCCTGGCAACCAAGAATCCGTCAATAAAACCATCAATCTACTTTACAAGAACGGTGCGAAAGTTATTACGCAATCCCCATTCGCGGACGTTCATGCTTCTGGACATGGGGGACAAAACGAACTAAAACTGATGTTAAAGTTACTCAATCCTAAGTATTTCATGCCCATTCATGGGGAATACCGCATGTTAAAAAAACACGCAACACTCGGAATGGAATGTGGAATTCCAAAAGACCACACTTTCATTATGGACAATGGGGATTTATTGGCTTTAACCGCAACATCAGCCAAAATAGTTGGAAAAATCCCTACCTCAGACATCTATGTAGATGGTTCAGCAATCGGAGAGATT
>JAUXXX010000081.1 GCA_030684695.1 bacterium
ATGCCACTTCTTCGAACATCAGTAGATCACGGAACAGCGATGGATATTGCTGGTCGTAACATTGCAAATGAGATTTCCATGGTAGAAGCCATCCGTTTAGCAGCGAAATACGCACCTTTCTTTGTACAATAAGAACAAAAACGAACAAACAGTGTTGACTTCAACGCTGTTTTTTTATATAATATGGCCATCAAACCAAAAAAAGCACAAAAACAAACAAAGGAGCGAATCTATGAAAGCCATTTTATCAGGAGATCCAATGATTAACAGCGACTTGTTTAAAGCCGCCTATGAGCAACACTTGCAGCCTTATTTTCCAACAGTAGTCGCAAAAAACTGGGAAGACGATTGGGCTAAATTACAAGACCGTCGTTTAAAGGTAGAACAAAGCGGACCGGAAATTGAAATTGTTCCAGATGTTGTAATTGAGTCTGGTCAAGACGCCTCTTTCTTATCCGGATTGTTCTTTCCAGTTTCTTCCAAAGTGATGGACGCAATGCCCAACCTTCGGATGGTAGGACTTGCAAGAGCGGGCAAAGAAAATGTGAACTTAAAAGAAGCAACGAAACGTGGAATTTTAGTCTTTAACGTAATGGGTCGAAATGCAGAAGCGGTTTCTGATTTTGCGGTTGGACTGATGCTTGCCGAATCTCGTAATATTGCAAGAGCTCATATGTCCATTCAACAAGGTGGTTGGCAAAAAGAATTTTCGAATAACGAATTTGTCCCCCAATTAAAAGGGAAGAAAGTTGGAATCGCTGGATTTGGTTATATTGGAAGACTTGTCGCAAAAAAACTATCTGGCTGGGATTTAGAAGTATTGGTGTATGATGCTTATACTCCACAAGAAGAAATTATTGCAGCGGGATGCACGCCAGTAGATAAAGAAACCCTATTCAAAGAATCTGATTTTATATCCGTCCATCTTCGGTTGGTTGACGCCACAAAAAAATGGGTGGATCGTCATCATTTATCGTTGATGAAGAAAACAGCTGTGATTGTCAATACTGGACGTAGTGGGCTATTTGATATGGATGGCTTATACGATGCTTTAGCATCCAAGCAAATTGCTGGAGCCGGACTTGATGTGTTTGATAACGAACCTTTAGAAGCAAACTCCAAATGGTTGTCTTTAGAAAATGTAACGTTAACAACTCATATTGCTGGAACCACCACTGAGGTATTAACAAAATCACCGTATTTATTGTTTGAAGACATCGAAACGTTCTTAAAAGGTGGAAGAGCAAAAGGAATTTTGAACCCAGAAGTGCTCGATAATCCATCCTTCCAAGCATGGCTATCTGAGGTACGCAAATGATTACGAACTTAAAAGGACTTTTAGAAGCCGCAAAAAACGGCAAGTATGCCGTTGGGGCGTTTAATGTTTATAACTACGAAACCATCAAAGCAGTCATCGAAGCGGTCAAAGAAACCAGACGTCCGGCGATTATTGCCTTTGGAGAAAAGTATCTAGAAAATATGGCATTAAAAGAAGTAGTCAACTTAGTAAGAACAATGTCCATTGGTTTGGATTCTGACATTGCCATTCATTTGGATCACACCAAAAATGTGGATGTGATTAAGAAAGCAATTGATGCTGGGTTTACATCCGTGATGTTTGATGGATCCGCATTATCTTTTGAAGAAAATATGGCCCAAACCAAAGAAGTCGTCGATTACGCACATAAGTTTAATGTTTCTGTCGAAGCAGAACTAGGATGTATTCAACTAGGGGATCATTCGAATGAAGATGAAGGCAATGAAATTTATACCGACCCCTTACAGGCTAGAACTTTTGTGTTGGAGACTGGTGTTGATTGTTTAGCTGTCTCGATTGGTACTGTCCATGGAATGTACAAAGGAGTTCCTAAAATCTCTGTAGAACGTTTAAAAGAAATCAATCAAGCCATCCAAATCCCCTTTGTTTTACATGGAGGATCTGGAACACCACTTTCTACGATACAAGCATGCATACAAGAAGGAATTACCAAAATCAATGTTAATACGGAAGTATCCATGACAGTAGTCGCAGAATTTTCAAAGATGATAGCAAAGAACCCACAAGCACATTTCTCAAACTTATCAACGAAAGCAACAGAAGTTGCAAAGCAAACGGTTATAAAATACATGGATATGTTCTCACCCATCCAATAAAAGGGGGTAACACCATTGAAAAAACATATTGTTGTTGTGGACGTAGGGACCCAAAGCATGCGTACGATATTATACGATCGCTTGGGTAATTCATTGTTTACTTCTCAAAAAGGGTATAGTCCCATCTTTAAAGGCATTGAGGTGGAACAAGACCCTAGAACATTTAAAGAAACATTGTTCCTTACGTTAAAAGAAGTAGCGGATTACGCCAACAATCAACACCTCGAAATCGAATCCATTAGTGTCACTTCACAACGCGCTTCGATTATTCCGGTAAACAAACATGGAAAAGTCTTACACAATGCGATTACGTGGCAAGATAGAAGAAGTTATCAACAATGTAACCAAGTCAAAGAGAGGATGTCGATGGAAGACATTTATCAGCTGACTGGACTACGACTTGATTCCTACTTTTCTGCCCCAAAAATGCTTTGGTTAAAGCAAAATATGCCAGAAATTTATGAAGATGCTTATAAAATTATCGGAGCTCAAGATTACATTGTTCATATCTTAACCAACAAGTTTGTGACAGACTCCACACAAGCGGCACGTACCTTACTCATGAACATTCGTACCTTTGAATGGGATGATACGTTGATTGCTGCTTTTGGACTAAAAAGGAGTTTGCTACCAGAAATTGTGAAACCTGGTAGCATTGTTGGTACACTTTCTTCCCAAATCGTTGAAAAAACTGGATTAAAATCAAACATCGAAGTCATTATTGCCGGTGGAGACCAACAATGTGCAGCGGTAGGGCTCAATGTTTTACGACCGGGGACATTAGAAGCCAACATTGGAACAGGTTCCTTCATCATTGCCTATGCAGAAGAACCAGTGTTTGATGAGAACATGCGTGTGTTATGTTCGGCGAGTGCAATCCCAGGAAAATGGATTGTAGAAGCAGGATTATTAACAAGCGGTAATATTTATGCGTGGTTTCGTGAACAATTTTACAAAGATATCCCAGAAGGTGAGTATTTGTTCCAACTCATCAACGAAGAAGTCAAAGCATCCAAAGTAGGTGCTAATGGCCTTGTCTTGATTCCTCATTTTAAAGGAAGTGCAGCTCCTTACTGGAATCCATTGTCTAAAGGATTATTCTTCAATGTATCGCTTGAACATACAAGAGGTGATTTTGCCAGAGCTATTTTAGAAGGCATTGCCTTAGAAATGGCAGAAAACATTGAGTTGATTGGCAATTTAATTGGCTATGTGGATATCATTCATGCAGCTGGTGGGTTAACAAAATTTCCAACATTTAATCAAATTCAAGCAGATGTCTTTAATAAAGCGGTCAGTGTCTATGATTCTGCTGAAGCGACTGCTTTGGGTGCATTAATTGGAGCGTTGGTGACCAAGGGAGATTATGCAACTCACGAAAGTGCATTTCTAGCTTTACGTGGGAAAGCAAAGAAAATTACTTATCATGCGAATACGACAAACATATTTTTATACACGAAGATGCTTCGAACGAAGAAACATTTGTATAATGCCATCAACGATTCTCATATTTATTCCTATATGACGATGAAGTAAATGTTCATAAGTAAACACGTATTTACTCTTAACAAACATAAACAAACACGAAATAATCTTAATATTTGATAAAAAGAACATAAAATAACAAAAAAATACAAAAAAGCGCTTGCATTATAAAAAATCTTTGGTATGATATCAAGTAGAATATACAAAATAGATAAAAGGAGAACACACAAATGTTAAACGCATTACTTAGTTTGGCCGTAACGTATGATGCAAATCAAATGTTGATCGGACTCGTTGTTGGTGTTATTGTCTTAATCGTGTTAGTAACGATGACAAAAGTTCCTGCATTCGTAGCGATCATCCTCGCAGCAATGCTCGTTGCCTTAATTGGTGGAGTACCAGGAGGAACGATTCCTGGAATGATTAGTGGCGGTTTCGGTGGTACACTTGGAACCATCGGTATCATCATCGGTTTTGGTGTCATCATGGGACAAATTTTCGAAGTCTCCGGCGCAGCGGAAAGAATGGCTAGAACATTCATTAAGTTGTTCGGTAAAGGCAGAGAAGAATTAGCACTTGCACTCACAGGGTTTATCGTTTCGATTCCAATTTTCTGTGACTCTGCATTTGTTATCTTATTCCCAATCGCGAAAGCTATCTCGAAGAAAACTCGTAAAAACCTCGTTATGTTAGCTGGAGCACTTGCAATGGGTCTTGTTATTACCCATACAATGGTGCCACCTACTCCAGGTCCACTAGCAGTTGGCGCATCGTTTGGTGTTGAAATCGGCACACTCATCCTTTGGGGATTGATTGTTGCAATTCCAATGACCATCGCTGGATTGTTCTACATTAAATGGGTGTCAAAATCCATTAATATCGTTCCAAATGAACAAGGCGAATTAGTACGTTTAGAAGTTTCAGGCACTACAGTATTTGATTTTGATATCAATGAAGCTCCAACTAAAAAATTACCAGGAACATTCTTATCTTTCGCACCAATTCTTGTTCCAATTATCTTAATCGTACTCAACCAAGTATTAAAAACAGCAATTACCGGATTTGGATCCACTTGGATTGGTGGCGCATTTGCCTTTATCGGTAGCCCAATTCCAGCGGTTGCAGTCGGTGTTGTTATCGCGATCTATGGCTTAGGATTCGGAATGCAAAAAGAAGAAGCCCTAAAACATATGGATGCTGGCGTTCGTCAAGCAGGGATTATCCTTCTTGTAACCGGTGCTGGTGGATCATTAGGCCGCGTTATTCAAGAAACCGGAGTAGGAAACACCATCGCCAATGCAATTGTTGGTTGGGGAATTCCACTAATCATTCTTCCATTCTTCGTAGCGACCATCGTTCGTTTTATTCAAGGATCTGGTACTGTATCCCTTGTAACATCCGCAAGCATCACTGCTCCTATTTTATTAGCAGCTGGCGCAAACCCAGTCTTCGGTGCATTAGCAGCGATGGTTGGGGGAGTATTCTTCGGATACTTCAATGACTCCTATTTCCATGTTGTTAACCGTTCCATCGGAATCACTGTACCAAAAGAACAATTAAAGTTCTGGAGTGGCGCAACTACAGCCGCTTGGGCAGCTGGATTCGTAACTATTCTGATTCTTAATGCCATCTTAGGCGGAGTAGTCGGAGTTTAATCCACCAATTCTCAAACATTCCCATAGTAAAAAGCCAGTTACTTGTTTTCCCCAAACAAGTTACTGGTTTTTTCTTTGCATTCGCGCAAAATCGTTGGAAGAATGCATTCTTCATAGTACAATAATACTGAGGTGAGTGTTGTGAAAAAAACGTTAAAACGAATCATTCTAGGATTTCTATTCGTGTTCGTTGTAGGGGCTTCGTATTATCTATTGAAATACACACACGCAACGGATGAAGCTCTCACCTTTTTAGAAAGCAGTGAACTGGTCACTGTTTCCAAAAAACAAGGGTATTACCTCTTTGAACCCTTGGACGAAATCGGAAAAGAAAATATGGTCATTTATGCTGGTGGGAAGGTCAGCCACCTTGCATATGCAAGGCTGGCGCATGAACTTGCAAAAAGTGGATTTACGGTTTATCTTCCTGAAATGTTATTTTCCTTGGCGTTTTTTAGTTCCGATGTAGCACTTGATTTTGTAAGATTGAATCCAGAGAACAATTGGTATGTGGTAGGTCATTCGCTTGGTGGAGTTGCGATGTCTTCGATGCTTGCCAAACACGATTTGTTTCGTGGTGCGATCTATTTGGGTTCTTACCCCTTTTCAGACTTGAAGGGTTCCAGTGTTTACACGCTAATCCTATATGCTCAAAACGATGGACTGACGTCAGTAGAAGACATTGAAGCTGCTTTGCCAAAAATCAATCTCGCTGCTTTTAAATATGTTATAATACCTGGTGGTAATCATGCAAACTTTGGCGACTATGGTCCTCAAGCAGGGGATGGACTTGCTACCATTTCTTCTGAAGAACAAATTAGTTTTGTGGTTTCTACAATCGTCGAAACCTTTATAGAATAGGAGAACATATGGCCTCTTTAATTAAAAATCCATTGTTATATCAAGGAAGAAACAAAAAGAAAAATTATTTTGAAGGTTGGTATTTCAAACAAGTAAACGAAAAACAATCGCATACGTTGGCATTCATTCCAGGTGTAAGTTTAGATGAATCCAATCCACATGCCTTTATTCAAGTCATTCATTCGCAACCGAAAATGAAGTCACCAGCGACTTGGTATGTACGTTATGAATTATCCGATTTTCACTATCAAGATCATCCATTCATGATTCAAATTGGTCAAAGCACCTTTCATGAGTCTGGATTTGATCTAGACATCAATAATGAAACGATTGCTTTGTCTGGAAGTGTACATTTTCATGACCAGTCCCCCATCGAAACTAGTCTTTTATCACCGTCCATCATGGGCCCATTTGCATATCTACAGTTTATGGAGTGTTACCATGGGGTATTGAGTATGAATCATTTATTACATGGAAGTGTGATATTAAATACCAAAGAAATCGACTTTACCAATGGACGGGGATATCTTGAAAAAGATTGGGGAAGTTCATTTCCAAAAGAGTATGTATGGATTCAGACCAATCATTTTAAAGAGTTTGGTAATTCGTTGATGGTATCGGTCGCTCATATTCCTTTCTTGGGATTATCATTCAAGGGTTTCTTGGTCAATTTCCATTGCCAAGGAAAAGAATATCGGTTTGCGACATACAATAACTCGAAGATCATCAAAGAAGATACCTTGTCTAATCAACGGGTAGAACTTCACTTTAAACGAGGGAAAAAAAGACTTGAAATTGTCGCAACGTCGACAAATCAAGCAAGTTTGGCTGCCCCCAAAAATGGTTCGATGGACCATGCAATCAAAGAGGGCCTCTCCGGTGAAGTGGTTGTTCGATTATACGAACAAGATAAGCTGATATACGAAGGACTTGGCACTTGTGCAGGTGTTGAAATCGCTACTTTAGAGAAGACTACGTAGTCTTCTTTTTTCTCGATAGCGGACTTTTCTTGAATGGGATGGCGGTTTATTGTATACTATGTATAATGTTTTCATCTATCTACAAACCAATGAGGAGACTGTTATGAAATTCTTTAAAGAACATTATAAAATATTTATGATTATGGTGGTGTTTTGGTTCTTATTAACGATGGATTTTTCCATTCAAAACATCCTCGTAGGTATGGTTGTTTCAGCCCTTGTAAGTGTTTCGTCGAAACGAATCTTGTTTGAAGAGGATCAATCGTTGTTTAAAGGAGTCAAAGGAAGGAAACTGTTCTTTTACTTCATTAAACTATTCGGTGCTATCTTTAAGTCTGCTTTTGAATATGTGAGAAACGTCTTAGTGAGAGATT
>JAUXXX010000059.1 GCA_030684695.1 bacterium
TAGAACCAGATGTTAAGTCTAAAATCATTTTTGACACTGTCGCGTAAATGATATCAGACCCAAGCAATGTCGCAATCTTGTCATCATCAAGCATGACAGGATCGCCTACTTCTGGAATCAATTCAAGATTATTTAAGATCGCAGGGCCAAATTCGATGGAATCAAAATCGGATAAGCCCAGTAATTTTAAAGCTGCGATGACATTTTTGAGTTCAGCTGCACTGACGACTTCTACTGCTTGTTGATCCACTAAAATATTTACCAAAACAGTGGATGGAATAACAAGTATGTCAGTACCTAAGTCTTTGACTAGGTTTCCTACAGTGGCGGCTATGATTTGTGAATCAAACAACGTATTTAATTGCACAGTCGTTAACGCTAGAATCTTAGCAACATCAAAGGATTCTTCTTCACAATCATCATCACTGGGGTCACATACTGCACTAACGACAATGAGTTTAATGGCTTTCGCAATCGATTTGAGTTCCGCTTTTAATAAATATCCTTGATTATCAAAGACACTGTCTGGCACGATTAAAGTTTCGCCACCAAGATCTTGGCTTAGAATCAAAGTTGAAATCGTCGCAACTAATATCCTGGAATTAAACAATGTATCAATGGTATCGTCTGTTAAATTGGAGATGGTTCCAAGTCCTAAATTTTCAAAGTCAACAGTTCCAGCTACCGCCGCAATGGCATTAATGGCTAATAAAATGTTTCTTAATTCTCCTGGTACTACAATATTTCCTAGTCCATCGAGTTCATCGAGCCAAACGATGTCGTTTGGAACAGACAAGACATCAAGGCCTTCGATTCCGGCACTACCAGATAAGACATTAATCATCATATTGGAAATAAGTTTTGAATTTAGTAATAATGTTAAATCAATTTGACTGATGGCATTAATAATAACGCTAATCGAACCTTCTTGAAGGTCAGCGATGGAAATGTTAGCATCAAGAATCGCCCCAATCAACTGACCAATGGCTGAAAATTCAGCTTGCCAGTCTAATCCTGCAGGAATTGTTAACAGTTTACCAAGCGTTCCTTCATCGTTTTCAACTAGTGGTACTAAGAATACTTCTACTGCAATTAACAACAACTCAGATGTTCCAAGAGAATCAAACAACTCACGAACCAAGTCCCCATCGACTTCAATGGTTTCTAAATCCCCTTCTCCTGATACAAATCCAGCATTGTTTAGTATCTCAAAAACCGTTGAAAGGATGACTCCTAAGTTTTCAATTTCGGTTCTCCAATTCACTTGGTTTAATTGTTCGATGTCAAGTTCAACACCAGATTCAAAATAATCATTGGCAAACTCAATAGCAACAGGCATTGCTGAAACCACAAAGTTTGATTGAGCTAATAAGGTAAACATTTGTAATATTTCATCCGAAGTGATGTCTGCTGGATCTTGAGTCGTTTGGAACTCAGACTCCAAAAAGATTCCACCGATTGCAGCAAATACGGCTAATTCATGACGTAAAGCTACTTTTTGATCCCCAAATGGGAACGATATCACAGAGTCAAACAAATACAAATAAAGAGGTACTTGAATGGTTGAATCTGGTTGAACTGCGATTGTAATGGTATTGAAAAAGCCTACAACAAGATTGTCATTAAATGCATTCACCAAATCTTGTAACGATTGAATCGACGTAGCTAAATCATCAGCCGTTGGTTCTGCTAATGGGATGATTGTATAACTTGCTTGATATATAACATCCCGATTAGGATCATGAAACAAATCGGTTGGTTCCTCTACTTCTAGTAAAGGAGCCCCAATTACCAAAATGGATTGTGCAACATTGACCATTCCACCAAGCATGATTAAGCTGACAAAAACAGCGATGACACCTTTGAATGCCCCAACTACTCCACCTAATAATGGATTGTTTGAAGACCCCTTGGTAGGCTTTGAAATAAAGATAGAAGATAAGATACCAAAAACAATCTTCCATAAGATCAGACCAACGGTAAAGTATAAAATCGTATAGACAATTTTAACAACAAAAATACCGAGTCCGGTAACAAGTTCTCCCACGCCTTCTGACATACCACTTAACTGAATGGAATCCCCAGCAAACGTCTCAATAGCAACGGATACTAATTGTTGAAAACTCGTAACCGAAGTAAGTGCCGGTTCATTTGGCATCACCATGGCAATTAATTGTCCAATAAATGGTAACTCCATCCCATAAAGGAATCCCACAACCATATCAATCGTAAAGAAGAATATTCCATAAAATAGCACCATGGAAATCAAAGAGACCAGGGTCTTTTTTAACCCTCTCATCAGTCCTCCTAAAACGGCGAAGCCAACGATCGCTAAAAATCCAATATTAAAATATAAAACTAAATCAGTGTAACTTGGCATTTTATTCACCCCACTTATAGAATCTAGTAATAATTTGATTCTTACTAATTATTATATAACATCTTGATGTAGACGCAACCTTCATGCCTTGAAATGTAAAAGAAAGGGGAAAATAATCCCCTTTCAGTCTAAAATTAAGATTCTATGAAGACCAAAGCATCGAGAATTCCTTGTTTTGTCAAGAAAGTGAGTGGATCAGAGTCTTCATAATCAGTGTTTGGTATGGTGTAGAATGGTCCAAGTGGTAAGTTGAGTGCATTCTTTGTAGAGACAGCTGTTTGAATATCTGGAGTTACAATATTTCGAACAATCATCGAATCAAGAACTACACCTCGTTGACCAGCATCAAGAAGCAAGATGGCATTGAGGTCAAATGATGCAGTCGAGAAGTCCGTAGCGCCAAATGTATTCGCTGCTTTAATGAAAGCTTTTACTTCTGCTTTCAAGGTAATACCAGTAATGTCATATTGGTCCTGTTTGGCTTTGTTTGGAATAGATACATTTGGATTATCATTGATCATGTAATCAATGGTCGTATGCATAGAGCCACTTGCTAACATCGTGTCAAGTTCTTGATCGGTCATCGAAGTAATTAAAGTGGGGCTGACAGCATCGCTGAAATCCGAAATTCCAAGTGCTTCTAAAGAATCAAGTAAAGCGATTAATTCTGTTTTTTCGATTTGAACCGTTGTAGTAATGCCTTCCGGTAAGGTTTCTCTGAAGAAATCTGGAACAATCAAGCTACCTGCACTGCCGGATTCGTTGGAAGCATTGTCTAAAATAGAATCAGAAATGGTGGCTTGCATGGTCACACTTTCAAAGATTTCGCTTAAGTCGACGGTAAACAAAATCGTTGGAGTAATTGAAATTGAATCGAAATCAGTTAAATCGAGTAAGTCAAGTGCATTCATAATCGCGAGTAACTCATCGAGATCTACATATTCAACACTACCGACAACCATTCGAATTGGATTGCTTGCAATGTCTTCGTTAGGAATGATGAGTGATCCACCTGTTTGATTCAACAGTTGATCAGAAAGTGTCGCTTGAATGGACGAAGATAACAAAATAGTGTCGGTATCTGTAAAGAATTTTGTGGAATCAATGCCAGAGCCAAAGCCGTTTAAGTTGGTGTAACCCATGGTGGTGAAGGCATTGAGAAGTGCTTTGATTTCTAATTTCACAACAAACTCGGTCAAAGAGACGGTTTGACGAATGTCGGTAACATTGTCTTGTTTTCTGCTTGGAACGATCAATACGGAATCGCCTAAATCAAACAATGTTTTTGAAATCGTCGCATGCATCGAAGCAGATGATAACAGCGTCGTTTGTTGGGAATCGGTGGTTAAGTTTGTTAAACTGAATGTCCCATCAAATGATGTAATGTCATTAACTCCTAGTAATTCTAGGCCATT
>JAUXXX010000090.1 GCA_030684695.1 bacterium
CATCCCAGATTCAGCGACATGGATATGAATGGGGATTTGCTTAGAAGATGCTGCAATTTTTTGTAACGAACTGTTAGAAAGGGACATCGATGCATGAAGTCCAAACATCCCACGGCATGTGGATGTTTTATTATGTTCAAAAAAAGTTACGTTTTCTTGTATGCATTCTTCAAGATTAAAACGATCACTGCTTTCAAAGCACAAACAAGCGCGTTGTTTTCCTTGAACAACCAGCGCTTCTTTTAGTGCATTTAAGCTTCCAACGATTTCTTTACCCGAAGCATGATGATCAAAAATCGTGGTAACTCCTCGAAGAAGAGAGTCTCTTGAAAAGACAATACCAGAATAATATGTCAATTCATTGTCTAGTTTTGAATCAAGTTTCCACCATAATTGGTCCAAAATCTCTTGAAAATTGTGGGGATGAAAGGGAAGACTTAGTCCTCTAGCAAAGGTTGAATAGATATGAGTATGCATTAAAAGCATCCCTGGTATGACCAATTGATGCTTACAATCAATGACTTCTCCCTTTGTTGTGGTAAGGCTAGACATCGGTCCTACTTCATGGATAAATTCATCGAAAATGACATAGGCGTTTTCGATGAAAACTACATAATCGTAAACAGTCGCATTAATAAGTGTTTTCAACTATTCTCCCTCCATAAGTGCCAACTTGTTCAAAGAACTGACCTTGATGCATCCGTACATACCCGCGAAGAATCGTTGTCTGAATCGTTGTATTCACCCACTGATTCAAATAGATATCCCCATCGGATCTGGAGTGGCTAGTGGTAATCCTTTGAGGCTCATGCGTGGAAAACAACACAAAATCAGCGTCTTTTCCGACTTCAATGGACCCTTTTTGTTGTAAACCAAACATGTTAGCGACATGGGAAGTCATTTTATCGATGACCTTATCGCCAAACATTGAATACATCACGCGGAAACTATGTTCTATCCCGCCTACTCCTAGTGGGACATGTTCTAAGAGCTCTTTTTGTTTGTCTTTTTTTAGGAACGAACAATGGTCGGTACCGATTGTATGAACATCATCAATTCCTTGATGAAGTAGAAGTTGTTCTTTCTTCGAACGAAGCGGTGGTGCCATGGTATATAAATAAGCATCTTGATTGTGATACCGCGTCTCATCAAACAAAAAGTAATGAGGACACGATTCCACAAAGAAACGTCGATTAAGAATACGTTCATATGCATGTTTAAGTTGAGATAAGGTTTCTCCGCTTGAACAATGAACCATATACATCTTCCCACCAGTTTTTTCAACATAAGAAGCTAACTTCATCGCTTCTTTTGTTTCGCTGATGGAAGGACGTGATTTTCCTAAAAGTGAGGTTGTAAAATCAGGATTTAAGTCAATCAACGAATCGTCTTCGATATGAGCCGTGACTAAGATGTCTTCGTCTATAGTAACTTCCAAGAGTTCGATAATGGATTCATCCCTTGTCCGGCGATTGGTGGATGAATACGTGGTAAATAGTTTGATGCTTTTCAGACCTAGCTCTTTTACTGTTTGAACAAACGATTTAATTGGTTCATTTGGTTCTTTGATGGTCGCGTGAAAAAAATAATCCGTTTGACACCGCAATGCTTCCACCTTGCGAAGTGCAAAGTGCTTATTTAGCTCCAAGGAGTTACTCGATGGATTCAAAAAATCAATGATGGTGGTCACTCCTCCATACAATGCACACACGGATCCCGAATAAAAATCATCCCTTGAACGAATGTTTCCTAAATCCAAATCAAAATGAACATGAGGATCAATGATGCCAGGAATCACATATTGATTGGTAGCGTCAATGAATTGTTTAGAAGGATAGATGGTATCGCAGATATGGACAATCCGTCCATTCACTGCATAAATGCACTGGTTTACGAACGTTCCATTGATCCACACTTGTCCGTTTATGATGCCTAAATCATACAAATGAATCACTCCCTTTATGTAATGATTTGATACTCCTCGATGTGAAAAGTTTGGACGATCAATGGAACCAAATCATGTCGAGCAGAAACAACACAATCCAGACCAGATTCGACCATTTCCTTAAAGATATCGTGAAATCCATCACCTTGAAGTTCAAGCATGCCGATTTCGTCTAAGTAAATAGGTTCAATCGAATAGTCAATCATTCGGCGTATTTCTTTTTCAATTCGCCGAATCGTTTCTTCATAAAAGCGGTAGGGGCCAATTTGACATAAGATTTTTTTGGATCCATCATCGAATTGTTCTCTGATGACATAAGGAGTGGTTTCTTTGGAAGATAATTGTCTAGATAAATAATGATGTACAATCGATTTATCCATGACTTTAAAGGCGATGAACCCATCGCCTTTTTGGGTTTGTTCATACATTTCGACCATTTTGGTGGTTTTTCCTGAATTAATTTTACCAGTAACGAAGGTGATCATGGACAAGCTCCCTCATATGAAGAATGGCTTCTTTTTGGTGAATAACTGCTAAGATTTCTGAAGTAATCGATATTGCTATTTCAGCCGGAGATCCCCCGCCAAGGTTTAAACCAATGGGCGAATAAAAACGGGATAAATCCACTTCTTTTCCGAATGTTTCATAGGTTTTCTTCAGATAATCTGTCAATTTTGTCGGAGAACAAAGCATTCCAATGTAGGAAAGTTTGATGTTTTTTTCTAATACGGTATTGATGACATGATAATCATACTTGTGACTTGGAGTACAAACGACTACATAGGAGTGTTCTTTTAATCCATGAGTTTCAATGAACTCCACAAATCCCATATGAAATTTTTGATCCGCATCTTCAAAAGCATCGATGACTTCACGTCGTTCATCAATCACAGTGATATGAAATGGCATGGTTTTTAACACCCGTGCTGTAGCCGCAGAAACATGACCTGCCCCAAACAAATACACATACGCCATCGCTCCGACATATTCATAAAACAGTGTCACTGTTCCACCACACACCATCGGGAGTGTGGTCGTGTCTACTAGTACTTTGCCTTCTGAGAGCAAATACTTTTCTAGTTTATTCGAACAAGTCTGAATCAACTCTTTGCATTGTTCCCTCGCATAGTACTCCAGCGCTCCCCCACCCACTGTACCGTGAGCTTCAAGGTTTTCGCCAACTACCATTTTTTTACCAACTTCCACTGGTCCTTCTCCGTTTTTTTCAACAACGGTTACCACCATGGCTTTGATTCCATTTTGTGAAAACTTATGAATTGCTTCGTAAATATTCAACGTCAAGTACCTCCTTGTTTGCTTATAGAAGAATGGTAACTACAATCGCTAATCCAACCATAATGGAAGAAAATACTGGACTTTTTGACCATGAAAATGCTGGTTTTTTGAATACACTGTCCATGCCCCAAAGTAGTGAACCAAACAATCCAGAAAGCAATCCTTCCACAAGGACAAACGAACTGAAGTTTCCTACACTTTGAATTTGCCACGCCACGAAGTGGGGTGGAAACAAGGACTGAATTCCAAAGTAAGCAATATAAACGACTCTCCATGCAAAGGACAAACCAATCACCATTGCCAGTTGCTTGGGAAGTGTTGATTTCGTCATTACTTGAATGACCGCAAAGACCAATAAGGATTCAATCACAATTGCAATCATTGGATTGATTATCCGGAAAGGATTGGTGTAGGGCAATAAGAAGTTGATTGATTTAATCAATGCCGCAACTATCCCTACTGCAATGACACTTCCTCTTGACTGGGTTACTTGATACGCTTTTGCCAGTAAAAGCATGGCAAAAGGAAACAACAGTGATCCTGCTAAAAATGGAGTGATAAATTC
>JAUXXX010000091.1 GCA_030684695.1 bacterium
GCGCTTGTTTGTGCTTTGAAAGCAGTGATCGTTTTAATCTTGAAGAATGCATACAAGAAAACATATCTTTTTTTGAACATAATAAAACATCAACATGCCGTGGGATGTTTGGACTTCACGCATCGATGTCCCTTTCTAACAGTTCATTACAAAAAATTGCAAAAACGTCTGATCAGATCCCCATTCATATCCATGTCGCTGAATCTGGGATGGATCAAGCCCATAGCATGCATCATTATCAAAAAAGAGTCATTCATCGGTTAGAAGAACATGGATTGCTTCGAAAAAACAGTTTGTTGGTTCATGGGTTATTTTTGTCAGATAGCGAAAGAAAACTGATATCCAAACATCAAGCAAAAGTGGTGCTTAATCCAAATTCCAATCAAAACAATGGAGTAGGATTTCCCACACCCAATGAATTACTGGAAGCAAGTATTCCTTTCTTCATTGGAAATGATGGAATGTCAGCGGGGATTACATCAGAATACTTATCGCTTCTTTTCCTAACAAGACTGAAACACTTTAGTCCCAATGCCTTTGGACTTCAAGATATCAAAAACAGCATGGTTTCTGCCTATGAATATGCATCCAACACCTTTGAAGTAGGAATTGGGCGGATTTCAAAAGGGTTTGTCAGTGACTTATTAATCATCCCATACATTCCCCCAACTCCCATGAATGAGCAAAACATCTTTGGACACTTATTTTATGGATTGTTTGATTCCTTCCGTCCTCGTCACGTCTTTATTAGTGGACAACAAGTCGTCACCGATTTTTCAAATACAGCAGAGTTAGAAGCTAAGTATCTAGAGGCTTCCAAGAAAGCAACCATTTTATGGAATCGTCTGAAGGAGGAGGAACTATGAAATTACAAACCAGTTTTGATGGACTTGTCTTACAAAATCCCTTGATGCCAGCCAGTGGTCCACTCGTAGGAGATGCAGAAAAATTACTATTCTTACAAAATGCAGGATGTGGAGCGTTGGTTACCAAAACCATTTCAGTCCAACTGCCCATCATTCCAAAACCATGTATTTTTGGAGCGAAAGACTATGTAATGAACTCTGAACTGTGGAGTGAACACCCCTATACGATGTGGGTAGAAGAGTTTTTACCCCAGATGAAACGTTTTAAAGATCGACCACTCATCGTGAGTGTCGGTTATTCCAAAGAAGATATGGAAGTATTGATTCCTTTACTGGATCCTTTTGCGGATGCCTTTGAAGTATCCACACATTATGTAGGAACGGATTTAAATGTCATATCTGCCATTGTCAAAACCATCCGTTCACACACAAAAAAGCCGATTTATATGAAGATTAGTCCACACATTCCAAATCCAGAAGCCTTTGCTCATGCCATTCAAGATGCTGGAGCAAATGGCATTGTGGCAATCAATTCGCTTGGTCCTACGATGCATATTGATGTATCGTCTCGCCAAATCCAATACTCCAATCAGTCAGGCTATGTATGGATGAGTGGACCAGCGATTAAACCAATTGCTCTAGCAACGATTTATAAAATCAAACAAGCAGTTCCTTCCTTGACTGTCATTGGGGTGGGGGGAATCCAAAGTGCAGAAGATGTGATTGAGTTTTTACTTGCAGGAGCGAGTGCTGTTCAAATGTTATCTGCAGCCTTACTCAAAGGAAAAGGACTCTATCAAAAAATCATTGATCAATTGCCAAAGACGCTAGAAAAATTTGGATTTGATTCCATTGAACATGTAAAAAACACAGTTTTACATAATCCCTTTGAATTCAAAGGTGTCGTTCCGACATTAATCGAAGATTTATGTGTCCAATGTATGCTGTGTAAAGAAGTGTGTCCTTATCATGCGATTACGTTTAATGACATCATCACCATTGATGAACAACGTTGTTTTCGTTGTGGACTTTGTGTTTCCAAATGTCCTACAAAAGCGTTAGTGGGTTCCTATTCTGAAGGTCGCTTATGAGTAATATATCTGAGTCTATCCCCAAAATTGATGCATCTGAAAAAATCTCCGGAAGTGCACTTTATACAGCAGACATCAAAAAAGAGCATCTGTTGTATGCCAAAACGATTCGTTCTAGCATTCCAAGAGGGACATTCAAGATTTCATATCCTCCGCTACCTGAGGGTTATTTTGTGGTGGATTATCGTGATGTACCAGGAAAGAATGTTGTGAAAATCATCTTTGAAGACATGCCTTTCTTCGCTGAAAATGAGGTACAACACATCGGTGAACCCATCGCTTTACTTGTTGGACCAGTAAAAGAAGTCATTCTTCAATTGAACCAACAAGTACAGATTGATTACACTCCACTTGTTCCCATACTCGATGATTCTCAAAGTGTCATTCACTATGCATTTACTAAGGGTAGCCCTAGTGAAGCGTTTGAACAAGCAGCTAAAGTTATTACAAGAACGTATTCTACCGGGTATCAAGAACAAGCTTACATTGAACCTCAAGGATTTATCTGTTATCCAGAACAGGAAGGCAAAATTACCTTAGTCGGATCGATTCAATGTCCTTATTATGTAAAAAATGCGGTCCTCCAAGCACTAAACTATCCACAGCACTTGGTTCGTGTCATTCAACCTGCTGTTGGCGGAGCGTTTGGTGGAAAAGAAGAGTTTCCTTCCATCATGGCTTGTCAAATCGCTGTAGCGGTTCATAAGATTAAACAACCCATTCAATTGATTTATGAACGAATGGAAGACATCATTTGTACCACAAAACGTCATCCCTCTACCATTCAAATGACGGGTTATGTAGATAAGTCGAACCAACTTCTAGGAATCAAAGCCCATGTTAGTTTGTTTGCAGGTGCGTTTATTGGATTATCCGGAGTTGTCTTAAGTCGAGCAATGATTGCAAGTAGTGGCGCATATACGATTCCACATTTGGATATTTCTGGAGATGTCTACAAGACCAATACGGTACCAACCGGAGCATTTCGAGGATTTGGGGCACCCCA
>JAUXXX010000097.1 GCA_030684695.1 bacterium
GGCAATGGGAATTTTCATCTCTTCCAGGCTACGAGATTGATGGTGTGATTCATAACCAAACGACCTCTATTTCGAGTGGATCCGTAATTCTTGCCGCGTCGAAAGAACAACAGGCAAGTTGGGAGTTTTTAAAGTGGTGGACAGGTCATGAGGCCCAAAGTTCGTATGCCAGAGGTATGGAAGCCATTTTAGGGGCAGCGGCACGTTATCCGACCGCAAACTTACAAGCATTTTCATCCCTTCCTTGGTCAGCCAAAGATTACTTGATGCTTTCGAGCCAACGTGACAACGCTGTAGGAATTCCTACGGTACCAGGAGACTATATCATTGGTCGTCACATTGATAATGCGTTCCGTTCCACAATCAATGACAAAACAAATCCAAGAGAAAACTTGTTTGAATACGTCGGAAAAATCAATTTGGAACTTGCGCGTAAACGCCAAGAGTTCAATTTGGATTAAGGAGGAACTATGGTAACCAAAGCTTTGAATCCTAGTCCCTCGAAACGAGTGTCGACGTGGACATTAATGAAGCGAAACAAGATTTATTACTCGATGATCGCACCATTCATGCTCATCTTCATCACTTTTACCGTCATTCCGGTATTGATGAGTTTTGTCTTAAGTTTTACCTCATTTGATATGTTACAACCACCCAAGTTCATTGGGTTATCCAATTACATCAATTTGTTTTTAAACGATGATGTCTTCTTGATTGCGTTAAAGAATACCCTCATCTTAGCAATTATTACTGGTCCAATATCGTATTTAATGGCGTTTGTGTTTGCCTGGTTGATCAACGAACTTCCACCGAAGATTCGTTGGTTGCTTGTGTTAATCTTTTATGCGCCATCGATTAGTGGATCTGCGTACTTATTATGGCTACTCAT
Source organism: bacterium (assembly GCA_030684695.1). Classification (GTDB taxonomy): domain Bacteria; phylum Bacillota_I; class Bacilli_A; order Izemoplasmatales; family Hujiaoplasmataceae; genus JAUXXX01. The sequence continues at coordinate 890 of JAUXXX010000097.1, forward strand.
CTTTTCATCTGACATGTATGGAATTTTAAATGCGACCCTAATGAACTTAAGTATCATCAATACGCCGATACTGTGGTTAGAATCTCCGAAGTATGCATTGACGATTTTGATCATTGTGCAGTTATGGCTTAGCTTAGGAGTATCCTTCTTAGCATTTATTGCCGGGTTACAAACCGTAGATCGTACGTTGTTTGAAGCAGGAGCGATTGATGGAATCAAAAATCGCTGGCAAGAACTGTGGTATATCACGTTGCCACAAATGAAATCTCAGTTGATGTTTGGGGCAGTGATGCAAATCACCAATGCGCTTGGCATTGGGATGGTCTCGATTTCACTACTTGGTTTTCCATCGGTTGAATACTCTGGACATACGATTGTAACGCATTTGCTTGACTTTGGATCGACCAACTCCACGCGTTTGGAAATGGGATATGCTTCAGCGATTGCGACGATTTTATTTGTGTTAATGCTTGGTGCCAACCTTTTGGTTCAAAAATTGATTCGAAGGGTGGGAACATAATGGCTCAATCCACAAAAAAAAGTCTGACTCCAAGTAGTGTTGCGGATATCAGACAAGCCGAACTTCAATACTTCAAAGAAACTCAAAAGAAGAAGACGAAACGTTATAAAAAAGTACGGTTGTCCAGATCACTTTGGGGCGATGTCATCTTACTGTTATTCTTACTGGCGTTTGGTGCCTTTAGTGCATACCCATTGCTATTTACGATTACCAACTCCTTAAAGGGGTTGGATGAAATCTTTGTGTTTCCGCCAAGGTTGTTCCCCCGAAATATTACGTTTGATAACTTCGTGGATTTGTTTAACTTAATTGGAAATACACAAATCCCGATTAGTCGCTATTTTGTGAATACTTTAACTATTACCTTGTTTGGAACCGCAGGACACGTGTTGTTTGCTTCCCTCGCTGCTTATCCGTTGGCGAAGAGAAGATTTCCTGGACGTCATTTGATCAATCAATTGGTAGTGTACTCTTTAATGTTTAGCGCAGCGGTTACCGCGATTCCAAGTTATATGATCATCAGCTGGTTTGGGTTGATTGACACCCAAGCAGCGATTATCATCCCAGCATTTGGGTTTACCTTAGGGCTGTTCTTAATGCGTCAGTTTATGAATGTCATTCCAGATGAGTTATTGGAAGCTTCTAAGATTGATGGTGCTAATGAATATCAAACATTTTTTCTTGTAGTGATGCCGCTGGTGAAGCCAGCATGGTTGACCTTAATCATCTTGTTATTCCAACAATTGTGGGGAACAGATGGCGGAAATTATATCTTCACGGAAAATCTGAAACCACTCAGTTATGCATTACGACAAATTGTGGCTGGAGGCGTTGCTAGAACGGGTACCGCAGCGGCAGTAACCGTCATTATGTTGGTCGTTCCCATTGGAGTTTTCATCTTTAATCAAACGAAGATGCTTGACACCATGGCTCATTCAGGACTTAAATAGGAGGCGCTATGAAAAAAATCATCATTGTCATGATGACACTTACTATTTTACTACTCGCATACACGCTTCCTGTGCATGCGTCCTATAACTATAGTCCATTGATGGATGTCATATATTCTGCGGAAGCATTGATTCAAACCAATGTCATTGATACGTCAAACTTGGTAGACACTTCTGGAAACCGGGTATCTGTCACATTTGGTGATTTGGTGGATGTTTTTACTTATGAAGATTTCATCTATATCACCGATTCGACTCAACATAAAGTGTATATATTAGATTCGCAATATCGCTATGTTGGACAGTTTGGATCCGGTGAGGGAAACAACAAACTGTTATCCCCGAGGTCTACGGTTGTAACGAAGGACTATATTTACGTGGCAGATCACGGCAATCAACGAATTGCGGTATTCAATCACCAATTTGAATGGGTCTTTAGTGTTCTTGCACCCAGTGATCCAACGTTTAAACAATACCCCGAAGATCCCAAAGGTTATGATTTTAGACCAACCAAAGTAGCTGTGGACAAAACAGGACGAATCTATGCCATCGCCGATCAAATTTTCGAAGGAATCTTGGATTTTAGTCCGGATGGAACGTTTTCACGATATGTGGGAGCCAATACGGTTACACTATCGCTATGGGATGCTTTTTGGCTTCGGTTAACTTCTGAAGAACAACGGCTGGCCCAAGGGTATCGCTTGGCGACCACGTTTGTAAACTTACATGTGGACCAAAAAGGCTATTTGTATACCGTTTCTTCTGTGACAGAGGGCGCAAAAATTGTCAAAAAACTCAACTACAAAGGAATTGATGTGTTAAGTCGCAATGGCTACATCCCTCAAGTGGGCGACATCGCATCGATGCCTCAAAATACGGCAGTTCCAAGTGGTCCTTCCCAGTTTGTCGATATCGATGTCAACGATTTTGGCAACTATATGGTTCTGGACCGGACCAGAGGTCGGATCTTCACCTACGATTTTGAAGGAAATTTACTCTACATTGCAGGTCAATTAGGAAACATTGGATCATCGTCTACAAGTCGACAATCCTTGTTCTTACGACCCACATCGTTGACCTATTTTCAAGATTCTGTTTTGGTTGTCGATTCGATGAATAAAAACCTTGTGGTATTTCAATACACCGAGTTTGGCCGTTTGGTCAACGAAGCAACCAAGTATTATTATGAAGGTGAGTACGTTCTTGCCAAACAAACGTGGGAACAAGTCTTAACCTTAAACACCAACTATTTTCTAGCGTATGCAGGGATTTCGAAATCGGAGCTACGGGAAGGAAACTTTGAACAAGCGATGCATTATGCAAAGCTTGGGTACGATGATATTACGTATTCACGTGCGTATCAACCTTATCGTTATAGCCAACTGGTCGTGATTTTTCCTTATATCATCGGCATTGGCTTAGCGGGATTGGTGTTTGTCTTTATCAAATCAGTGGCCAAAGCCGTGTCATTATCCAAGGAGGAAGAAGATGTTGAATAAGCTAAAAACATTCATCAAGCTTCACCTTCCTAAAATTGATTTGATTCAATGTTGGAAACAGTTTGTTCAAGATGTGTTCAAAATGCCACTATCTTTAATGAGTCATCCCATCAGTGGTTTTGATGATTTCAAACGAGAAAAAACATTCAAAGGATACGTTGCCATTTTCTATTTGGTCATGATGATTTTTACTCAAGTCATTGCCTACAATGCCAACGGCTTCTTGGTCAATAAAAACAATCCCAAAGACTTTAATTTGTTATTTAGCATCGCACTAGTAATATTTCCAGTAGTTATTGCAGTGATTGCCAACTGGGCAACCACAGCATTGATGGATGGAAAAGGGACGATGACCGATATCTTTCGTGTCATCACTTACTCATTTTTCCCTTATGTATGGTTGGGTTTGCTTGCGACGATTATTTCTAATTTTATCACCGCAGATGAAGTGATTTTCTTTACCTTTTTCCAATCTGCTGGGGCGATTTTAATGGTGTATATGATGTTTTTTGGTTTATTAGGCATCCATGAATATGGATTGTTTAAAACCATTATGATGTTGGTCTTTACCATCGTAGCGGTCGCATTCTTGTTATTTATTATGCTATTATTTCTTTCCTTGATTCAACAAATGTGGGCGTTTGTATCTTCAATTTATCAAGAGTTTGTGATGAGGTTCCTATGATGAAAAAAGATAATCACAGGAATCAAGAAGTTCAAATTTACTCGCTCATGAGTTGGAAAGAAAAAATCGCCTATCATGTTTCCAATCTTGTAATAAAACCCATTCGTTCGTTTCGATTTCCGATAAAATCGGTGGTAGTCTTGTTTGTTCTTGCAATTGTGGTTGGTGGCATGTATTTCATTGTCAAAGCCAATCAAGTTGCCTTTCCAGTCAGGGCCCCTTATGATAAAACTGGATTTGTCGATGCATCGGTGTATGTCCAAGAATTTGGCAATCAAACCATTCTAGAGCAATTTGGGTATCAATTTGTGTTTCAAAACCAAACCAGTTTATTTCAGTTAGTGGATCTAACGACCAATACAACGTATCGGTCCAATCCCAATACCACGACAAGACGTTTCTTAGATCCCTTTGTGGTGTATTATGCAGGGTCTTTGGGCCAAGAGCTATCCCTTGGGGTCTATGACAATGCGATTACCTATCAAGACTTTAAGATTCGACGCAGTGATAATGGTATAGAAGTACTCTATGAAGTCGGTGGAAAAAAAGACATCGACAGAAGTGATTTTCCAACCATCATCTCGGATGAACGGATGCAAGAGTTGATTTTATCAAAGTTGACTCCGGGATCTACGGATTATCGCCGAGTATCGGAACAAGCATATGTGTATGGCGATGTCGGTGGGAAAGGCATTTGGAAGTTGAAAGAAGGGATTCAAGTATCGATTCTTCGTCAGCTATACCGAATCTTTTATGACGTTGCTGGATATACCAGTGAGGATTTGCTGGAAGATTTGGAATCCAATGGGATTTTATTTGAAGACATTTATCCGTATTTTGAGTTTATTGTTCGTTATCAACTGACTCCAAAAGGCTTAGAAGTATCCATTCTTAACGATTCCATCGTTGAAAAGGAAAAATACAAAATGGTAGGAATTGACCTATTGCCATTCTTTGGAGCCTCAGGAAGAACAGACACTGGGTATTCTTTTGTCCCAGATGGAAGTGGAGCGTTGATTGATTACAATTCAGAGCGTTCGTTTTCACTGCCCTATTCACAACGGATTTATGGGTCGGATCAGGCGATCATACAAACCGTTCAAAGTCCCAGTTCTCAAGACATTTCATTGCCTGTTTATGGGATGTTAACCAATGGAGAAGGCTTTATTGCCATTGCCAAAACAGGAGAACAAATGGGTGTCATTCGTTCGAGAATTTCGTCTGTAGACAGTCCATATAATCAAACATTCTACAAGTTTTTACTAAGAGAAAATCAAACATTTAAATTCGCGGCAGTCAGTTCATCGGTAACGATTACCGAATGGACAAGAGCCTATAGCAAAACCGATTTTGTAGTGGAGTATCAGTTCTTGCATGAAGAGGCCAACAGCTATTCTTCGATGGCTTCGTTATTTCAAGCCTATCTATTAGAAAAAGGGTTCTTAACTCCAGTGGATCAATCCAATAGTCCAGTACTGGACTTAACACTTCTAGGAGGCTATGTTTCCAAGGAAAACTTCCTTGGATTTCCCTATGAGAGTGTAAAGAGTTTAACGACGACCAAACAAGCCAATCAATTGGTCATGTCATTAATCCAATCAGGCATTCAAGACATCAATGTATTTTACCAAGGATTT
>JAUXXX010000103.1 GCA_030684695.1 bacterium
TCCATAATCATTCCACCATACATAACAATAACCTTATTACATACTTCTGCAATTACACCAAGATCGTGGGTAATAAGCATGATGGTTGTTTGGATTTCGTTTTTTAGTCTTCTCATTAATTCCAAGATTTGTGCCTGGATGGTAACGTCTAGAGCAGTCGTTGGTTCATCTGCAATTAAGAGCTTTGGATTACATGAAATGGCCATTGCGATCATTGCGCGTTGACGCATTCCTCCTGAAAACTGATGCGGGTATGCTCTAATTCGTTCCTGAGGTTCTGGGATTTCAACTAACTTAAGAAGTTCCACGGCACGAGAAAATGCTTCATTCTTGCTCATCTTCGTGTGCCTGAGTAAAATAGTAGTAATCTGATCTTCAATCGAAAATACCGGATTCAATGAGGTCATCGGATCTTGAAAAATCATTGCTATGTCTTTTCCTCGATACTCATTGAGCTCTTTTTGAGATAGTTTTGCTAGATTAACTCCCTGAAATAAAATCTCCCCTTCGACTATTTTTCCAGGTTCATCCACCAAGCCCATAATGGATAAAGAGGTTACACTTTTCCCACTTCCAGACTCACCAACAATACCTAAAATATCGCCTTCATCTAAATCAAAACTAATTCCCCTTACTGCTTTCACTTCACCAATATGAGTAAAAAAAGTGGTATGTAAATTTTTAACTTCTAGTAATTTAGCCATTTTTTTACCCCTTCCTTAAGCGTGGATCAAGTGCAGTACGTAACCCATCACCTAAAAAATTAAAGGCAAACATTGTGATTGCAATCGCAATCGATGGAAAGAACAATTGGTAAGGATACGTTTGTAAATTTGATATTGCATCATTGGCTAAAGTACCCCAAGACGCTTGAGGAGCAGATACACCAAGTCCAATAAAACTTAAGAAACTCTCTGTAAAAACCGCAGTTGGAATCATCATCGTTAATGAAACAATAATCGGTCCTATGGTGTTTGGTATCATATGTCGCACAATGATCCGATTGTTGGAAACCCCAAGAACCCGAGCTGCAAGTACGAATTCTTGTTCTTTCATACCAAGGATTTGACCCCGAACAAGACGAGCCATTCCTACCCAATATAAGGTTCCTAACGTAAGGATAATAGTCCAATACCCACTACCCGGTTTGTTGATGATTACCATCAGCAAAATAACATAAATAAGCAAAGGAATTGAATCAATAATGTCGACAATTCTCATCATGATGTTATCGGTTGATCCTCCACTCATCGCAGAGATGCTTCCATACGCAACCCCAATAACTAAGTTAACTAAAGTAGCGATTAAAGCCACAGACAATGAAATACGAGCTCCATACATTATACGCGTTAATAAGTCCCTCCCTAGGTTATCTGATCCTAACAAGAAGGTTTTGTTATGAATGGTTCTTTCTGGTTGTGAAACCGTACTATTATTATAGGTGACGGTATAATCAATACCTAAGTTCATCCTACTGGGAACAACACGATAAGAAAAATCAATGATTACTGATTCGTCATTATAGCGATAAGTGTAAATCTTATTAATCGGGTCTGTCGCTGTTAATAGAAGCCTAGATACAATTTCGCCTTCATTCGAGATTAGCAATAAACGGTATTGCCCTGTTAAGAAAACATAATGGTTTTCATCAACTCGATAAACCGGAAATGTTGGAGGAACATTTGAATAGTCAGTTTGTTGGTAACTATAACTATAGGGTGTCACATACGGTCCAAATATACCAAACAAGGAAACGATAATGACCCCAACAAGTCCAATAAGTGCTAGTTTATTCTTTTTAAATCTACGCCACACATCCGCCCAAAAAGTTATACTAGGCCGGATTTGCTCGTTATTTGTCAGTGCTTTGACATTAATTGGAAGAAAGTCTTCTTTTGTATGACTCATCTTATTCACCATACTTCTTTCCAAGACGAATACGAGGATCTGCTAATGTATAACCGATATCTACGAGCAGTACCATCACGACATAAAAGATTGCATAAAAAACTGTTGTCCCCATAATAACGGTATAATCACGGTTATTAACACCTTCTACATACATATAACCCATACCAGGCAACGCAAAAATTCTTTCAACCACAAAAGAACCTGTTAGTATCGCTGCAATCATCGGTCCCATATAAGTAATTACAGGTATCAATGCGTTTTTAAGTGCATATTTGAAAACTACTTGAAACTCACTTAATCCACTAGCTTTGGCAGTTCTTACATAATCTTGTCTAAGCACTTCAAGCATGGATGATCTAGTCAGACGCGCCACAAAAGAAATAGAATATCCTGATAAGGCCAGAACAGGACCAATGTAAGCCAATCCTGATTCCAGCCCAAAGGCAGGGACTAACTTCCATTTTCCAGCAAAAAAGTAAATGTACAAGGTAGCAAGAACGAAGGAAGGAATCGTAACACCTAATGTTGCCAATACCATAACTACATAGTCAGTAAGCTTGCTTTGACGAAGAGCAGAGATAACTCCCAAAGGAATTCCAATTAAAACGATGGTCATTATTGCTAGAAAACCGATTTTGGCGCTGACTGGAAATCCAATGGCAATCAATTCATTAACGGTATAACCTAAACGACGAAAGGATGGTCCCAAATCAAAGGTAAACAACCCCAACATATAATCAACATACTGTTTGAAGAGGGGGTCGTTTAATTTATACTTATTATTCAGTGCAGCGATGATTTCAGCTGGTAGTGCTCGTTCCCTTGAAAAAGGACCTCCTGGAATAGCTTTCATCATGAAGAATGTCACAGTGGCAATTAACAAAATGGTAAGGATTGCTGAAACAATACGCTTGACATAATATTGGTTCATGTAGAATATCCTTTCGCAATAAGATTCTCGAATTATACACCTTTCAAATTAGACATTCAATAGACTCTTAGAAAGTCATCTTACTTTTTTATATGAAAATGCATACATGAAAAAACCATCCTTTTTTGGATGGCTTTTTTGTATTGTAATCATTAAGAAATATGCTACTCTTCTTCGTGCTTTTGATTTTTCTTTTTATTGTTCATTTTCTTAAACAAAGATAATTTTAAATACCCAATCCCGATAATTGCTAAACCGATTAATACATATGAATACCATTCCATAAAGACCCTCCTATTTTATATTGATTTTCTTTAAAAACCCGCGTAATGCAAGAAGTCCAAGTACAATCGAATAGACAGAGCCAATCACCATGTATAACCAAAATGGCAAGTTGGATGAGAACATCGATCCAAAAGATTCATTTAGTATTGCTTTCAGTGGCCAAAAGATGGGAACGATTCCTAAAATATATTGCTTCCAATCTTGGAATATATCAAGTAAGGCTAAAACTGGAATAAATACAATCAAACCTCCACCTTTTATTAGGGCAAATCCTTCAATCTTATTCTTAGCAATTGATGCTATGACCAAAGCAATGGCAGGCACAAAAAACGAAGTTACGATGGAAAATACCAAGATTTCTCCATAGCTAATCGAATCAAGGAGTGGCAGTTGTAGTTGCTGATACTGAATCGTATACACATCACTAGCTAAAAGTTTTAATCCTCCCAGCATAATCAAATTCGCAATGATTGATAGTACGTATGTGTAGATAATCTTAAAGGTCGCATATCCAGAAACTGTGATGGGTGATACTGCGATATTAATCAATGTCATTTCATCTTTGTTATCTAGTAGCGAAAACCCAAGCATCGCTCCCATTAAAAAGCCGCCGACTGCAAGTATCACAATAAAACCAATTAATAGAGTAATTGCTTCTCCTGATGAATTCTCGCCATTGGTCATTGCAATAATCATTGGCAATAAGTACGCACATACCAGCAACATGACCACTGGATACGTAAGCATAAACACATTCATCGGATCCTTTAAGATGGTTTTCATTTCATATTTCAATAAACTGATGTATTTTTTCATATTATCCTCCGATTGCAAATTCCTTGAATCTCGGATAAACTACTTTCCCATACAGGAAAGTACCTAATAAAGCTAAATATAGAGTAGAGCCTACGATTAACAACAAATCAGCGCTGCTGTGAATGGATTGAATTAGATATTGAGCCGCATACATCGGAGACAGGAGTAACAACCAATTGAGTTGCTCCTCAATGACTCCTAACAAGTATAAGAAACTTGGAATCATCAACAGTAGACTTAGCCCTGCAAACTTCATCATCATCGACATGAAGTCTTTCGAACGAAGCGTGATGACATATCCTATGGCTGTATGAGAAAGTACAATGACGAATACATACAAGAACACCAACAAAAAATTTGTTTGAATTCCGTGAAAGACGAAACCAGATCCTAGTACCATTACTACACTAATCATTGCACTAATGATAGCAGAACCGACTTTCGCAGCTAACACTTGAACGAGCGACACTGGACTTACCAGTAATGTTTTAATCGAACCTTCTTGCTTTTCCAAGAAAAATGTTGCTCCTAATAAAATCACCGACATCATCCCTGCATCAAGCATCGCCAAAAATGGCATGAATCCTTTTGCTGTTTGAGCATCAAGGAAATAAATAAGTACCACCCATATCAAGGAAACCAAAATTCCAAAGAAAATAATCTTGTATCTCACGAGACGTAAGACTTCACCTTTCAACAAGTGCAAAAAGCTATTCATACTTCGTCTCTCCCGTCACTTTGATAAAAATCTCTTCTAGTGAGGTTTCCCCACTATGAATGGTTTCTACTTGTTGTTCTTGGAGAAGTTGTATAAACTCATGATTTTGACCCAATCCAAGAAGTGGAAATGTTTGAAAAGAAGTGACCCCATGTCCATCATATTCCACTTTTACTTCTTTTTTCCCATATTTAATTTTCAGTTCTCGCGGTGTGGCCATTTCGGATAACTTACCTTTTGTCATAAAAACGACTTGATCACAAAGTTGCTCCACATCGCCCATCAAGTGGGTAGTAATGATGATCGTTTTTCCTTGTTTTTGATATTCTAAGATTAAGTCTTTCATCACTTTTGCATTTTTTGGATCGAGTCCATTGGTGGGTTCATCTAAAAATAAAACATCTGGGTCATTTAACAAAGCCCTCACGAAATTAAGTCGAACTTTCATCCCTTTGGAGAAGGTTCCGACTTCTTGATTTCTAGCCTCATACAACCCTACTTTTTTTAATAATTCTATATAATCGATGTTTTTCTTGTATAAAGCAGCGAAGTACTTAAGATTTTCTAGAGCGGTTAATTTATTGAAATGAATGGGCATTTCAAACCCTACCCCAACCACCTCATAAAAATCCTTTTTGTAACTACGTAGGTCTTTGCCCAAAAACGTAATTTCACCTTGGTAATCGGTAATCAATTTTGTTAAAATCTTTTGAGTAGTAGATTTTCCTGCACCACTTGGCCCAAGAAGCCCAAAAATTGAACCTTGTTCCACTGAAAAATCAATGCTCTTAATCGTTTCTTCTGTTTGTTTTGGATATGTAAACCTTAGCCCTTTTACTTGAATTGCTACCATAATGATTTCTCCATTCCTCGTAAGACTGTTTTTAGAAAATCAATTGATTCTTCTCGAATACTTTCGAGATATTCTAAGGTCATTCCTTCTTTGATGTAAGTGGCTTGAAGTCCATTGACCGCAATCCCAATCATTTTTTGAACATCTTCTTTTGAAAAACGCTCCTGAATGTTATCCATGGGAATTTGATCAAAGAACAATTGAATCGAATGACTACTTAACTTTGAAAAATACTCCATCATTTTATCTTTGATTGCACTCGGTGGCTTGGATACCGCTTCTAATAATAATGCGCTGGCAAACGGATACATTTTCGCATAGGTAGCTTTCCATAAAATGATATCAACAATTTTATCAAAGACATCATTTTCCTCGTGGCTTGACATATACAAAGATAACCCTTGAATCAACTTATCCATTTCTTGTACAACCACTTGGAAATATAGTTCATGCTTTTGATGAAAATACTTAAAAATGACACCTTTTGAGACAAGAGCATTTTTTGCAATTTGATTGGTAGATGCATTCACAAAACCATTTGTTCCAAATTCAATGCATGCTACATCTAAAATCTTTTGCATGGTTTCTGATTTATTCCCCAAGCAAATCCCTC
>JAUXXX010000108.1 GCA_030684695.1 bacterium
ACCAGTTAAAAAACATATGGAAGATCTCGGTTTTATTTTCAATATCCAGAATGTTTCCCTCTGTACTAATTTCAATCCAGTTCTTCTCGCTTTGGTAATACTTTAATTCAATTTTGTCTGATGTCGATGGCAATACTTGAATGGATTTGTTGATCATCACAACTCGAATTTCATCAAAATCAATCGCATCATAGGAAATCTCAATCAACTCAACATCGGAATCACCAGTGCCTGGTGTCGAACCTCCATTGATGATATAAAACGCCCCAAATAGAAATGCTCCTACGATGATTAACAACAAGCTTATTTTAAATAATATTCTCATTTCTTTATCCTACTTTCTTTATTGCTTCTTGGACCATCTCCAGAAGCTTTTCAAGTCTTGGTCTTGATTCAATAATCAACCATTTAAAAATCGCTATTCCAAATAATACCGTTCCACTTCCCAGTATGAGCAATCCAACAAACATCATCAAGTTGTATAAATCAAATGTTTGGGCTATCATCATGGATAAACGGATTGCCGCAAAGACAAACATGGAGATTCCGCTTCCAAGAAATGAGATTCCAATCGATCCTACGACAATGACTACTGTAAAAAAGATGAAGTATCCAATGATCTTGACGGTGGTAGAAAAGACCATTTGAAGTTGGAAGTTTTGTTTTGTTTTGACTTGCTCTACGAACGTCTCATCTTTGGACAAGGTACGAGCAATCTTATCGATGCTCCCTAGTTTTGCAATGAACTGTTCTTCGCCTTGACCAGAGTCAATGGCATCTTGAATCAGTTCTTCATAATAGCCAAGGATCTCTTTTTGGTCGGTTCTTTTTTGTTGATTAAGTGCATTGCCTAATTTATATAAAAATTCATATTTGTTCATAAGATACCTCACTGAAGGATATACGCATAGATTTTTTGAATTTCTTTGAAATCTTGCGCTGATTCGATTAGTTTTAACTTCCCTGCTGCTGTGATTTTATAATATTTGCGTAAACGGGAATTATACTCTGTTGTATACGTTTGAACCAGTTGCTGCTCATCCAAGCGTTTTAGAATGGGGTAGAGGGTAGATTCTGACAATTCCATGATGGGAGAGATATCTTGAATCATTTTATATCCATAGGAATCTTGATTCTTAATCGAAGCTAAAACAAGTAGTTCAAGAAATCCTTTTTTTAATTGAATGTCCATACGATACCTCCTCTCACATAATACTATACATTGCATAGTATAGTTTGTCAATACCATTTATTCAAAAATTTACAAAAAGAAAAGCATCGCCGAAACGATGCTTCATGAACTATAATTTGACTTTTTCAAGCCATGAGTTTGGAATTACTGATACTTGAGCGTAAATCGCTCCAATCAGTGAGCCACGATCACAACTAGCCCCACCAATAAGTGTATTTAGCTTCACTGCTTCTTCAAAACTGCTTGTATGGTATAAGATGTGGAAAATCAATGGAACAGCATGTGGAATATGACAAGCAGTTCCAGAGTGTTTGATGATAAACTCTTTGGTATCCGAAATCTCAATCGCCTTTTTAATCGAGTCTTGGAAGGCATGTGGAGTAAGTGGAATGATTTCCTCGATGGCTTGGCGCATCGATTTTGCTTTTAATTTGATTAAGAGTTGATCAATTGCATGGAAAAACTGAGGATATGCAGGGTTATTCGTAAATGCTTGGGCTAAATACCATGCATAATCCACAGGTTTGTTCAATTCTTTACAAACCAAATAAGGAATAAAACCAATCAATTGATCATCGTTTTGTTCTAGTGGCGCAAAAGGAGAACCTACACTAGGTAGTAATTTGTTGATAATCAGCTTTCTACCATAGGATTCGATCCAGCCACGATACGTTCCACCTGGCTTGATGTGTTCATAGACCAAATCTTCATATTCAGATCGATTTAATTCTTTGTCTTTGGACAACGCATGATAAAGCCATTTTAAGATTTCGCCTTGGGCAGATACATCTCCCACTTCAGCAAATGGATAGGCAAGATAGGATTTGCCTGCGCGATCATACTGCTCTTTATTGACTGGTTGAAATACCAATTCTTGTTCTTTTGATAGTTTTTCTAGATAGGGTAAGTTATACACCCAGTTAAAACCCATACTCGCTGCATTTGCTACTAATGCGCCTTCGACAAACTTTTTCATCGTTATCACCTCTACTTCATTATATCGAAATTATGAAAAAAGTGATATGTTTTGCTTAAAATGATGGATTATCTTCGAAATGAATCGTTTTATTAGGAAACATGTCGCTTCTTCCATCGTATGTTAAATGCTAATAAAATAAAGGAGTAAAACAAAAGCATCCATACAATGTTGATTGGCTTATTCTGAATGTTAAAGAAGCTACCCAAAAGGATTAACAACCCAACCACAATAAATCTAGAGATAAGCGTTAAGATCAAATACTTCGAAACTTTCACTTTAGTGAGCGATAATGCATAATTCATAATCGAAGAAGGTAGTAGTGGGTTCGAAAGAAGCGACAAAGCAATCCATGTGTTTTTTCCATGGATTACATTCATAAACTTCTCTCCATATGCATGGCCTGCTACTTTTTTTTCAAAATAAGGACGAAGTACTTTCCGAATAAGAAAGAAAATCAATATCATTCCAGTAAAAGAGCCTGCCGTGGAAAAAAGGATTGCTTGCAAAGTACCACTCGCAGTCCCACTCACAGAGGACAAAATAGACACATTGAAGGCAATCAATAATGTCAAAGGCAGTGAAGGAATGATGGCTTCTAAAAATGTTAAAGAAAACGCCAAAAGAGGCGCAAGCCATGGATGAAGAGAGACTATATTTGTTAGGTATTGAAACAGTTCATCAATTAAATGCATAAGTACCTCAAACTCACTATGGAAAAAAAGCACCCTTTCGGATGCTTTTTAAAATTTAGATTAACTCTCCGAAATGTTTTAAAGAACGAATCATTTGAGCGGTAAAAGAGTACTCATTATCATACCAAGAGAATATTTTAACAAGTTGTTTTCCATCCACTTCCATGATTTTGGTGGATTGAGCATCAAACAATGTCCCAAAACTACAACCAATAACGTCGGTAGAAACAATAGGATCTTCAGTATAACCAACGGTTGGGCTTTGTGCAGCTTTTACAGCAGCGTTGACTTGTGCAACGGTAACTGGAACTTTTAACTCAACAACTAAATCTACAATCGAACCTGTAATGACTGGAACACGTAATGCAACGCCATCTAGTTTTCCTTTTAGTTGTGGTAATACCAAACCAACTGCCTTAGCAGCTCCCGTTGTTGCAGGAACGATGTTTGCTGCTGCAGCGCGTCCACGACGAGATGCAATTCCGGCTTTGTGTGGTCCGTCTAATGTGACTTGGTCATTGGTGTAAGCATGTACAGTTGTCATAAATCCTTTTACGATACCAAACGCATCGTCCAATACTTTAGCGATTGGTGCTAAGCAGTTTGTAGTACAAGAAGCAGCGCTGATCACTGTTTCTTTACCAGTTAGAATTTCATGGTTCACACCATATACGATTGTTGGTACTTCTTTTTCTTTTGCTGGTGCGCTAATAACTACTCTTCTCGCTCCTGCTTGAATATGAAGTTCTGCTTTTGCTTTTTCGGTGAAGAATCCAGTGCACTCTAAAACAACATCGACTTGTAATTGTTTCCAAGGAAGTTGAGCTGGGTCTTTTTGAGCGAAAACTGGAACTTTTTTGCCTTGAACAACTAAGAATTCTCCTTCAAAACTAATTTCATCTTGTAGAAACCGTCCTTGAGATGAATCATACTTTAAAAGATAAGCGAGTTGTTCTGCATCTGTTAAATCATTGATTGCGACGATATCAAAATCAGATTTTCCCCACATTTCGCGGAAAGCTAAGCGACCAATACGCCCAAAACCATTAATTGCTACTTTTACTGACATGTTTGTTCCTCCTAATATTTTTGGAATTTCATCTTCTATTGTATTGTACCAAATATTCAAGCGTTTTACAAGAACCCGTCAATGATAAAACGCTTACAAGAAATCTCACGAACAAAAAGAAAAAGTCGTAGATATACGACTTGGTTTCTTAAATGGTTTTGATTCGTTTGATGCCTTTCACAGCACTACGAATACATTCTTTGTATTCACAATTTTCTGAACATTCATCACACATGGTTTGTTCTCTAAATTTTCGAGGAATGAAGGCACGAATCTCATCTTCATTATATCCGGTTTGCATGATTTTTTCATTGACGATAATCGGACGTTTTAAAATGGTGGGATTATCAATGATAAAATCTGCCAACTCTCCAAAACGCATGTCTTCTGTATCTAAATTATTATCCTTGAAAATCTTCGAACGGGTAGAAATGATATCTTCAAATCCATTTTCAGAGAATTTGAGCATGTTAATAATGTCGTCACGAGTCAGTTTGATGCCAACAATGTTTTTCTCTTTGTAAGGAATTTTGTTTTCTTCCAGCCACTTTTTTGCTTTTCGACAAGAAGAACAACTCGAACTTGTATATAACGTAATCATGCTGAAACCTCACTTTCTATCAATATAGCAAATAAATTATACCATAAACACCCTCAAGATAAATACATTTTCTGAAATAAATGATATAATAATTGAAAATAATGTACAGGAGGATAGTACAATGAATTGGGATTTAACCTATTTATTTCCAAGCATAGAAGACTTTGAACAATCATATCATAAAACTATAGAAATTATTAAGAAACTTGGTTCGTATAAGGGGCGTCTTTCCGACGAGGCATCTTTCGTTGAGTATTATACATTGCAAAAAGAGATTCAAGTAATTGGTCTACCTGTATATCAATATGCGAGTTTATTAAGTGATCTCAACAAGAAA
This sequence comes from bacterium, assembly GCA_030684695.1. Taxonomy (GTDB): domain Bacteria; phylum Bacillota_I; class Bacilli_A; order Izemoplasmatales; family Hujiaoplasmataceae; genus JAUXXX01. Next base: position 4,871 of record JAUXXX010000108.1, read on the forward strand.
AATCAAGACAATGCCGCAATTCTTCAAAAGGTCCATATAGCGTTTGCCACGCTTTCTCAAGCAGTCAGTTTTGAAGAACCAGAACTGATTATTTTGGGAAAAGAAAAGGTGTTGAACTTTGTAAATAATCATATAGAATTAGCAGAATATAAATTCGGATTTGAAAAATTATTCCGTAGGCAAGAACATATTCTTGATGATCAATCAGAAGCTTTGCTATCAAACTTCAATCAAATTCGCTTAAGTGGTAAGGATTTATACTCCTCCTTATCTGTTGCAGACATCGAACATGGTGATGTTATGCTTGAAAATGGTGAAATTGTAACCATTACAGATAGTAACTATCGAGCTTATATCCAAAAATCAGAGTCCGCAGAAGAACGCAAAGAAATTTTCGAATCCGTATTTTCTTATTATGAAACCCATAAGAATACCTATGCATCGATCTATAAAACCGTGTTAGAAGCAGATCTCGCTACAATGAAATCAAGAAAGTACACTTCCTGCCTAGAATCTTATTTATTTAATAACCAAATCCCGGTTGATGTCTATTTCTCACTCACAACGGTTGCGAGACAAAACACCTCTTCTATCAAAAAATACTTGCAAATTCGTAAAGATTTCTTGGGACTAGATGAAATCCATACCTATGATCGCTTTCTTGATTTGGTAAAAACAAACAAAGAATACGAGTTCGAAGATGCAAAGCAACTGTTCTTTGCTTCTATCAAGCATTTTCCTGTCGACTTCCAAGAAAAAGCCTTCGAAGTATTGCGCGATGGATTTGTTGATGTATATGAAGCGGAAGGAAAACGAACCGGAGCGTACTCTTCTTCGATGCCAAACCTTCATCCTTTCATACTGTTAAATTATTCTAAAACGCTGGGTGATGTGTTTACCGTTGCTCATGAAGCAGGGCATTCCATGCATTCGATGTACGCTGCACAAGCCCAACCAGCAAACTTACAAAACTACACCATCTTCGTCGCAGAAGTGGCTTCTACGTTCAATGAGCATAATTTACTGGATTACATCATTAAAGAAAGTGATGCATCAAAAGATGAAAAAATCGCCCTTCTACAACGTGCAATTGATGATATTTTGTCCACTTTCTACCGTCAAACATTATTTGCAATCTTCGAACTAGAAGCACATAAACTGGTCGAAAACAAACAACCGATTACTGCAGATGCCTTGTCAAAAATAATGATTGGTCTGTATGAAGAGTTTTATGGTATCGACATTCGTAAAGAAGACATGAAACAATATGTCTGGGCTTATGTTCCTCATTTCTTTTATACTCCATTTTATGTCTACCAATACGCAACCAGTTTCGCTGCATCTTTAAAAATTTATGAGAATGTAAAAGCAAACAAAGATGGCGCATTCGAGGGCTATATCAACTTATTAAAGTCCGGTGGTTCAGATTACCCCATTGAACAGTTGAAGCGCGCAGGAGTCGATTTAACAACAAAGGATGCCTTTTTTGCGGTAGCGAACCGTTTAGAAGAACTTGTCAATCAATTAGAGATTGAAATTCAAATACAGTAGTGCTATAATAAAACCATAAAACGATGATTTGGAGAAGTACTTACAATCATCCTTCCCAGCGAGTTTGTGACAGTGTAAGACAAACAAGGATCTGTAACGAATGGCCCAATGAGTGATGCTAATTCCATCCGTATTCCGGCGTTAACGGTCAATGAAGTGCCAGTCATCTGACTGGAATCAAGGTGGTACCGCGTTCAATCGTCCTTAGCATAGTTAAGGACGATTTTTATTTTTTAGGAGGGTTTTATATGAAACGAATTGTATCAGGAATCAAACCAAGTGGCACATTAACATTAGGTAATTATATTGGTGCGATCAAACGTTTTGTCGAGTTGCAACGAAGCATGCCGGATGACGAATTTTACTTGTTCGTCGCAGATTTGCATGCCATTACAGTCCCACAAGAAGCGTCACTGTTACGACAACGAACCAAAGAGGTAGCTGCGATGTACTTAGCTGCTGGACTAGATCCATTACGGACCATTTTGTTTATTCAATCTGAAGTCAAAGAGCATGCGGAACTTGGATATTTACTACAGTGTAGTACCTATATTGGTGAACTCGAACGAATGACGCAATTCAAAGACAAATCCAAAAAACAAGAAGCCGGACTCAGTACTGCGTTGTTTACTTACCCTGTTTTAATGGCAGCGGATATCATTCTTTATGATGCAGATTATGTACCAGTAGGTGATGATCAAAAACAACATTTAGAATTAACAAGGGACATTGCAACCCGTTTTAACAACCGTTATGGGGATTTCTTTGTTGTACCTGAACCACTGATTCCTGAAACCGGAGCTCGAATCATGGACCTTCAAGACCCTGAAAAGAAAATGAGCAAGTCTGATGAGTCCGATAAGGGATATATCTCATTGTTTGACCCACTCGATGTTATCAGAAAAAAGATTAAGTCCGCTGTTACAGATAGCATCGGAATTGTTCAATACGACCCATCCTCGCAAAGCGGAGTAGCAAATCTCATGAATATTTATAGTGTATTAACAGATTTGTCATTTGCACAAATTGAAGAAAAATACAAAGGACTTGGTTATGCTATGTTTAAGTCCGACCTCGCTGAACTGGTTGCTAGTGAGATTGGTGCTCTACAAAACAGATATCAACACATCATTCAAAGTGGTGAACTCGATCAAATTCTTGATTCAGGAAGAGACATTGCATCACGGGTTGCCTATAAAAAACTGGAAAAATGCAAACAAAAAATTGGTTTGGGAAGAAAAAGAAAGTAATCATGCCACCTATAAATAGCGCTTCTTCAGTCTTTATCTCCATGATGGAACGATATTCGAAGAGAATTCTTCCTCTTATTGCCTTTCTTTTTGCAATTACATGCTAAAAACTCCTCTTTAGGGACTGCACAGATGAAGTGATATTTGATATAATTAAAAGCACTACACACAAAGATAGTTCTCTTGTATGAGAAAGGTTAGTCATGAAACAAAAAAGTCGCCGTCGAGTTATCTTATCTTACATATTTTTAGCAATCAACATCATTATCGTTGTCATCATTGGTTTGATTGAATTTCGTGGACATGCGGACATCCGTTTTCGTGAGATGGTATCCACTTGGATGCAACACTGGCCATTTTTAATGATGGCGCTTTTTTCTACAGTGATTGCTTTGCTTGCTGAAGGCTTGAAGTATTTCTTCTTAATAAAAAAATCAACTGGACAATTCCGCCTCTTTCTTGCCATTAAAACCGCCATTGTTGGGAAGTATTATGATAACATTACTCCTCTTGGGAGCGGAGGTCAAGCCTTCCAAATTTATACCTTGTACAAAGGGGGAATCCCCTCGGGAATTGCAGGATCATTACCCATTTCTGGGTTTTCGATGATGCAAATTGCATTCTTTGTATTGGGACTAGGATCGTTTTTGTTTAACGGTCATGTTGTAACGGATTCTGTCTTTCGTGCATTCGCTTTTATAGGTCTTGGTTTTATGATTTTTCTACCCGTTAGTGTAATATTCTTTATTGTTGTACCAAAGCTTTCTACAGCGATTGTATCGTTTTTTGCAAAAATACTTCATCGACTACATCTCATTAAATCACCCGAAAAAGTGGTTGGACATATCTTAAAGTCGGTAGCGGATTTCAAAGTCAGTATGCAAGAATTGTTTACATCCAAACTTACCCTATTTGTAACCTTTGCTCTATCGATTCTATATCAATTGGCGCTTTGTACGATTCCGTATTTTGTCATCCGTGCAGCAGGATATCAAGTAGATTGGTTTGATACTGTAACACTCACACTTTTTGTATACTCCGCCATTGCATTCGTTCCAACCCCAGGAAATGCAGGCGCTGCAGAGTTTTCATTTACGATTATTTTTACTGTCATCGCAAGTGGAATGATGTTTTGGTCAATGATGCTTTGGCGCTTTGCTAGTTATTATTTGTTCATCATCATCGGTTTGATTGCCATGATTATTGGGAATATCCGTGGAAAACAAGAAACATTCCCACGACCCAGAAATATTGCTGACGAAGAATTATAAAAGGTTGCCGATGGGCAACCTTCTTTTTTTATGATGATTGATTGATATCGGCAATCAGTCGTTGTATTGCAAGCATACATTCTTGTTCATCGACTCCATCTACCATAATCTTAAAACTTTGATTTTCAGGAACTCCAAGGGACAACACCCCCATAATGGATTTCATATTGACAGAAGAACCCTTATAAGTCAAAAACACTTGGGACTGAAACGACGATACTTTCGCAACCAACAAAGTAGCTGGTCTGGCGTGCAACCCGTGAGGGTAGGATATTTTATAACTCATTTCAATCATTTGATTACACCTCTTTTTTTAGTTGCTGAATGGAAATAATCAGCTGCGTTGCATCAAAAGGAAACATCAGTTTCACTTGATTTCCAGAAACGAAAATTCCACTGGCTCCAAGATCCTTAATGGCTACTAAATCACAAGTAGATACATTCTTGACGGTGAAGCGAAGTCGTTGGCCATCACTATCAGCACTCACTAGATTACTATTTCCTCCTAATGAAGTAATGACGTATTCAATGGCATCTTGACTCATTGGTTTGATTTCTGTTTTTTTGTACTTAAAGGCAATGAAGATAAAGACTATAACAGCAACTAGTCCAAAGATCAACGCTACCCAGCCAGCAGTACTCATGAATTGATCGAGCCACCCTTCTGGAGCGTTGTTGATGGGAGAAGTTCCATCGGTTGGGTCAACTTCAAATTCCCCTAAAAGGGCAGATACTATAAGTAAGAATTGATTCATTATGACAACACCTCACTATTATTGTATCATAATTGTACCATAGGATTTCTTTTGATACATGATGTTTTTTTGAAAACGTGATTTTACCAAACATTCATCAATTGGTTCTTGTATTGAAGAGTTGAATGGAGTATAATTGAAAAACAAGAATGGGGAGATAACATGACAAAAATTGTAG
>JAUXXX010000111.1 GCA_030684695.1 bacterium
CTTCAATTAGCCAGTAATAAACTAGGGCTTTTGCCAAGTGAAGTTCTTACAGCGTCTACGATGAATCCCGCCTTTTCATTACGAAGACACGAAAAAATTGGTTCAATAGAAGTAGGAAAACAAGCTGATTTTGTTTTACTAGCCATACCCAACTGGGAATACTTTTTATACCACTATGGTACATCACATACGCAAGCGGTTTATAAGCGAGGAATTTGTGTGTATCAATCGCAAAGGGGAATCTATGAAACTCATTGATTTAAGTGTGAAAGAGTTCTTGCTTCAAGTATCTTCAAGTTCCCCCGCTCCTGGGGGAGGATCTGTCGCTGCGCTCAGTGGAGCGTGTGGCGTTGGATTGATTAAAATGACGTTGGAACTCTCCATTTCTAAAAAGAAATTTCTTGCACTAGACGCTAAAATTCAAGAAGAAGTCACAACATATCTTCCGATACTTCAAGAGTACTTACATGATTTTGTAACTTTTATAGATGAAGATACCGATGCATTCAATCAAATTATGAAGTCATTTAGTCTTCCTAAAATCACCGATGAAGAAAAAGCTATTCGCAAACAAGCCATCTTACAAGGAACCATACAAGCCATCCATGTGCCTCAAAAAGTCATTGATCTGTCTCAAAAAGCAATCGGTGTCCTTGATCAAGTAACCCCTTATTTGAATCAAAATACATTGTCTGATCAAGGCGTTGCGGCACTTTGTTTAGCAACCGCCATTGAAGGAGCAGCGTTCAATGTATTCATTAATCTCCCATCCTTAGAAGATTCTACTCAAAAAGAAACCATCAAAGAATTTGCCAAAAACGCTATTCATTTTGCCAGTGAATCCAAAAAAAAGTATATGGATCACATTTTAGCTTCACTGACGTAGCCAAGAAAGGCTAATAATTTATAACTAAATGCATATCAATCAAACACTTCTGCTTGTCAAGAGGTGTTTTTTTGTTACTTGATCTCAATTAATTATAAAAATCATGATGATTTATCAAAGAATATTGATAATCCCTTGACGAAACAAGTCCCATTCATTATAATTTTGATATATCATATATACCTTTTAATGATATATAAATGGGAAAATGTTCATTCATTATGAGAAAGTATGTCTCACATTGTTTGAAATAGTTCATAAGTTTGTTCAAAAATAAAAAAATGCATTTGGAGGGAACTTTTATGAAAAAACTTGGCCTTTTAAATCTCTTGTTTCTCGTTAGCGTAATCTTTGTTACTTTTGCATTTCCCATTTCAGTCCACGCAGAATTTGTATACCCACTTCAAGAAGAACACATTACCGATTTGGTAGCTGGAACATCTTATTCGATTGTTCTATCAACGGATGGGTCCGTTTATTCATGGGGGTCTGGAGGATTTGGCTCCCTCGGACAAGGATCACAAAACAGCGATACTTTTTTTATAAAGCCTCGAGAAATGACTCATCTGTTTACAGGCTTATCTGAAACAGACAAAATTATATCGGTTTCTACAAGTTCACGACATAGTGCAGCGATTTCTAGTGAAGGACAGGTTTTTGTGTGGGGACCCAACTTTTATAGTGTCATGACCACCGAAACCAGTAATCATCAATATCTCCCTCTTAATATCACTGACCGATTTATTGGTCTCTCGATTGGGGAAAAAATGATCATGATTGAACCAGGAGATGATTTTTACATGGCATTGTCAAGTGAAGGGAAAGTCTTTACTTGGGGTAGAAATAACTATGGTCAACTCGGTGACAATACCACAACCAATCAAGTTCTTCCAATCAATATTACGAATAGTATTTCCTTAAGTGAAGGAGACAAAATCGTTAAAATTGGCGCAGGTATGCACTCCTCTTATGCATTGTCCCAATCGGGTCGTATGTTTGCTTGGGGAGCAAACTTTTCTGGACAAATAGGAGATAATTCGACGACTAACCGCCTATTACCTGTAGAGATTACTTCTTTCTTTCCATCCCTTGATCCACAAGAAGGTATCAAAGACTTCGCTCCAGGCGTGATACACGTGATTGCGTATACGACACTAAACAAAGTCTTTACTTGGTGCTCTAACACCAACGGTCAACTAGGGGATAACACACTAGAAAATAAGCTGACTCCTCAAAACATCACGAACGCATTCGCATATAGTTGGTGGCTTCCTTTTAATATAAAAGCAATTGAAGCGGGATATCATACAACATTTATAGTAATTGGAGACGATTATCGTCTTTTTGCGTTTGGCAGAAATCTTTATGGTGTTTTATCTGATGGCACTCAAATTGATCGCCATACGCCTAGAGAAATTTCCATCTTTCACAATTCTATAAGAATCCATGTTTCAGGCATTGGTACCGGAGATGGCCATACCTTGTTTCAATCCACAAATGGTAGACTTTTTGGTGTAGGTAGAAACTTCGAAGGTCAGATTGGGGATAATACAAGAATCGATCGCATCAACCCGATTCGTTTGTTCGCACCAGACTACACCATTACCTTTGATTCCCAAGGAGGAAATGCAGTTGATTCGATTACCACGTATGAAGGTGGACCAGTAACAATGCCACAAGATCCCGTAAAGCCTGGATTTGTGTTTAAAGGGTGGTTTGGAAGTCCCAACCCACCAAGCTTTCATACTAAAGTGGTTTACACCGTAATGCCATATCAAAGTGTAGCACTGTATGCGGTATGGTCTCCAGATCGCTATGCTCTCATTTTCCGAGATTCGCAAAATGAGATTATCCAATCAACCGATTACTTGATTAATGCTGACTTGTCAGCGGTTATTCCGCCTACCGCTCCCGAAAAAACAGGATACTCATTTACTGGTTGGAGCATCGATATTCCTCCGACAATGCCTACTCAAGATGTCTACATCGATGCACAATATACAAAAAATAGTTACACGATTACGTTTGAAACAAATGGGGGGACGAGTATTACCCCACTTGTGACGCCTTATCAAAATTGGGTGTTCATCCAAAATACTCCAAGTAGAGTAGGTTATACCTTTGGTGGGTGGTTCACAGACGAGAGCTTAACGATTCCTTATGTAGATGCACATCAACCAGCCTATAACTTTACGCTTTATGCGAAGTGGAATGGTACTCAATTTCAGTTAATTTATCGTGACCACGATCAACAAATCTTACAATCAACCACCTATAATGTGGGGGCTAATTTAGGAAGTCATGTCGCTCCGATTCCGACTCGAGTTGGTTATACGTTTACTGGCTGGTCTCAAAGTGTCCCTTCAACCATGCCTTCTCAAGATGTCACGTTGACAGCGCAATGGACGATTAACCAATATACGATTACATTCAATTCTACTGGTGGAAGTGCCGTTTCAAGCATAACGCAAAACTATCACTCCGCGATTACTTCTCCAGCAAATCCCACGAGAGTAGGGTATACATTCACAGGGTGGTCTCCCATTGTCCCTACCAACATGCCTGCTGAGAATCTGACACTTTCTGCACAGTGGAGTATCAACCAATACACCATCACATTCAACACCAATGGTGGCAGTGCAGTTGCAAGTATTACTCAAGATTACAATTCAGTAGTGAATACTCCAATCAATCCGACCAAAGAAGGGTATGTTTTTAATGGCTGGTCTCAAAGCATTCCTTCGACTATGCCAGCTAGTCATCTTGAAATTCAAGCATATTGGATTTTAAACACGCAAGATTCTGGGGCGTTCCAAACCCAAACTGATGCAATCCATGACTTAATTGATCCTTCGATGATTGAAGGAAAAAATGTCGAGATTATCATTCGTGTGGAAGTCAAACCACAAGTGAACATTTTGCCTTCAGAAATCGACATTGTTAATCAAGTCGTGAAAGATACGTTACAAATTCAAAACTATGGAAGTGTCTTTATCAACATTGAAATTATCTTGAAAGAAGCAGGACTCGATGATGTATTAATCCAAGAATTACTTGAACCATTAGCGATTACCATCAGCATTCCTCAAGAATATCAAGGATTCAGAAATTACCGTGTCATTCGGATTCATAATGGAGAAGCTGTCGTGTTAGAAACGCAGTACCATCACGTTGATCAAACGTTGACCTTTTTAACCGATCGATTTTCTACTTATGTGATTACCTATGATTTGACAAGTGGGTTTTCGATTTGGTGGTTGTTACTTTTACTACTAGTTCCAGCAGGATATTTCATCTATCTTCAAACAAAGAAGATTAGATTAGTCAAACAAGAGGCTCATTCATCAGACCATGTTGAAGTCAGCTCTAGTAATGAAGAAAAAAAAGAAGTGGTTGTATATGATGAAGTAATGATTCACAAAGTTGAAGAACGACCACAATTTCTTGCATTTGAGACAGTTCAAAATGGGGAATACTTAGAAGTCACGAAAGTATTAGAAGCAACATCTCGAGTGGTAGAAGTATCAACAGGTGTGTTACCTAAGTTGATTAATACAGAGAATCGTTTTGTTTCATTGAGCAAAAAGGAAGCAAAGCAATTTAAAGAAACAAGTAGTCATTTAGATAGTTACCAACTACTTACCCCAGGAAGTTATACCGATTCTGGATACTTCATGGAAGTTGACACCAATAAGAAAGCAGTCCATAACTATATTTATACGAAAAAAAGACTACCCCCGACAAGCGCTGTTGGTCATTGCTGGGTTCGAGTGGAACCAAGGAAGATCAAGACAGAGTAGTCAACCATGAATTGATCAAGCTTTTGTGGAACGAAGACTTTTACCAGGCATCATAAAAATGAAAAAAGGAATAAGGAGCTAAAAATGAAAAAGTTATTAGTATTGCTCGGATTTTTGATTTTGTTTGGGTTCTCACAAGGAGCTGTCTTTGAAACTCAAGCCATGGCTGATGTTCAACGAATGCCATTTTTTAACCAATTCAGTTCTAGTCTATTGGTTTCAGGGGATAAAGTCATCCAACTTTCATTTGGGCGTTTGCACTCCGGTGCTTTGACAGAAAGTGGGAAGGTTTTTACATGGGGGTTCAATTCATCTGGTCAACTTGGAGATAACTCAACAACTGATCGTTGGGTACCAACAGATATCACCAGTCAGTTTCCGATCGATGATAAAGTCATTCAAATCTCACTCGGATTAGCTCATTCCTCCGCACTTACACAAAGTGGAAGAGTTTTTCTTTGGGGGTGGAATAATACTGGACGTCTTGGAGATGGAACAACAACGAATCGGTGGATTCCTACGGAAATCACCAGTCAGTTTCCCATCAATGATAAGGTCATACAAGTCCAAATAGGTGGTACTCATTCTTCGGCACTCACACAAAGCGGAAGAGTCTACTTATGGGGTGTGAATAATTCAGGTCAACTCGGAGATGGTACTATCATATCTAAATTAGTTCCCACAGAAATTACACATCAATTCCCAGTCGATGATCTGGTGAAAGCACTTAGTATCGGTGGCAATCATTCCGCTGCCTTAACCGAAAGTGGGAAAGTATATACGTGGGGATTAAATACAAGTGGACAAATTGGAGATGATTCAACTACCAGTAGGTTGGTTCCTCTCAATATCTCAAGTAACTTTCCAGTTGGTGACCCGGTGATTCAAATTTCACTAGGAGCAGGACATTCCTCTGTTCTAACCGAAAGTGGGAGAGTTTTTACTTGGGGGCGCAACCATAATGGTCAACTAGGGAATAATTCTACAACAAACCGTTTGTTACCCACTGAAGTCTCCTCTTCGTTTCCTGTAGGAGAGAAAGTAATCAAGCTGTCGGTGGGATATTATCACTCTTCAGCGATTACCGAAACTAACAAAGTATTTATTTGGGGAAATAATGAATACGGGCAAATAGGCGATAGTTCAATATCGGACAAACTTATTCCAAACAACATCACAAGTAGATTCCCAAGTGGTGAAAAGGTGGTGTCTGTTTCTTTGGGGGATGGAAATTCTTCCGCACTCACGGAAAGTGGGAAACTCTACATCTGGGGATTAAACTTTTATGGTCAACTTGGAGACAGTACAACAACGAATAAACATATCCCGACTCTGTTAACAAGTTTAAGCACACCGTTTACAAATAGAATAACATTCATTTCCAATGGCGGAAGTGCGGTTAGTCCGATTGATGAATTAGCAGGGACCCAGATAGTTGCACCTGTTCATCCAACGAAAACAGGCCATACATTCGCTGGTTGGTACTCTGATGTTGAATTAACACAGGGATATATCTTTGATACCATGCCTGGCTCAAACATTACGCTTTATGCAAAATGGACGATTAATCAATACACGATTTCTTTCAATTCTGATGGGGGTAGTGTTGTTGATAGTATTACGCAAGATTATAATACTTCAGTAAGTGCACCATCCAGTCCTACTCGTGTTGGTTATACCTTCAATGGTTGGTCTCAAGCTGTACCTACGAACATGCCAGCTGAGAGTATCACATTAACTGCAGGGTGGACAATTAACCAATACACAATCTCTTTTGATTCAAATGGGGGAAGTGCAGTTGCTAGTATTACACAAGATTTTAATTCTTCAGTAAGCGCACCAACCAACCCAACAAAAACGGGATATACATTCAATGGTTGGTCTCAAGCACTACCTACGAACATGCCAGCGGAAAGTATCACGTTAACTGCAGGGTGGACGATCAATCAATATACAATCACATTTAATAGTAATAATGGCAGTGCAGTATCTCCAATTACTCAAGATTACAATACTGTAGTCAGTGCACCCGCAAATCCAACTAGAGTGGGGCATACCTTTATTGGCTGGTCACCTTCCGTACCTGCGAATATGCCAGCGGAAAGTATTACGTTAACTGCAGGGTGGACGATTAATCAATATACGATTACATTCAACTCTAGTCTGGGTAGTGCTGTTTCTTCCATTACCCAAAATTATAATACCGCAGTCAACGCGCCAACCGCACCAACAAGACTAGGGTATACCTTTGGTGGGTGGTATTCGGATAGTGAACTCACTACAACTTTTACCTTTTCGACGATGCCTGGAGAAAGTATTACCCTATATGCTAAATGGAATACGGTTGCTTACAATATCACTTATCATTTAAATGGTGGAGTCAATCATGGAAGTAATCCAGCAACGTATCATGTTGAAACTCCAACTGTACTGTTAGAAAATCCTACTAAAACTGGATATAGTTTTCATGGTTGGTATGACAATGTAGATTTGACAGGCAGTGCCCTAACACAGATAGTCTTAGGATCAACTGGCAATCGAACGTATTATGCCAAATGGACGATTAACCAATATACCATCACTTTTGACGCTGTCGATGGTTCACCAAGCTGTTATACGACCCAAAACTACAATACAGCCATCGGTCCAGCTTGTTCCCCATCCAAAGTAGGACATAATTTTGTTGGTTGGTCTCAACCGATTCCAACTCATATGCCAGCAGAAAATATCACTCTTACAGCAATATATGCCATCAGGATGTATCAAATGAACTTTAATACGGCTGGAGGCACTTCTGTACCTGGGATTACACTAAATTACGATACACCAATTCCTATGCCTCAACCCCCAACCAAAGTTGGTTATACCTTTTCTGGCTGGTCTCCAGAAATCCCTGAAAAAATGCCTAACTATAACCCCACGATTACCGCTTTGTGGACAATCAATTCATATACCATCTCATTCAATAGTGATGGTGGAAGTGCAGTTGCTAGTATCACGCAAGATTACAACACTTCAGTTACTGCACCAGCCATTCCTACTAGAGTAGGATATACATTCAATGGTTGGTCTCAAGCCGTACCTACTAACATGCCAGGTGAGAATCTCACACTAACAGCTCAATGGATCGCTCATTCTTTTACAATCACGTTTGACTCTAGTGGTGGAAGTGCAGTCGCTTCAATCACCCAAGATTACAATACTTCAGTTACTGCTCCAGCCAATCCGTCTAGGGTAGGTTATACATTTAATGGGTGGTCTCAAGCCGTACCGGCAAATATGCCTGCAGAGAATCTTACCTTAACGGCTCAGTGGACAATTAATCAATATACGATTACATTCAATAGTGATGGTGGAAGTGCAGTCGCTTCCATTATCCAAGATTACAACACTTCAGTTACTGCACCAGCCATTCCTACTAGAGTAGGTTATACATTTAATGGTTGGTCTCCAGCTCTGCCTACCAATATACCAGCAAACAATTTGTCATTAACCGCTTTGTGGACGATAAATCAATACACCATTTTCTTCAATACCAGTGGTGGTAGTAGTGTCGCTAGTATTACTCAAGATTACAACACTTCAGTGAGTGAACCAGCCAATCC
>JAUXXX010000116.1 GCA_030684695.1 bacterium
AAAGAATGAAAAAATCCCAATCGCCAAAATCCCAGTAACAATAAAGAATATCAAAGGGAGTCCAGAATTTCCCCCAATTCCAAAGACAACTCCTGGATTTCGCACATACGTGAAATGGAAAAACCCTTCGATGACTGGAATAGTGGACTGCTCTGCCACCAACAAAAACACCATGTAATATTTCGAGACCTGGTCAATAATGACTAACAAAGCAACAAGTACGATCCAAAGAAGCATACGTTCCTCCTAAAATATTCGAGGCATAAGAACTACAAAGTAGATTACACCTAGGATAAATACAATAATCTCAGTAATGATAACGTGTACCTTAAACAAATAGGGATAGTCCACGGTAGATTGGGGGTTCTTTAGTAGAAATGCTTGTTTGACAAGACGAAAGAAGACAAATACATACAAGAAAAAAGTTAGCCAGATCATGGAAGACATGATTCCTAAGATGTGCATGTAAAGCGTCGTAATCGATCCAAGAATGAGCAAAATCGGTAAGAATAGTAAGGTGGAGAAGACAAATCCGCCAAACAAAGCGGATAATATTCCAACCAATCCAAACTCATGTTTCAACCGTTTGATCTTTTGAATGTATTCTCTCATGATTGACCTCCAAGAGACTCTAAATAATCAATGGCTTGTTGGAAAGTCGCAACCGGAATTAACCATCCCGTGGGATCAATTCCAAATTCCTCACAGACACGAAGAGCTTCTAGATAATTGTCGTAGATGTAGTTTGCATCTAAGAAAGGAATAAAGAATAAGTCAACGTTATTGTAATATGCTGTGATGATTTTTTGTTTCACACCACCAATATAACCAACACTTCCGTTGTACGAAATGGTGCCTGTACCGGCAATCTTTAAGCCTTTTGTTAAGTCTCCTTCAATCAATTGGGCATAAATATGCATGGCTTGTAATAAGCCACCGGAGGGTCCACCTACTAAATTGGGTACTTCAGTGAAAGTGGGGAATGTTTGATTCTTGTTCACAAAATAAACGCGATTGAAGGTCAAGCCAAAACGGTTCGTTTCTGCATTCTTCGTGATATCAACGAAGTATTCATTGCCTGAGGAATTTCGAAACGTGAACGTGTAGGTTTGTCCAGATGTCGTATTGGCTCCAACTTCTAAGTAATTGGTTACTACTCCTTGGTCGCCTTGCATGCTAACAAAATCATCACATAAGCCAACTTGATCATAATTGGTCATTCCAGCGGTTTTACCAAACACCAACACACGTTCATCTAATCCAAACTGGACAGAAGGATTGTCTATTTGAGCGGCTTGGTATGCCACAATAATCGCCGCGTGTACACTCGTTGCTTTATCACAATACGCAATTTGGATGATTTCGGTATTCGTGTAATTGAGATTGGGTCCTTGCAATTTATTGATATCAGTAAAAGGACTAAACGTTCCAATGATGAATTGGAAAAACGTCATTCGAGGAATCGAAATCACATAGGTTGTCGAAAAAGATCCACTGAGTACCTTTTGCTCCACGGTTTGAATTTCGACCAAATGATCGACTTCGGTTAGCCCACCAGGCGCAGCGATTTCATAGGGAATGGGATAAAACAATAAAAACAATAAAAACAAATAGGGTACGAGGAGGTATTTGACCGCAGGCCAATAGCGATTGGTTAACTCATTCATTGGTATCTACCACAATATGAAAGTCTTCGAGTTTACGATATATAACGCCTGCAGCGTTTAATAATTTTTTGCTCGCAATATCCACATCTGTCCCCTCGTACTTATCTGACAAATAGATGATTTCACGAATTCCGGATTGAATGATCAGTTTGGCACACTCATTGCATGGAAACAATGTCACATACATGCGGCATCCTTGCAAAGGAATGGTTGAATTTAAAATAGCATTCGGTTCTGCGTGCACGACGTATGGATATTTGGTATCCAACCATTTTCCATCACGTTCCCATGGAAAATCGTTGTCATCACACCCAATGGGTAACCCATTGTAACCAATTCCAACGATGTGGTTTTGACTCGATACAATACAAGCTCCTACTTGCGAAGATTCATCTTTCGAACGCATCGCAGATAAATAGGCTACTCCCATAAAATAATCGTTCCAAGAAATGTAATTATTTCGTTTCATGTGAATCCTCCTTGCAAAGTTCTAATGCGATTTGTGCTGCCAAACGGCAATTGGAATACACCAACGCAATATTGGATTGTAAACTCTTCCCTTTGGTTAATTGACTAATGCGTTCCAGTAAAAATGGAGTAGCTTTTTTTCCTGAAATTTGAAAGTTCTCCATATCGATCGTAGCTTGTTGAATCGCTTCTTCAATTTGTTCTTCAGGAAACGAGAATTCTTCTGGGATGGGGTTGGCAACGACTACCCCACCTTGTAAACCAAGCTTCCATTTTATGGAAAGAAAACGAGCGATTTCTGAGGCCGAATCGAACCGATATTCAAGCGGATATGGAGAGTTTCTAGTATAAAATGCAGGTAGTACATCCGTGCCATATCCGATAACAGGTACTCCTTTGGTTTCTAAGTATTCCATGGTTTTTGGCAAGTCTAAAATCGATTTCATCCCTGCTGATACCACACAAACGTTGGTATTGGCAAGTTCTTCCAAATCGGCAGAGATGTCAAATGTCGTTTCTGCATGGCGATGAACCCCACCGATTCCTCCCGTAGCGAACACAGAAATTCCTGCCATTTGACAAGCAATCATGGTGCCAGCAACCGTTAATGCTCCCGTACGTTTTTTAGAAATCGCATAAGGAATGTCTCTTCTTGAAACTTTTAGTGCCTCTTGTCCTGTTCTCCCAAGAGTATCGATTTGGTCGCTCGTTAATCCTATCGTCAAGATTCCATCCATAATGGCAATGGTGGCTGGAATCGCTCCAAGATCACGAATGATTCGTTCGCATTCTAAGGCGGTATGCACATTTTCTGGATAGGGCATTCCATGGGAAATAATCGTGGATTCCAGTGCCACAACGGCTAATTTATGACTCAAAGCATGTTGAACGGATGGACTGATCGCAATCATTTGAGTTCCTCAGGTTTTGCTAGATGCATGTTTACATGACAATATCCTGTAGGATTCTTAATTAAATAATCTTGATGATATCCTTCAGCTGGATAAAATGGATTCACTTCTTTGACGTAGGTACGAATTTTTTTGCGATAATTTGCTTGTGCTTTTTCTAGAAATTCAAAAATAATTGGCACATCAGCTGCATCTTCATAAAAGATTGCGTTTCGATATTGGATTCCAACATCATGAGCTTGTTTATTGAATTCGGTAGGATCAATGATGCGAAAGAAATGTTCCAACACTTTTGTCAGTGGAATGGTAGTTTCATCATAGACCAATTTGACTGCTTCCACATGTCCAGATTCGTTACATACATCTTTATAACTTGGATTGGGTGTTGGTCCATCGGTATAACCCACTTCGGTATCGATGATACCTTTTAAACGTTGGAAGTATGCTTCTACTCCCCAAAAACAACCACCTGCTAAAATAATCTTTTTCATAATGTTCCTCCTTGAATGAAATGATTTACTACAACGCTTGCCATGAGCAATCCTGCAGTGGATGGCGTAAATGAACTTGATGCAAGTTTGAGACCTTCAGTATGACTAAGAATTGGCGTTTCTTCAGAATAGACGACATCGGGGTTTAATGGAATGCCCGCTTGCTTCACTCTTCTTCTTAATTCTTTTGCGAGTGGACACACCGATGTTTGATTTAACTTGGCAATCTTAATTTTTTCTGGATGGAGCTTATTGGCAAATCCCATCGAACAAACAATGGGGATATGGTGGATGGATGCGTATTGAATCAGCAAGAGTTTGGCTTGCATCGAATCAACGCAATCCACTATATAATCGATTTTGTGTTCAAAAAGGGACTGAATGGTCGAATCATCAATGAAGAGGTCGAGTGCGTGAATGGATGCTTCTGGATGTACCACACGTGCATGACTTGAGGCAACGTGCACTTTCTTTTGGCCCACAGTTTCTAATGTTGCGCCAAGTTGGCGATTGCAATTAGTGATGTCAAAGGTATCATGATCGACGATGATAAGCGATTTTATCCCACTTCGAAGGAGTGCTTCAAATACAAAAGAACCCACCCCTCCCAATCCAGCGATTAATATCGTCTTGGATACGAGTGTTTCATAGGCGTTTGTACCAATCAGTGCTGTAAACCTTGAGAACTGCATTCAATCACCTCCTAACAAAGATGGCTGCACATCGCAGCCATTATTTCTTTTTCATGTAGTCTATCTTAAAGAAGGCGCGACCCAGTCGAAGTAAGACATACACGAGCACGGCTGCCAAAAGAATCAAAATGTTGGCAATGTATTGCCGATCTCCACCCAAGTAGTCATAAAATACAACAAAACCCAACATACCCAAAGCATTGACAAACAACAAGTAATAATATTCCCCCAGATAAGCGGGTTTGACTTGACGTTTGAGTTTGTCCTTGTTGAGCAATAATCCAATCGTTCCAAGAGCAGAAAGAATAAAAACTCCAAAAATCGACCACAGTAAAAACAGATTAATATCGAGAATTACATCAAACTCAAAGACATAGGTAATGACCAATAAAATGGGCATTAACCAGAGCATGGATGCATAAAACAAAATAATCCGGATTTCATAAAGCGAATAAATTCGCGTATGCTTGGAAGGACGAATCATCCCGAACCACTTCCTGGTGAAGTTAACGTCATGTCTTTTTCTTTTCGTCGTTCTTTAAAGAATTGAATAAGTACCCGAATCGACGCTGCAATGGGTGATGCAAATACGACTCCAAACAATCCAAATAAACTTCCGAAGAAGAAAATGGAGATGATGATAATCAATGGATGCATTTCGAGTTGGTGACTCATGATAATCGGTTGGAAAATGTTACCTTCCACAAATTGTAAGACAATGTTAACAATAATGATAATGATGGGTCCAGGACCTCCAGAGCCAGTTGTAATCGCCGCGTAAATCACCGGAGGAATGACGGCAATGATGGAACCAAAATATGGGATAATATTGGTAATACCTACAATTAGTCCAAATACAAAGAAGTATTCAAGACCAATGAGTTTATACACAATGGTCGCTACAGAACCAATGGCGACCATTAATAATAATTGACCTCGTAAAAACGCTCCAATGGTTTGGTTTAAACGACTACCCAAATCAGCGACATTTTTTTCGTGTTTCGGAGGAATGATCGAACGTAAACGTTCTGCGATGTTTTCATAATCCTTCAAATAGTAAATCAACATAACGGGTAATATCGCTACCACAGTAATCATCGGTACCAACACATTCGATAAGTACGCCACTAAGGAGGGAAGTAATCCATTTAAGAACGATCCAATCAAATCGGTTTCTGCAACGTATTGTGCAACTTGATCATATAATTCTGGTCCTAAGATAAAATCATCACGAAGACCTTCTGAAAAATAGGCAGTAATCATATTAAAATCATTGTTAAAGAAATTTGTAATTTCTTGAATGATCAGTGGTCCAATGAAGAAAAAGAACGAAAACACAAGCCCAATCGCGATTAAGAAGACAATCGCAAGTGATAACCCACGAGGTCCTATGCCCTTCTTTTCTAAATATCGAATGAGTGGAAACAAAATTAGAGCGATTAAATATCCGGTAGTTACCGGCACAATGACGGCTGATATAGCATCCGCAATCCATTTCCAAAAATCATTAAACTGAATCATCATAAATAAAATGGCAAGTCCGAGTAAGCCGATGGCTAAAAACTTAATAATCCGGTTTAATGTATCTTCTGGAATAGCACGCTTTTTCAAAGCGACCACCTGCCCTTCATTTTTGATATTATAGCATAAAAAACGCTAAAAATATAGCGCTTTTCAATTATTCACAGTCCCCAGAACAGCTTTCACATGATCCAGAACACTGATGCATTTCATGTTTAATTTTTTCGATTAATGTGGGATATAATGCTTGAATAGCTACAGCTTCTTGTTCGCCAGTTCTTGCGTTTTTAACGTTAATAATATTCATTTCGATTTCATCTTCACCAAGGATTAATAAAAACATCGCTTTTTGACGTTCTGCTTGTTTAAATTGACCTTTTAGTGGACGATCCAAATGATCCAAATCTACTACCAAACCACCATGACGAAGTGTTCTTGCGATGCGTGGAGCTTGGAGTTTTGCTTGGTCACCTAAAGCGATGACAAACGCGTGTAGTCCTTCGTCTTCGGTGACTTGATCTTGCGTGGCTAATATCAAGCGTTCTAGTCCAAAAGCAAAACCAACTGCTGGGAAATCCGGTCCACCAAGGTTTTTCACCAAGTGATTATAACGTCCGCCTCCCCCAATCGTGGCATTTGCTCCTAAATTTGTGTTATCCGCAAGTAACTCAAATACGGTATGTGTATAATAATCAAGCCCTCGTACTAAGGAAGGATCGACTACATATGTAACATTCATTCCATCCAACAAGCGTCTTACATCTTCAAAATGCTTCTTGGATTCGGAATTTAATCGATCCAGCGGTTTGGGTGCGTCTTTTAAAATGGTGTTTTCCATGTCGACTTTGCAATCTAAAACACGCAAGGGATTTTCTAAATAGCGGTGTTGACAATCTGAACACAACTGTTCTTTCACAGGAGTTAAGTAATCGATTAAATCTTTACGATATAACTTTTTACTTTCTTCATCTCCCAATGAGTTTAACTTTACAACAACATTCGAAATTTGAAGGGCCTTCAAATAGGTTACTGCAAGCCCAATGACTTCGGCATCCATACTTGGCGAAAAAGAGCCTAGTGCTTCCGCACCAAACTGATGAAATTGACGTTGACGGCCCTTTTGAGGACGTTCATATCGAAACATGGGACCAATGTAAAAATACTTCAGTGGAAGTGCCGCACTTGTATATAGTTTATTTTCAATGACACAACGAACCACAGAAGCGGTGCCTTCTGGTCGCAAGGTGACTTCCCGGTCGCCTCGATCCACAAAATCATACGTTTCCTTTTTTACGATATCCGTAGTATCGCCCACACCACGATGAAACAACTCACTTTGCTCAAAAATGGGGGTGCGAATTTCTTTAAAATCATATAGTTTCGCTACTCTTCTGGATACTTCTTCTAGATTTTGCCACCGCTCTACTTCTCCAGGTAAAATATCAACGGTTCCTTTTATTTTAGTAATCATTTTTTATCCTTTCTGTTACGAAAAAATCGTCCCCTATTGAAGGACGATATCCGGACGCTAGAGGTATTGCGTGGGATGCTTTATTGGAAATATTTATCGTTGACTTTTTCGATAACGTAATCCACTAAATCCTTAACATCACGCATTTTGGTGGCTGCTTCATCTGAAATTGATACAAGGAATTCACTTTCTATTTGGTTAAATAATTCCAATGCGTCAAGAGAATCTGCTCCAAAGTCGTCGGCCAATCCAGCATTTAAAGTTACTTTTTCTGCTTTCACGCCAAGTTCCGCAACGATGATTTCTTTGATTTTGTCAAATACGACTTGTTTCTTGTCCATAAATGGCCTCCATAATTTTGTGGTATCTATTCTAACGAGTATTATATATTTTTTTTCGATTTTCGTCAATCTAAACCCATTTTTTGATGACCTACATTGCAATCTTTTCCATGAATGCTCGCCATTTTATATACTTGAGATCAGAAGGCGATTGTACAAGAAAAGCATCCTTCATTTCCATGCTTCTGCTATGTAGTACTTGTGCGATAAGTTCTTTATCTTTTGTTAACAGATTGAGTTCTCCTAAATGATAAAATCCTTTGTTATTTAGATTCGCTGAGCCAATACAAAGAGAATCATCACTTAATAAAAACTTCGCATGAATCATTTGTTTTGCCAAACGAATTGTTACTTGTTTTTGATTGTGTTCGTACAATTCTTTGAGCATTTTTCGATTGTAATCTGTTTGAATATTAGCAAACTCAGAAGTTAGTATGTCGATACTCACGCCTCGATTGGCAGCTTTTTTGAGGGCATCTTGAGATGCTTTGGATCCAAAGTACGCCATGGTAATGATAATCTTTTCTTTGGCTTCATTGATCAACTGAAGCATCGTTGGAGCTATTTCTATTTTAGGATGTTGATTTACAACAAACCTGAGGTTGGGAATATCAACAGTTTCTTTTTTTACGTAGTATCGAATAAACTGGGACACCACTTCTTTTGAATGTATCATAATCATATAATCGTGATATCTTCGATTAAGGTAATCGACGGTGTGCTCTTTATCTTCAATATTGATTCCACCCAATACTAATAACTCTTCATCAAAAATATAAAACTTCGAGTGGTCTTTTAGAACTTTTTTGTAATTGATTTGTACCTTGGAAGAACGAATGAAATCTTCAAGTAAAGGGTTTGGTCGTTGGACATATCCTGAGGGCTTATTCATCGGATAGGCATGATCTAAGAGCCATGTTTGCCAAAGCGATTGCCACGTATAGGGCTTATGAAAAAGACTTTGTTTGCTTTCTTCCCCTTTTTCTAACACTTCGGCGTATCGGTCTTTGTCGATTCGAATGTGAACACCACGCAAGGATGCTTGATACAAATGTGATAATACTTCGTTTCCAATGGCATCGTCTCTCCACACAAACATTTTAATCCAAATGGAATGCTTTGCTTGATCAATACAAGATAGAATCATCGGGAATGCTTCTTTTCCATTGTGTAGTAATCGCATCGTTTCACTCCTTAGATAAGCCTGAAATACTGTCCTTTGAGTAGTAAATCATTGAGATTCTTTTTCCGAAAAAACTCGGTAGTAATGGCATCCATCTGCTCTTTTGTTAGTGAATTGCGAGGAAATACAAGATTTCGTGTCGCACTGATATAAAAGGAATCTCCTGCAATATCAAAGGTTTGAGGATTGTAGGCAACGGTGGAATAGGGACTTAATGCATCCACTCCAAAAAAGTACCGAATGGGTAAGTCAAACAAATTGGCAACGGTCCGTTTGATGTCTACTTGACTACGAACTTTGGAAGTAATGATGTTTTCAAACGTTGTGTTGGGAGAATAAATAATCAAAGGAACACTGTGAAGCATTTCTTGAAAGGACTGATTATCCATCTTACCAAATACCAACTCGATGTCTTGATAGGTCAATCCAGAAGTATGGTCCCCATACATGATAAACACGGTATCGTTGAAGAAGTCTGTTTCTTGTAAGTCTTCAAATAAGACTTGTAAATCTTGGTCTAAGCGATAAAAATAGTCAAAACTATTGGAAATCATGGTGTTTGATCGGATTCCCCAATCATTCAAATTCGTATACCCTTCTTGAGGAAAATACGGCAAATGAGACACTGTGGCTAAAAGTAACATGAAGAATGGATCGGTTTGAGTCATCATTTTGTCTTTGGCAAAACGGAATACCGTTAGGTCATCGGTCCATCCATTGATTTGATTTAGTCTTAGGGGATCAATTTGTTCTGTCCCATATGATTCATCAAATCCCATGAGCGGATGAACATTGACTCGGTCATAAAAGGATGTTGGAGACCCATGAACAGCGATGTTTGTATAACCAACAGAGGCAAATAACTTTGGTAAAGTCTCGATTCCTGGTGTAACATGGTCAAAATATGAAACAGTAAATCCCGTTGGATACATCCCTGTTAAGGCAGCGAATTCGGCATCTGTGGTTTTCCCAATTCCATTGGAAGCATAAAATTTATTAAAAAATAAGACATCCTCTTGTAAGACAAGATTCGATAAGAATGGAAGTACCTTTTGGCCATTGGATTCAAGCCCGAGGTAAAACGTGTTCAAACTTTCTAGTTGGATAAGAACCAAATTTTTACCAGCAAACATCCCATGAAAGGGACTATCTTCATCGGTATAAGTGCATGATAGATCATAACATGGATTCATAATTTCGTTTGCAATAAATTCATCCAATGCTTGACGTTGTTGCTGTGTATAAACAAGTTCACTTCGAGATACATACGCCACAATTTCAGAGATATAATAGTGAAAAGCCCCCATGGTTTGGACACCATATAAAGCAACGCGGTGTTGGTTAAAATATTCATGCGTATCCTTTTTAAGAATCGATGCATTCATGCCAGATATTGATATCAGTGCAAATCCAACGATTATGAGTGCAGCTCCTTGTCGTTTCTTTGGGGCAGAGTGGACCCAAAATACAGGACGTTCCTTGATGTCTTTTCGTAAGACAAAATGATTATATAATACGATGATGACGATTGGTAACAACGTCACAAATTGTGCTTCATAAAAAATCATTTTAAAGGTTGTGATTGTTAATTGAAGTGCCATCTCTGAGGCCGGATTTGAAAAGTTTTGAATGATGTAAAACGAGAAAAAAGACCCGTAGTAAAAGACATACACTTTTAACAAGAAAACCATAATGGATAATAGAATAGTCGAAAACGTCAACCATCGAAGAATTGTCTTTTTTTGATTGGATAACAAAAAGACTGCCGCACAAAAAAAGGCTAATACGGCAGTATTACCAAAAAATGCATTGATGTTTCCCACTAATCCAACGTCAAAAGGATTCATGTTGTGATTGATCGCGGGAGCTAAGATAAAAAAGGCGTTAAATATGTGAATACTGAAGAATAAGATGATATAAATTCTCCAACGCCAAAATTCTTGCTTGATTTCTTTGGTCATAACTGTCCTCGCTAGGGTCGTTGCAATAAAATAGTTACCGGTCCATCATTGACAAGATGAACCATCATATGTTCTCCAAAAACACCTTCTTGCACATCGATGCCATACTCCAAACGCAATACTTGATTGAAGTATTGAAACAGTGGCAACGCCACTTCTCCTTTGGCGGCTTGGGTAAAGGAGGGCCGGTTGCCCTCACTTGCATCTCCATACAAAGTAAATTGAGAGATCGACAATATCTGCCCATTCACATGATGAATGGAATGATTCAATTTCCCTTGCTCATCTTCAAAGATTCGCAAAGAGGCAACTTTTTTGGCTAAATATTCCACTTCTTTTAAGGTATCTGATAGACAAATCCCAACCAGTAACACATAACCTCGTTTGATTTGTCCAACGACTTGATTGTGGACTTCTACGGATGCAGATGTTACACGCTGTACGACGATTTTCATTAGCAAACCCGCTCAATCGAGTAAACACCCTTGATTTTTTGAATGTTTAACAACACAGAATCGAGTTCCATGAGGTTACCCACTTCCACTTTCAGCTTAATCAACCCTTCTTTGGATCGATTCACTTGTGCACTCACTTGATTGAGTTTTCCTTTGGATGACGTAACAGAATTGATAATTTCTGCTAAAATATTGTCCCGGTTTAATACAGTAATCCGCAAATTGGTTTCGTATTTCTTGGTGGTAGATTCTCCCCAAAATACATCGAGCAAACGATCCTTAATAAAGGTTTCCACGTTTTTACATTCCACACGATGAACGACAATTCCGGTTCCTTTGGTCACATAGCCCACAATGTCATCTCCCATGATTGGTGTACAACAGTTGGCTAATTTAACAGAAGGATTGGTCAAGCCTTCCACGATAATATTTATATCGTCATGAAGAGTTCTTAGTTTTCCTGAACGCTTTTGTTCCGGCGTTTTGTTGATTTCTGCAATCAACATTTCCTCTGTCACAATTTCTTTTCCGGTCAAGTGATTGATGGCAGAAATCGGTGACATGATATTTTTACCGATTTCATAATACAAGTCTTCAATCGACTTAATCCCTTTGTTTTCAAACAAATCCTTGCATTGTTTGTCCGATAGTGTCAGGATGATATGTCTCGAAGCAACTTCTTTTTCCAGTTCCTCTTTCCCTTTCGAAATTAAGAAATCACGTCGTTGTTTGTTTAAGAAGTTCTTAATTTTACTCCGAGCATTTGATGTTTTTGCTAATTTTAACCAGTTATCGTTGGGACCTACGGCATTTTGCGAGGTCTTGATTTCGACCACATCGCCGGTTTTTAATGTGTAGTCGAGTGGCACAATTTTGCCATTCACAATCGCTCCAACGGTTTTCTCACCAATTTTTGTATGAATGCGGAAAGCAAAGTCCAAAGGAGTTGCTCCGGCAGACAAATCGATAATGTCTCCATTGGGAGTGAATACATAGACGTTTGCATTTAAGATGTCGTCTGTAAAGATATTGAGCAGGTCTTCTTCTGAATTGGATTCTTCGGTATATTTAATCAACTCAGAATACCAACGTAATTTTGAAGAAACGATGTCTTCAATGCTTTTTCTTGAACTGGATTGATGCTCTTTGTAAGCCCAATGAGCAGCGACCCCTTTTTCTGCGATTTCATCCATTTGTTTGGTTCTAATTTGAATCTCATAAATCTTCCCATGCGAAACGACCGTGGTATGTAACGACTGATACATGTTTGGTTTTGGCATGGCAATATAGTCTTTGAACCGTCCTGGCACTGGTATAAATTTGGAATGAACAATTCCAATTGCGCGGTAGCAATCTGAAATCGTATCAACGATGATTCGAAGAGCTAATAAGTCGTTAATTTCTTCAAATTCTAAATGTTTCATCGTCATTTTGCGGTAGACGGAATAGATGTTTTTGATTCGTCCAGCAATTTGAAAATGGAAGTTTTCAATTTTAAGTAATTCCTCTAAATCTTTGTTCATTTGCTTCACATCAAATTCACGTTGCCCTTTTTGATCACGAATCAAACGTGCGATTTGTCCAAATTCTTCCGGATACAAATGTTTAAACGCCAAATCTTCTAACTCTGCTTTTAAGCGATACATCCCCAAACGATGGGCAATTGGTGTAAAAATGTCCAGTGTTTCACGACTGATACGAAGGCGTCGTTCAGAGTCTAAATGAGATAAGGTGCGCATGTTATTCAAGCGATCGGCTAATTTTACAAAAATAACCCGAATGTCTTTGGCCATGGCAAGTACCATCTTTTGATGGTTTTTCACTTGAACGGAGGCTTTGGTTCCTTCGTATGTTAATAAATGAAGTTTGGTAAGTCCTTCCACAATGTCAGCCACTTCTTCGCCAAATAGTTGCTTGACTTCATCGTATTTGGTATCGGTATCTTCTAAAATATCGTGCAAAAGTCCCGATACAATTGTAATCGGGTCCACTTGATATTCAGCTAAGGTCACCGCAACATCCACAGGATGGACAATGTAAGGCTGTCCGGACTTTCTTAATTGGGTGGAGTGCCGGTCATAGGCAAAATCATACGCTTTGCGAATGAAATCGAGATGATCTTGCTTGGTTAAATATGGACTTATGGCTTTGGCTAAAAGTTCATATGTTTGCTCTTTAATCATGGCAATCCTCCCTCCTATAAATAGTTATAAACTAGGTTTTTAGTATTGAATTAACGCTTTGATCGGATAGTTTTTGATTTTATCGCGTCCGTGAAGGTCAAGTAGTTCGATTAAAAACCCTACCCCAACCACTTCACCGCCCGCTGCTTCAATCAACCGAATGGTTGCTTCAATGGTACCACCAGTAGCGAGTAAATCGTCTATGATGACGACTTTTTGTCCGGGTTGAATCGCGTCTTCATGAATGCAAAGCGTGTTTTTACCGTATTCTAAGTCATAATCAAACTGAATGACTTTACGTGGAAGCTTGCCTGGCTTACGAACAGGGACAAATCCAGCTTTTAATGCATAAGCTACTGGACTACCAATGATAAAACCTCTGGCGTCAGGTCCTACGACCACATTCGCTCCTACGTTTGAAGCAAAACTTGCAAGTTCTTCAATGGCTTGGTGAAAAGCGGCCCCATTGCCAATGAGCGTGGTGATGTCTTTAAATTGAATGCCTGGAATTGGAAAATCAGGTACATTTTTAATATAGTCTTCGAATCGCATAGTTAAGCCTCCCAATAGTGGTTGAATAGTGATTTTAAAGTGGATTCATCAGATTGATACAAATCGATAATGAAATCCGCACTTTTTTTGAATCGTTGAAACGCAGGAGATTGTTCGAGGTCTTGTTTTAAATAGGTGGGTAGGTAGTGAATGGATCCATCCACAATGGAAATAAGTTTCATTTGGACAAACACTTCTAATAGTGCTTTCAAGAGTGTACTATGAATGCCAGTTTTTTGTTGAAGAACACTCATTGGAATTGTTTTATTTGTTTGTACAAACCTGTATAACTCTCCAAGCCCTACTCGGTTGCTGTACTTGATTAAGTCGTGGTAAAAGTGTGCAGGAGTTAACCATACGGTTTGGAGTTCTTCTTTGTGAATTTTTTTGAAGATATCTGGATTTGATAATAATACTAAGTCATTGATGACATACGGTTCTTGAGTAATCCCACATTGGTATGCGGCTTGTGAGTATACACTTGGCTGACGAAAATCAATCAACTGGAAATGAGTACATCGCAAGTCTTTGATCATAATTTGGAGTCGTTGAGTATTTTTCCATGAATTCACATTCAAGCCACCTACAATATCGACTTTGTCGCCAATGTTTAGTAAGTAATAATACTCTAAACTATTAAACAAGACTGCATCATACATCTTTAAGCCATCACTAACCACTAGTTTGGTGTGCTTATCGGTCATCGAAGTTTTTGATTTTACTGTGAGTCCTTGAAGCAAGAATTTTGCGGTAAAAAAGGAGTATGTTTCAAGTTGAACAATGGTTTTGATTTCGATGTCTTTCAATAAAACTTCCATGTCTACTCGTAAAACTGGTTTTGTATATGCTTTTTTAGATTGATTCAATCGTGCTTTTAAGAGTGGAATCGACAATTGTGGCAACTGAAAGCCCGCTGCTTGGGAGTGTCCACCGAATCGTGATAACAAATCTTGGGCAAGCTGTAACAAATCCAACGCATTGTCATCGCCAAACGCTCTCATCGAGCCTTTGCCAACACCTTGATCATCGACGTAAATCACACAAGTGGTCTTTTGATATTTTTCCACCAATTTTTGGGCACAAATTCCAATGATGCCTTCATGGAGTAAAGGACTTGCGACTACGATTACCCCATCCAAGGGATCCAGAAGCGTTTCGCAAAGAGCATAGGCATCGTCTGTAATTTCTTTTCGATGGGAATGATGAAGTTCCATTTCAAGAATTAATTTATTCGCTTCTGATTCTTGAGTGGAAGTTAACAGTCTCACCGCATCCTTGGCTTTGTTCATCCGTCCCGAAGAATTGATCTTCGGAGCAATTTTAAAAGCGATGGCGGTTTCGTTAATGATATCTAAATGGGAGTGTTGAAGTATTTTTCGCAATCCCAAATTTTTTGTTTTCTTTAATTGAGCAATTCCTAAATTGATCATCGCTTGGTTTTCATCGATGAGCGGCATCATATCTGCAATGGTTCCAATCATTACTAGATCCAGCAAATCATCTGCATCATCTTCTAACACTGCACAGGCAAGTTTATATGCAACACCAACCCCTGCTAAGTCTTTAAAGGGATAGTGTGGGGATAATTTCGGGTGAATGATCGCATACGCTTGTGGAATGGTTTCTTTTGGTTCGTGGTGATCCGTTATAATGACATCAATGCCATTTTCTTGCAATAATGCTACTTCGTTGACACAGGTAATACCATTGTCGACCGTGATGACCAAGGAGGCACCTTGTGAAATGATATCTTGGGCAGCACGCATGTTTAATCCATAACCATCTAAAAATCGGTCAGGCAAATCAAACTCAACACATGCATTCAACTTTTTGAGTGCTCTGATAAGTACGGATAACGAAGTAATCCCATCACAGTCGTAGTCCCCATAAACAACAATCTTTTCGCTTGCTGAAATGGCTTTTAGAATTCGTTCTTTGGCTTTTTGTATGTCATGTAACAAGCTATGATGATGCATGGCTTCTTTTCCTCTTGAAAAGAACTCATGTAAATCATCAATTTGTCTGTTCTTCAAGATATGTGAAAAGACATCCTTGTCTTTGACAAGTCCATCTACCAACACTTCCCAGTTATACTTCGCCTCTAGCATTTCATCACCATTTTCTATACTTTAAATATTATACTCTTTTTGATTTGATTTGGCTATATTGCTTCCATCTTTTTAGAAAAGCGAAGTGAGATATCTAAGGAGGAATACGAATGGGTAAGAGCTCCCACAGAAATCATGTCAACGCCAACTTCTGCAACTTCTTTGATTCGTTCTAGCACCATATTTCCTGAAGCTTCGATGATCTTATTTGCATGGTTTTGACGAACACATTCTTTCATCAGCGATGTGCTCATGTTGTCTAGCATGATGATATCTGCTGAAGTTTGTTGAGCTTCCATAAACTGAGCGAGTGACTCGACTTCAACTTCAATCAACATATCTTCGTTTACTTGTTGTCGTACTTTTTCAACGGCTTGGCTCAGACTTGAACACGCCGCAATATGGTTGTCTTTTAACATGACCATGGTCGATAAATTCAAGCGGTGGTTACAACCTCCACCATCTAATACTGCCTGACGTTGAATCACCCTAAGCGTTGGTGTTGTTTTACGTGTGTCATAAATCGATGCTTTGGTACCCCCTGTTTCAAGTACATAACGATGAGTCATGGTAGCGATCCCTGACATCCGTTGTAAGAAGTTTAAGGCAACGCGTTCCCCTTGTAATAAATACTTGGTTTTTCCATGAAGCTGTGCCAAAACTTCTCCTTTGGAAATGACGTCACGATCTTTTTTGTAAAAAGTGATCGAGATGAATGGGTCCACTTGGCGATATACTTCTTTGAACACTTCTACTCCAGATAAAATCCCATTTTCTTTGGCAATCAATGAAGCACTCGATTCTTGGACATCAAACAAACATTCCGTCGAGATACAACCTTGTGGCATATCTTCTTTTAGGGCGCGTTTGATGATCGATTTCATTTGTTTATCCATGGTCATTCTCCTAAATCAAAGCCGATTTGTGTGGCTTTTTTCCCAGGTTTCACATAAAGCTTCATCCATTTTGCACTGCGACCTTTTCCAAGAGGGCGAATCAGGTTGTTTGCTTGGAGTCTGGAAAAGGTTCGATTGATAGTGGAATCAGAGATCAGTGGGTGCTTTTGTCTAATGTCTTCTTTGGAAAACACTTCGGGTAGTTTATCAATGGTATTTTCGATATAATCAGACTTTGAGATTTCTAAGGTCGATTCGTATTCATGATCTCTGGCATAGACTGCTAAATCTTCATAAAGACTATGGAACAACTTCATCAATAAACTATGAAAAGCAAAGGTGTCTGCGAAGCCTTGAGACCACTGTACTTTGGTTTTTACCAGTGAAGAAATCAACTCTGGCATATACAACTGTAATTTTTGAAAAAATGACATATAACGGAAGGCTATCACGCCTTGCTGAAGAGCTAACACATAGGTTAACAAGATGGTCATCGGAAGAATATCTTCGATTTTATAGAGGTTCATATTATAAAAGTCGATGAGAAAGTTGCTGGTAATATATAGCGATTCATATTCGTTTAGTTTTCGTACTTTGGTGGTTTTTTCGATCAATTCTTGAAGAAGTTCGCGTTTGGATGCAATCTCAGTAGATAATAAGGAATGCTTGGTGCGTTCCACTTTTTGAAAAGTCAATACATCGTTTGAAAACACGTCTTGATAAAGGAGTTTTAACAATGCCGTTGTTTCCACTACGTTGAGTTCAAAGGGAGTCGCATTGGGTTGAAAAATCGTCTCAAAAATGTGGACGATGTTTTTGAATAATGTTTCGTTTTTGTTGCGTGAAATCGTGGAAGACAGCGTCAAGGACTTCATTCTCGATTCAGGAATACTACCTTTTTTATAAAAGAAGCATTTATAGAAATAGACGGCTTCTTTATGAGCATGATCGAGTAAAAGCGGAGCGAAATCTGCTTTTAATTGACGATCAAAGGCTTCGCCTCTTCCCATCTCGTAGTAGAGTTTCGCTGTTTGAACGATCACTTCACTTGGAATGATGGTTCGTTGAATATGCTGTATACAATTCATTTTTATCACCGATACTATTATACGATGAATGGCGGCCTTTGAATAGGTGAAACCGAAGAAAATATAGTCAAATATCGATCATTGATTATATTTAGACTCGTAAATCGCTTGAATTAAAAAACGGCCGAGGCCGTTTTGTTAATCAAATAGTTCAATACTTGGCAAGATATAAATTGGTTCATCCCAGTTTAAATCACTGCTGTAAAACATTGCGTTTGTTAATAAAGAGACGTCTTCTAATAAAGAACCCATGTTGTTTTGTAAAGATGAGCCTGAAGAAGTGAAATATACGAATTGGTACGTTGTAGTTTCATTGGAATATCCACTGACACCACCCAACGATAGTGTTTTCGATTCATGAAGTGACAAGGGGTCAATGATATACACGACTTTTACCACTAAAGACTGAAGTGTTCCTTGCCAATCTTCTCCAATGATTCCACCAGACACGATTTCTTGAGCCGATAACGTAAAGCTAGCATTCACCGCACTTTGTGAAATCACTCCATAATTGTTATACCCCATTAAGCCGCCGACACTGATTCTAGTTCCTTGAGATAAGACATGAATTTCTACATTCGCCCTTAAACCGATTTGTTCAATGTCAGGATCTGTTATCACACTTTCAAATCCTTGTAAGATTCCGGAGTAGTTATGACCCACTACACCCCCAATATAGGCCCGGTATTGCTCGTGGGCAATAAATAATCTCGCATCAACATCAATGTTTTTTAGTTTGGTGTTGTATAGTTTTCCAACCAAACCACCAGCATATATAAAGTTCTTTCCGTTCACACTTAATGTGCCTTCTACTTGAATGTTTTCTAAGATATTGGGAATAAATTGGGTAGCGGACATCGAAGAACTAATTTTAGCTGTTACAAAACCTGCTAATAACCCGGCAAACGTATTGCTGTGGTGGTTTTGAGCAACGATATTGCCTGATACAAACACATCTACTACATCATTTGATACATATCCAGCAAGACCTCCGACATAAAGAATGCCTTGGTGTACGACATCGATAAAAACATTGGTGATTTTTAGATCATACACTTTTCCAACTACGACGCCAAACAATCCCACAAAGCCACCATGGCTTAGGGTGATTCGAAGGTTGGAAATGGTATATCCTTTGCCATTAAACATTCCTGAAAATGGAACGCTTTGGTTTCCAAGTGGTATCCACTCTTCGATTCCTAAATCAATGTCGTTTACTAGTTGATAGTTCTTGGTTAGATCCATCGCCATTAGTTGTTCTTTGGTCGAAATATTTAACCAAACAACATCGGATTCATTGGTCGTTTGCGTGGTAACATTGGTTGTAATATTGGGTGCGAAGTTACAAGCTGTCAAAAAAAGTAGCAAGCTAATAACCATCCATAATCTGATTTTTTTCATGTGTTGTCCTTTCTGGTTTTATTCCAGTGTACCATGAATCGATGAAAGAATTGTGAAGTCGATTAAAAGAGGGTTTGTTGAATGATTTGTTCTGTATCATCCTCTTCGTTTACACTCGAAGGTGTCACCTGATGGGTGTGCAAGATTTTTTCTAATTCGAGCATCATGGTATCGTCGTTTTCTTCGATTGGAGGAAGCAATGGATGTGAAGAAGTAGTTCCTTCTTTGGAAGAGCGCTCTTCCATCGGAGCAAGTTTACGTAAAATTTCATAATTTTGAAGACTGTTTTTTTCTTCAATCAGCAAACGAATGGGCAGTTGTTCTTTGGTAGAAACTGGAATGCCATATTCGTATTTATCGGGTTTTAGTTCATCTCCAGGAATGATCAACACCGATTTTTCATGTAAGACACGTAAAGTAATCGAGTCCTTTAATCGAAACACATTGGTGGAAAGAATCGATATAAATTCATAAGGATTGGTCTTCACACTCTTCAAATACATTTTACCTTTGGCAGGACGATGACCCAAATCGATGGATTGCGTAAACTCACGTTTGATTCCACCGCGATTGGTGAGTAGTAATATTTCATCTTTGTTAATTTGCGATGTATACACGGCACCTATCAAGGAATCATCACGCAAGTTGATGGCTTTCACCCCACGTGCTTGCAAACTGAGCATGGGAAGTTCTTCGATGGAATACTTTAACATAAACCCATTCTTGCTCGCAACGACAATGTCTTTGTCATAATCAAACGAGCAATCCACACTCACTAAGGGATTTGATTTCGTACAAGGCATCGCAGAGTAGGTTTTATTCAACCGTTGATTCACAAACTGATCTAGTGATACTTGCTTGATTAAGCCTTCTTTGTTGGCAAGTAACACGTTTTGAGTGGCGCTGAATTCATCCACTACCAACCAATCGAGAATGGATTCATCCGACATGAGTGGTGCGAATGAGCCTACAAACTCGCCGGCTTCCTTCCATTTCTTATCGGGAATTTTATAAACGGGAATCGATAAATAGTTTCCAAGCGTCGTAAAGAGTACAATCGTGGAACGGGTCGATAACTCATTGATTCGTAAGATTTGATCCCCATCTTTTAATCCGGCATCTGCTTGGGTTGCCAGATAACTTTTGATGGAAGAACGTTTTAAATATCCATCCGTAGTTAACGCAATCATTACCATTTCGTGTTGAACCAAGTCTTGGACATCAAGAACGACTTTTTGAACATTCTCAGAAATGATACTCCGACGTTTGATTGGATACAATTGATTGATTTCTTGTAACTCTTTCTTGATGACGTTTTCTAATTCAGATTCGTTCTTCAAGATTTTTTGAAGGGTTGTAATCCACTTTTGTAGATCGAGTGCTTCTTTTCTCATCTCTTCAACATCGGTTGAACTCAAGCGATACAGTTGTAAACTAACAATAGCATCGGCTTGTTCCTGAGAAAAATCAAAAGTCTTTACTAAATTATCCATTGCGGATTTCTTTCCAGTGGATAAACGAATCAATGCAATTACTTCATCGAGAATGTCTACCATTTTTAAGAAACCTTCGACGATATGTTTGCGTTTTTGAGCTTTTTGTAAATCAAAATTGGATCGATTACGAATGACTTCTTTTTGATGGTTGATGTAGGAATCTAGGACATCAATTAAACTAAGCAATTTGGGACTTTTATGTTGAATCGAAACTAAATTATAGGAAAAGCTTAACGATAGTTCAGTATTTTTCATCAAGTACGCTAAAATACCATCTGAACTGATTTCTTTTAAGACATCCACTACAATCCGTAACCCTTCCCGATCGGATTCATCACGGACTTCGATAATACCATCAATTTTTTTCTTGATGCGAATGTCATCGATTTTACGAACCAAATCTGCTTTGTTGACTTCATAGGGAATTTCAGTCACGATTAATTGGGAAGGAGTGACTTCCACTTTTGATTTCATGACAATCCTACCGCGGCCCGTCTCAAAAGCGCGTTTGATTTCATCAACGCCTTCGACAATTCCCCCGGTCGGAAAATCAGGACCTTTCATAAAATGCATCAAGTCATCGACACCACAACTTGGATGATCAATCCGATAAATCGTAGCGTCCAATACTTCATTTAAATTATGCGGAGGGATGTTGGTTGCATACCCTGTGGCCATTCCCATGGAACCATTGACAAGTAGGTTAGGAAACTTCGCAGGTAATACGACAGGTTCATATTCTTCGTCGTCAAAGTTGGGAACAAACATGACTGTGCGTTTGTCAATATCACGCAATAGTTGCTCTGCGTAAGGTGTTAATCTGGCTTCCGTATAACGCATCGCCGCTGCAGGGTCGCCGTCAAGGGACCCATTATTTCCGTGCATGTCGATTAATCGAAGACCAATCTTCCAGTTTTGAGACATCCGGACCATGGCATCATACACCGAAGTATCTCCATGGGGATGATACTTCCCAATGACTTCTCCAACGATACGAGCAGACTTTTTATATGGTTTATCCGATGCCATTCCCAATTGGTCCATGGCATATAAAATACGGCGTTGTACTGGTTTTAAGCCATCCCGAACATCTGGGAGTGCTCGATCTTGAATGATGTATTTTGAATAACGACCAAAAGCAGTCCCAACGATGGAC
This sequence comes from bacterium, assembly GCA_030684695.1. Classification (GTDB taxonomy): domain Bacteria; phylum Bacillota_I; class Bacilli_A; order Izemoplasmatales; family Hujiaoplasmataceae; genus JAUXXX01. The sequence goes on from JAUXXX010000116.1 coordinate 22,042, forward strand.
TCTAGGTTTTCATTGATGATGTGTTCTTCCACAAATTGCTCAATTTTCTTTTTGATAGAGGCAGCCATTATTCTCCCTCCTGAATCCGGTAATCGTCATCGTTTTCAAAGGAAACATTGGCGTCGATCCATTCTTTTCTGGGTTCCACATTATCGCCCATTAAGACTTGAATCCGTTGATCTGCATCTGCCAAATCTTCAATACGTACGCGTATTAAGGTTCTTGTTTCTGGATTCATGGTGGTATCCCACAGTTGAGTGGCATTCATTTCACCAAGTCCTTTATAACGTTGAATCGTATAATTCTTAAATTGTTTTGAAATACTCTCACGGTCCTCTTCGGTCCATGCGTACTTTATTTCTTCTTTTTTACCCGTTTTTGTGATTTTGTACAAAGGAGGTAATGCGATGTATAATTTTCCAGCTTCCACCAATGGACGCATGTACCGAAAGAAAAATGTAATTAACAACACTTGAATATGTGCACCATCGGTATCGGCATCCGTCATGATGATCACTTTATTGTAATTTGATTTTTGTAATTGAAAATCGCCCCCCAACGATGCCCCGATGGTGGAAATAATCGTAGCGATTTCTTCGTTTTTTAGAACGTCTTCCATCTTTTGTTTTTCGGAGTTAATGACTTTTCCTCGAAGTGGTAAAATAGCTTGAAAGCGGCGGTCTCGTCCTTGTTTTGCAGACCCACCTGCCGAATCACCTTCGACTAAGAACAATTCATTGATCTTTGCATTTTTTGTCTGAGCAGGAGAAAGTTTTCCGGACAAAATCGTATCCGTTTTAGAAATCTTCTTCACCAAACGTGCATCTTCTCTGGCTTTTCTAGCCGCTTCTCTTGCATTTCTTGCAAACAAGGCTTTTTCAATTATGCTTTCAGCGATTTGAGGATTTTCGGTCATGTAGATGCTCAATTGATCCGCAACCACATTTTCCACCGCTGGTCTTGCCTCAGGAGAACCAAGTTTGTTTTTTGTTTGTCCTTCAAATTGCAATAAGTGTTCTGGAATTCGAATCGAAACAATGGCCGTCATGCCTTCTCTGACATCAGCGCCTTCTAAGCCTTCATCTTTTTCTTTCACAAGTTTGTATTTCAGTGCAAAATCGTTAAATATCTTCGTGAATGCGGACTTAAATCCGGTTTCATGGGTTCCCCCATCTTTGGTTCGTACATTGTTTACAAACGAGATTAACGTCTCTGAATAGGATTTTGTATATTGAAACGCTACTTCAATCTCCATTTGATTGGCTCTTCCCTCAAAGTAAAATGGCTTATGAAGGGCTTGCTTTTGTTGGTTGATAAGTTCCACATAGGCCTTAATGCCTTCTTCATAGACATAGGTTTCTTTTTGTTTGGAACGTTCATCGATAAGCGTCATTTTTAAACCTTTGATTAAAAATGCGCTTTCTCGAATCCGTTCTTGTAATGTTTGAAAGTGAAACAAGGTCGTCGAAAAAATCGTGGGATCTGGTTTGAAATACACTTCGGTGCCACTTTTCTTTGACTCGCCAATTTTGATTAACTCTTTGGTTTTGTGTCCACCCTTTTCAAACCGCATTTGGTACATATATCCATCGCGGTGAACGGTAACTTCCAAAAACTCGGATAGTGCATTCACTACTGACGCACCAACGCCGTGAAGGCCTCCCGAGACTTTATAGGCACCGCCAGAGCCAAACTTTCCTCCAGCGTGTAATTTCGTAAATATTACTTCTACTGCACTAATACCCGATGAATGCATGTCTACAGGCATTCCTCTTCCATCGTCTGAAATCATGACAGAATTGTCTTCTTTAATGACAACTTTGACCATCGAGCCATACCCTGCTAATACCTCATCAATGGAGTTATCGATGATTTCCCAAACAAGGTGATGTAACCCACGAGAGTCAGTAGAACCCACATACATTCCAGGACGTTTGCGAACTGCTTCTAATCCTTCCAAGATTTGAATGGATTGAGCATTGTATTGTTCTTTAATCCGTTCAGCCATAGTAAAAACCCCTTTTTGTTGCTCATATTATACCAAATTTTTCACGAAATTTATACTTTTATTTTTTCCAAATCGTGGTATAATCGTTGATATTATAGGGGGTCACATATGGAAAAATATCTTTTGATTGTTGTCGCGTATCTACTCGGGAGCATCCCGTTTTCTTATTTGTTTGGCAAATTCTTTAAAGGAATCGATATTCGAAAACATGGGTCTGGGAATTTAGGCGGAACGAATGCCTTTCGTGTCTTAGGAAAACCCATTGGCTTCGCAGTCTCCATCCTCGATGTTCTAAAGAGTGGCATTTTTGTTTTCTTACTTTTGTACACGAGTGTCTTAGATGGATTTGATTTATTCCATCCTTTGATCTATGGTTTTGTTTCGGTACTTGGACATGTTTATCCCGTTTGGTTTCGTTTTAAAGGCGGGAAAGGGGTCGCTACCTCAGCTGGACTACTGCTTGCTTACAATCCTGTCTTAGCTCTTGCACTCACCTTTATTTTCTTCACAACTGAGTTCTTAACTCGGTATGTATCTGTTTCTTCTACGGTAGCTATGGTAAGTGGTGTCATGTTTGCTACTGTTCTTCACTTCACTTATCAAGCAGATTGGTACTTACTCATTATTTCATTCCTTTCTTGTTGTATCGTGGTGTATGCTCACCGTGCAAATTATCGGCGCTTACGCCTTGGCACAGAAAATCGTGTCAAAATATTTGATAAGTGGGATATTTGGCTAGACAGAAAACTAAACAAATAAAAATAAGACATTGCTGTCTTATTTTTTTTCGGTTGTTTGAGCTTGTTTCATGGATACCATTACTTGACGAACTTGCTTTTCAGAAGGCGTACGACCCATTTGCGACATCATCGCACGAACCATAGCCTCGTTAATCGGTGGGTTTTTTTCTAAGTACTTTTTAAAATAATTTCTGGCTAGGAAGAACCCAACGACAGCGCCAATAATGAGCGTTAGGATTGGTAAGACAATTTGTAACCAAACAGGCATAGTAGTCACTCCTTTTTATTGTGTCTATTATATCAATACTACGATAGATAATCAATATGTTTGGACATGGATTTCAAAAATAACTGTTTACAAAGTAACCACACCATTGTAAAATAGGTACGTACTTGACTAAATCAAAAGGAGATCCAAAAATGCCAAGAAAAATTCTCGACACTTGCATCGCATGCGGTACTTGTAAGGCTAGTTGTCCAGTAGATTGCATCACAGAAGGCGATATTTATGTGATCGACGCAGATCAATGCATCGACTGCGGAATTTGCGAAATCAACTGCCCTGTAAACTGTATCATCACTGAATAATTTATCTTATCCGGAAAAAGAAATCGCCCTATTGGGCGATTTTTTTTACCATTTTTTAAAATAACCAGAAACTTTCTTTAACGATTGAATTAAAACTTCATCCTCTGCGAGATGTAAGTCTTCAAAAATCGCATCGATCATTCTTTGATGGAAATCATCATGTTTTTGAAGCGCTTCTAATGCGATGGGTTCTAAAGCAATTAACACTTTTCGACGATCACTTGGATCATATTTGCGTGTAACGTACTTTTTTTGATAGAGGGTATTGATGGCAGTGGTAAGAGAGCCAACGGTGATGCCAATCTTTTGAGCAATGTTTGTCATAGAAGGTTCTTCGACAAGTGAAATCGCTTCTAACACATGGACTTCACTCATAGATAAAGAAACTCCTTGTTGACGTAATCCCTCATTTTCGATGGCTAAAATACGATGGAATATTTCCACCAATAACTCGTTGATAACTTCTCTTGCTTCTTCCATAGAATGCCCCACTTTATTTTGTGACGTATCCCACTCCCAAGGTACCAGGGCCTGCATGTGTGCCAACCACTGGGGTTAAGGGGACCAAAATCACTTCTTTGATAAATTCGTACGTTAGCAAATTTGTCTTCATTTTTTTTGCGTCTTCAATGTTGTTGGTATAGATCACAAACACTTCAATGTTTGTTAAGGATTTCACTTCTTCAATGAGTTTAGAAACCATTGTTTCACGTGCTTTGGAAGTGGTCCGAATTTTTTCAATGGTAACCACTTTTCCATCTTTGTTGACTTCAAGTAATGGTTTCATTTTTAACAAACTTCCAACGAAGCCAGCTAAATTAGAAACACGTCCACCCTTTACTAAATACTTCAGTGTTTCAACAGTCACAAAAATGTGTGCATTGTCACGAATCCGTTCGAGTTCTTTTAAAATAACTTCAACGGATTTGCCTTTTTTCGCCCATTCGTAAGCGCGTAGAGCCATTTTAGCTTCAACATAAGACAATGTTTTAGAGTCAAAAACATGAACATTCGCACCTTCAAGCATTTTAGCGGCTAATACAGCATTTTGGTACGTTCCAGATAATTGTTGGCTAATCGAAACAATGATTAAATCTGTGCATCCATCTTTGACCATGGATTCATACATTTCTAAAATAGCACCTGTTGAAGTTTGAGCTGTTGATGCAGGAATATCGGGATTTGCTAATAATGTTTGATAAAAATCATCTGCATTAATGTCCACGAAATCTTCATATTCTTTGCCATCGAGTATTAAAATAGAACGATAAACACGTAAATCTTTCTCATGCGCTAAGTAATCTATCCCAGAATTTCCACAAACCGCTACACCAATCTTGCCCATAGTAAGTCTCCTTTTATTGTTTTAATTTCAAATATTTTGAACTTCAAACAATGGTATATCATCGAGAATCACCTTTGGCAATAAATATGGCATTTTCTTACAAAAATACCTAAAGTTGTGTATAGGGGTCCGTATTTATGGCAGAAATCAACACTTCAAGCTCGGAAAAATGTTGTTTTATTTGATCTGATATGGCTTCCATAAAAATATCTTCGATATGATGACCAACATCGAGTACCACTTGACCCATTTGAATGGCATCGAGTGCACTATGATAGGTTACGTCTCCTGTAATATACAAATCGCAATCATTTCGCTTGGCTTGGGCAATGTGACTCGCCCCAGATCCACCTGAAATTCCAATCGATCGAATTTGTTTTGAAGTTGACCCAATCAATCGAACATGAGGAGCGTGCAACGTATTTTTAACAAAAGAGATGGTTTCTTCCAAACTCCTCGGAGTTACTTTCCCAAACCGACCGATTTCATCTGCTGAATCCAAGAGTTGTGCATCCATGATTCCCAACCGTTTTGCTAAGAAATCATTCATTCCGCCTTCTGCTACATCGTAGTTGGTGTGCATGGTATATAGGGGGATGTCGTGTTTGATCAACTTTTGAATCATCCAACCACGAGGCGATTCCACTTGGATGTTATAAATGGGTTTAAAGATGAGTGGATGATGACTGATGAGCAAGTCAACTTGTTTCGAAATGGCTTCCTTAACGACTTCTTTGGTAACATCTAGTGTAATCAATACTTTTTTTACGTTCTTATTTAAGGAGCCTACTTGTAGTCCTACGTTGTCCCATTCATAAGCCAACTCTTTGGGATACATGGATTCTAAATATTTAATGATATCAATGCCGTTCATGGAGTACACTCCTTAATTCTGTCAATTTAGATTGAATTTGAGCTTGTTTTTGAATGTCTTTTGTTTTACCATAAGCCTCAACATACAAATTGATTTTTTTACGAATCATTGCTTGCCAGGAAGGTTCTTGCTTTTGGATATTGATGTATCCATACGCACATTGAATGGGGGTATAAGACATTTCACCATGAATCACTTTCATCAGTGAATAGAACTTTCCTCGTTCTTCAATGGTGGTTTCATCCACAATTTGAAACTGGTGATTCATTAAAAACGTGCGTAATTCTGTTTGCTCGGATTGTGGTCCTAAGATAAACTGTTTAACATACCGGACTTCTTTAGCTAGCAAGAGCTCTTTGATTAATAACCCACCCATTCCAAGCATGGTACATGTGTCAATTTCTTTGGTTATGCCTTCTAGACCATTGGCTAAACAACATGTTATCTGTTGCTTTAGTCCTGCTTGCGCAATTGTAACTTGTGCTTTTTGATAAGGACCTTCTTTATTATCAGAAGCAATCGCTTGCTTGACAACCCCTTGAAGGATAGCTCCCACGCATAACAAGGCGTGATCACTTCCAACATCAAGTAAGATATCCCCTGTAACCCAGTCAAGCGCCGTTTGCAGGCGCTTCGACAGTTTATTCATCATTTTCCGTTAGTAAAGTCTTTTAATTTTTTGGATCGACTTGGATGACGTAATTTTCGAAGCGCTTTGGCTTCGATTTGACGAATCCGCTCACGCGTCACGCCAAATTCTTTGCCTACTTCTTCTAAGGTACGTGTTCTTCCATCGAGCAAACCAAAACGCATCCGTAAGACTTTTTCTTCTCGGTCGGTGAGTGTTTCTAAAACGGCATCAAGCTCCCGTTTTAGCATTTCTTTGGATGTAAATTCATAAGGGGTTAAGGTATCATTATCTGGAATAAAGTCTCCTAAGGAAGAATCTTCTTCTTCTCCGACAGGACTTTCTAAAGAGATGGGTTCTTGAGCCACTTTTTGAATGATTTGTACTTTTTCAACGCTGATTTTCATTTCAGCAGCGACTTCATCTGGATAAGGTTCTCTTTTTAGTTTTTGTGTTAAGGTCCGTTGTGTACGAACAAGCTTGTTGATGGTTTCTACCATATGAACCGGGATTCGAATGGTTCTTGCTTGGTCCGCAATGGCTCTGGTAATCGCTTGACGAATCCACCAAGTAGCGTAGGTGGAGAATTTAAATCCTTTGGTATGATCAAACTTATAAACCGCCTTCATGAGACCCATGTTTCCTTCTTGGATCAAGTCAAGGAATTGCATGCCACGGCCTACATAACGTTTGGCAATTGATACGACCAAACGAAGGTTGGCTTCGACCAATTTCTTTTCAGAAAATTGTCCACGTTTGTACAATTCTTCAATTTCAGCCAAATCTTCTTCCGAAACATGAACCCCATCTTTGATTTTTTGATCATAGACTTCTTTGCCTTTGCGGGAGCGTGAGATCAACGTAGCGAGTTCGTATTCTTCGTCGTTTGTTAACAATTCCACTCGACCGATTTCTTTTAAGTACATCCGGACAGGATCATCTACTTTAATCGAAATATTCGAATCGAATTGCTTTTCCATCATCAATTCTTCTTCAATTTCTTTGGCATAATCAAAATCAATGAGTTCTTCGACAATAATGTCTTCATCCGACAACTCATCAAGGTCAATGAAATCATCTTCTTCTAACTCTTCTTGGGGTTTGGAGTTTTCCAAGATTTCATCTTCTAACTCGTCTTCAACAGCAGGAACAATAGGTTCTATTTCTAAATAAATTCCTTGGGATTCGAGTTCCATCATCACATCGTCAAATAAGACGGAGTTTTCCGGAGCGTAAGGCTTTAAATCGTCAAGAATGAGGTACCCTTGGTCCTCAAAGAGTTGGGTTAGTTTTGCGATGATTTGCGATTTTTCCATAGTTTATCCTTCCTAATGCTGGCTTCTTGGATTTTGATCGATAAGGCAGTGTACTTGGGGTCTGTTGGTACTACGTGACTTCTTGCCTCGATAAGTTGTTCTTTTTGACGATCAATGAGTGTACTTTTCATCGAAAAAATCAAATCATCCAGTTCTTCAAGCGAGTATCCGTTCTCAAAGGGGGATAGTCGTTGCATAACGACTGGTTGTTTGACGAAGGAAAACTGCTTTACAATGGATTCATTTGAAATATCTGAAACTTTATTTTCCATCAAGTCTAAAAAGGCTTGGAGGATTTCTCGATTGAGTTTATCTGCACAAAAATCAGGGGGTAAGTTTTTTTCGATGAGATAACGGTAGCTATCCGCTTTGATAAAGTAATTCACTAAGGAATTCTCTGCACTTACTCCACGGTTTGGAATCGCCTGCGTCATCGAAATAACTGGTTTTTTACTTTGTTTTGTTTGATTGATTTGTTTGGAAAGCATGGTGTGTCGAAGGTCTGCTTTGATGGATTCAACATCAACTTGAATATCAGCCGCCATTTGTCTGATGTAATAGTTCGTAATCGTATCCGAACCTGAAGATAACAACAATTCAAAGATACGTTGTTTGAACTGTTCCATTTCACTGGCTTTTTTTAGGTTCGAACCACGTTTGATGTACTGATAACGAAACTCCCATGGATCAATTTGGGTGGTTTCAAGGATTTCTTGTAGTTTCTTCTCGCCATACTTTTTCAAGTATTCATCCGGATCAAGTCCCTCCGGAAGTAGTAAAACCGAAACCCGGCATTGTTGATCTTCTAAAATCTTGATGGCTTTGTTCATGGCTTCAAAGCCTGCTTTGTCGCCATCGTAGCAAAGAATCACATGTTCCGCGACTTTGCGCAAAAGTTTGGCTTGATTGGGGGTCAGTGCTGTTCCCATGGAGGCTACTGCTTCTTTGATGTTGGCTTTATGAGAAGCAATGACATCCATGAATCCTTCATATAAGAACACACGGTTGTGTTGACGAATAGAGTTCAATGCTTGGAATAAATTGTATAAAATATCCCCTTTGACAAACAACTTTGTAAAAGGCGAATTGACATACTTTGGCTCTGTGCTAGATTCTTGAAAAACCCTTCCAGAAAAACCAACGATTTTTCCATATTCGTTGGAAATCGGGAAGATGATCCGATTTCGAAACAAATCAAAGTATCCACCATCTTGGTACTTCTTAATCAGTCCTAGTTCAAGCAAATCGACTTCAGAAGTTTTTTCTCTAAGAATTTGATAGAGTTGGTCTTGTTTGTCTGGAGCGTATCCAATTTGAAATCCTTGAATGGTGTCAAGTTGAAGACCACGTTGTTTCAAATAAGCAAGTGCTTCTTGTCCTGCAGCCATATTGGTAAGTGACAACTGGTAAAACTGCATGGCTTTTTCATTGGCTTGAAACAAACGGTCATGTTCTTGATTGTGTTGGTTGGATGGACGAATATCTACATCCATTTGATAGCGATCAGCTACCAACTTAAGAGCATCCACAAAGGAAACATTTTTTACTTTTTGAATAAAGCCAAAGACATTTCCCTTTTCACCACACCCAAAGCAGTTAAAAATTTGTCGTTCTTTCGAAACAACAAACGATGGTGTTTTTTCAGAATGGAAGGGACATAAGCCCTTAAAGTTTTTTCCTGCTGGTGATAATTTGACATAATCGGAGATGATATCAACGATGTCAGCGCGACTTCGAACGTCTTCGATTAATTGAGTATTGATCTCAGCCATAGCTCACCTCTTCGATAATTTTGTTAAAACTTGTCTGAAAAATAGGAAACGAGTTCAGAAACAGATAACTTCATTTGTGACATAGAATCACGGAATCGAATGGTCACGGTATCGTTTGTTAAGGTATCTTCATCAATAGTGATACAGTAGGGCGTCCCAATGGCATCTTGTCTTCGATAACGTTTCCCAATGTTTCCCGCTTCATCGTAGGTCATCGTGAAATGCTTTAACAAAGAACCATAAATTTCGTTCGCTTTATCCGTATGGTATTTTTTGATGAGAGGAAGTACCGCGATTTTATAAGGAGCGAGTCTAGGATGAATACGAAGCAAGGTTCTTGTTTCGTTGTTTTCAAGAACTTCTTCTTCCAAGGCTTGATGTAAGAATGCTAAAAGCAAACGCTCGACTCCAAGTGCAGGTTCCACCACATAGGGCACATATTTTTCATTGGTGTCTGGATCTAAATAGTCCAAGGATTCCTTCGAATGTTTGGCATGTTGTGTGAGGTCGTAGTCTGTTCTCGAGGCTACTCCCCATAATTCATCGAATCCCCATGGATAACGGTATAAAATATCGGTGGTTGCGTTCGAATAAAACGACAACTTTTCTTTGGGATGATCATAAAACTTTAGTGATGTTTCATGAAGTCCGTATCCGATTAAAAATTGTAAACAGAAGTTCTTCCAATACGAAAACCACTCCATCTCGGTTCCTGGTTTACAGAAAAACTCCATTTCCATTTGTTCAAATTCCCGGGTACGAAAAATGAAATTACCAGGTGTAATCTCGTTTCGAAATGACTTACCAATTTGACCAATTCCAAACGGTATTTTTTTACGCATGGAACGTTGGACACTCTTGAAATTAAGAAAAATCCCTTGAGCTGTTTCAGGACGCAAATAAATCGCTGACTTTGCATCTTCAACGACTCCTTGAAAGGTTTTTAACATTAAGTTAAACTCACGAATTTCGGTAAAGTTCTTGGATCCACACGATGGACACTTAATCTCGTTTGTGACAATGTACTCCATCATCGCTTCTTTGGTCCAACCATCCGCATCCACAGCGCCTTTGGAAAATGCTTCAATGAGTTTGTCTGCTCGATGTCTTGTTTTGCAATTTTTACAATCCATCAAAGGATCTTGAAATGACCCAACATGTCCCGATGCAACCCAAGTTTCAGGATTTAAAATAATCGCCGAATCCAAGCCAACGTTGAGAGGATTCATCCGAACAAAAGCATCCCACCAGGCTTTTTTAATATTATTTTTTAACTCAACGCCTAAAGGGCCGTAATCCCACGTATTGGCTAAACCACCATAGATTTCCGAACCTTGATAAACGAAACCATATTGTTTTGCATAATTTACGATTTGCTCTAATGTAAACGCCATGAATGTCATCCTCTCATTTGTGCATATTTACTCATTATAATTATACTATTCTAGTATAGAAAGTCAAATTGGATTAAATATATATTTAAAAACAAACGATGGGGTTACTCTAATAACCGAGTAAACCCATCCATACATTTCGTGATTTGGTCCGATAATTCAAATATACTTCATAATAACGATCCAAAAAGCGTCTGCACTCAGAAATCAATCCTTCATCGATGGTCCAAGTGATGTCATTTGTGATATCGTGATAGTACAAAACACTAGCTAACTGCCTTAGTTCTTCAGACCAGGTTTCTTTGTGCGCAAGATGCGTTTCACACCGTGCTCCTCCATCAAGGACGGAAAGCGTAAGGTCCTTCGAAGATTGACAAATCAAACATTGTTTCAAACTTGGTTGAAGACCGAGCAAATAAAGAAGCTTCAGTTCAAACATATAAACATAAAGGACAGCTTGATCTGTTGTATTGATACGTTGTAATACCTTGGATAAAAATGGTTTTAACCGTTTGTGATCAATCGAACTATCCGCAACGTGCAAAACAAGTTCACAGATATGTTGTGCAAAGGTTGTTTTGATTACATCTTCACGAATATGATCGTAGTGTTCCACAATTGACAAATCAACTAATGTCAGCAAGTCTTTTCCTGAGGTATGGCAAATCACCTCATTTAATACATCACTGCTTGCCAAGAACGGACTTTTCAATCGTTTCGCACCATGGATTAATACGCTTTTCAATCCTTCGTCGGTGTAAATATGCATGATTTTTGAAGATTCTTTGAAGGGAATTTGCTTTAAGAAAATCCCTTGGAAGGATTCCATAAATTATTCTTGTTCTGGCTTATAACCATAACTTTTTAAGTAAAACTCACGGTTACGCCAATCAGGTTCCACTTTACAAAAGAGCTCAAGATATACTTTGCTTCCAAGAAGAGCTTCAATGTCTGCTCTAGCAAGAGTACCGATTTGTTTTAACATCGATCCTTGCTTTCCGATGATAATCGATTTTTGAGAATCGCGTTCGACTATCACTTGAGCAAATATTTGCATGGTTTTCGAGGATTTGACCCAATGCATCTTTTCTAAATAGATCATCACACTATGGGGAATTTCATCTCTGGTTAACGTTAAGATTTTTTCTCTGATCAACTCACGAATAAGAAACGTTTCTGGTTTGTCAGAAAGTTCTCCATCCATATAAAACATGGGGCCTTCTTCCAGCATTTCATAAATGTCATCGAGTAAATGGTCGACATTGGTTCCAACCAATGCAGAAATAGCAAACGTTGCTTTAAATGGAAATGCGGCTTTATATACTTCTAAGTTTTCTTTGAGCCGTTTGATATCCTTAATGGTATCTAATTTATTAACGATTAAAAACACAGGAGTTTTAGTGGTCTTTATTTGCTCTAAAATCGCTAAATTCGACTCTTTTACGTCATCATATGCATTGATCATGAATAGGACCAAATCCACAGTACGGACTGTTGAAAGTGCTGCACTAGACATATACTCACCCAATCTTGTTTGGGCATGATGAATACCTGGGGTATCAATAAAGATGTATTGTGCATGTTCTCTTGTCAAAATACCCGTTATTAAATCACGGGTCGTTTGCGGTTTGTCCGATACAATCGCTACTTTTTGTCCAAGAACCCGGTTTAGAAATGTTGATTTCCCAACGTTTGGTTCTCCGATGATGGTAATAAAGCCAGATTTAAACATTAGAGATCTCCTTCTGTAAAGCCAAATGGTAACAAGTCAATGTTCTTAATTGTTTTTGTTTCGTTTAAGTTATTCACTAAAATCACTTCCGCATCATCTTCCATCAACTCACGAATGACTTGGCGACACGCTCCGCAGGGCGAAACAAAATAATCATGGTTGGTATACACAAAAATTCGTAACAAGTCTTGCTTTCTGTATCCATTCGAATAAGCGGCGAACAAAGCACTTCGCTCTGCACAGTTCGATAATCCATAAGATGCATTTTCAACATTAACACCTTTGATGAGTTCCCCATTTTTTAGTTCTAATACGGCAGATACTTGAAAGTTCGAATATTTAGCATAACTATTCTTGAGATTTTCTTTGACTAATTGAATACTTTTTTCCATGGAACTACCTCCTGAATTTTGCTTGTTCTAAGATGATATCTTGTAAAGAAAACATTTCCGTTTCTTCTTCTTTTGTTAAGTGATCAAATCCGTTACAATGAAGAAATCCATGAATAGATAAGAAAGCGAGTTCTCGCTCGAAGGAATGTCCAAAATCGTTTGCTTGTGCGATGGTTTTATCAATCGAAATAAAGACATCGCCCAACTCTTCCAAAGAATCTTCATTTTCGAAACTGATGACATCGGTTGGTAAATCAATATGTCGGTACATCAGATTAAGTTCATGAATCTTCTCGTTGGACACTAAAATGACATTGATAATGCGTTTTTTGCGAAGTGAAAGTACCTTATAGGCTACTTTCATCGCTTTATGAATTGTTTTCTTATATGGTTTGATGGATTGATCATACTCATTGATTAGATTAATCTTCAGCATCTTCAAACCTCTGCAAAATGGTTTGAACAAGTGGATGTCGAACCACATCAATTTTTTCGAAATATTGAATCTCAATCCCTGGAATCTCTTTTAAGATGTTCGCCGCTTTCACTAGTCCTGATTCTACTTTTCTTGGCAAATCACTTTGTGTCACATCGCCCGTTACAATCATCTTTGAACCAAATCCCAAACGGGTAAGAAATAGTTTCATTTGTCCCACAGTCGTGTTTTGAGCTTCATCCAAGATAACATAAGCATTTTCTAGGGTCCGACCACGCATGTAAGCAAGCGGAGCGATTTCAATGACCCCTTTTTCGATTAAATCATCAGTGGTTTTCGTGCCTAAAATTTCGTACATGGCATCATACAATGGGCGCAAGTATGGATCAATTTTTTCTTTTAAATCCCCTGGTAAAAACCCTAAGTTTTCTCCCGCTTCTACGGCTGGTCTTGTCAAAATCATTTGTTTGACGGTGCCCTCTTTGAGTTTTCGTAGTCCCACCAATACTGCTAAGTATGTTTTACCAGTCCCTGCTGGGCCAATAGAAAGCGTGACCGTATTGCGTTCAATGGCATCCAAATAGTATTTTTGATTTATCGTTTTTGCGTATACAGGTTTCCCAGCATACGTTTTGATGATCTCTTTACGTGAGAAAAACAAATCCAGAATCGTATCATTGGATGTTTGATGTAGTAAGTTGTGAACATAGACAATGTCACGCTCGTTAAATACCACATTGCGATGATTCAATGCTTTTAATATGGTAAACATACGATTTAACTTGTCAATGACTACTTCATCAGAGCTGTCTACAGCGATTCCAGAGTCGGTTTGATAAATCTCTGTTTTGTATAAATTTTTTAGTAATTTTAGATATTTATCACCGGTTCCAAAAATGGACATCATTTCTGTTGTCGTATGCAAATGCACATTTAGTTTACGAATCTCTCCCACATGTTCACCTCAATTATCATAAAGTTATCACTCAAATTATACCATAAGACTGTGGTAAATCTAAGAATAATCCCGAGAAAACGGGAAAAAAAACACTTCATTAGTATGAAGTGCTTTCGAAGTTTAGCCTTTACGTCCTTGGTTTGCTTTTTGTTTCATCTTTTTTGATACACTTGGTTTTAAGTAGTATTCGCGTTTGCGGGCTTCAGCAAGAGTACCAGCACGAGAAACATCGCGTTTGAAACGACGTAATGCGTCTTCGATGGTTTCGTTCTCTCTAACGACGGTTTTTGCCATATGCTTTCACCCCTTTTCTATTCCTTTATGATTATACCGTATTCTTTCACAATTGTCCACTATTTTTTTCATACAAAGTAATGACATTTTCGTTTATTTTATGTTAATATAGAGTTAGATTTTAATTGAGGTGATTGTATGCTAATACTTACATCAGTGAATGGGCTGGGATGGGAAAATATCGCGATTATCGCAGTTGTAGCGATTGTTTTACTTTTCATTATCGCAGCGATTGCAAACAAAGGCAAGTACGCAGCTCGTTATCGAGCCTTTTACAAGCGTCTAGATAAAACGATTACCAAGTCCTACAATGCCAATTTACTCAACGAAGCCATTGTCAATCAGTATGCGTTGGACCGCTCCAATACCTTCAAAACATTGCGAGGAGCTGGAAAACGTAAAGTAAAAAAATATCTAGAATTTTATGTGAAACAAATTCCGGAGTTGGTCCTGTTAAAGTCGTTTATTTCATCAGATAAACATAAAAATCAAATCGTTGTTTTATTGATTAACGAGTATGATAAGGTGATCTACCGTTGGGATAAGTCTAGAAAAGTCAACGGATTGATTAAGGCCATCAACAAATTCCAAATGCTGACAACCTACATTGGCTTTTTCTTCGAACTACCACTTCATTTAAATGAGAACTTACCGTTTCGCTTTACCAATCATGACAATGACTATACCATCACGTATGAAATTGTAAAAAATGTCAAACGTGTTAAATCCAAAATCAAAGAAAAGAAACTCTCAAAAGCAGAATTAAAAGCGAAAGCAAAAATCGAATCCATCAAAGCCAAGAAAGATTTGAAACTAGCCAAACATCGTCGATAATTATTCAAGCGAGCACCCACATGGATGCTCGCTTTTTGGTTACACTCTATTTCCTTTTGAAACTGGATAACTCGCTTCGATCAGCAGGACGGAAACGACTTGACCAATCAGTGAAGAATCTCCTTTAAAGGATACTTGTATATAGTTGTCGCTGTGTCCTTTACAGATGCCTTCATGATAATATTCTGGGATCACTTCTACGGTCTTTCCAAGAAAAGACTGAATGTATTGCCTCGACATCTGTTCTCCCAACGCAATCAACTTGTGAACACGTTCTTTTTTCGTAATGCCATCGATTTGATGATCCATAGTAGCAGCAACTGTGTTACTTCGCTTCGAATAAGGAAACACGTGAAGTTGTGAAAAACCAATCGTTGAAACAAAATCCATTAATTCAATAAAATCAGCTTCTGTTTCACCAGGAAAGCCAACAATTAGGTCAGTAGTGATTGCAATATGTGGGAAAATGGAACGTAAGTGATGAATTTTGTCGGCAAATTCAGATTTGGTGTATTTACGATTCATCTGTTTCAAAATCGTTTCGCTTCCACTTTGAAGTGGAATGTGTAAGTGGCTACAAAATAGCGTGTTCGATGATAAAACTTCGACCACTTCATCGGTCAACTCACTGATTTCGATCGAAGAAATCCGGATTCGTTTTAATCCAGGAATTTGGGTTAGTTCTTTGAGTAAATCCGCAAAACTATAATCGGGGAAATCTTGTCCGTATCCTCCCGTATGAATCCCAGTTAAGATAATTTCATTGTGTCCAGATTTCACCAATTGATGAGCTTCTTGTAATACCATCAAAGGAGCTTTTGATCGTACTCTTCCTCTTGCATATGGAATAATGCAAAACGTACAAAAGTTATTGCATCCGTCTTGAATTTTCAAAAATGCACGTTGATGAGCAACGAAATCAGCGATTTGCAAAGGTTCATACTCTTCTTTTTGTTTTAATTCTTGGATTTTATTGAGTGGTAGTTTGGCTTGCAAAAACTCTTCGATATAATCAGGAATCAAATGTCTTCCACTCGTCCCTAAGACAATCTTAACCCCTTCTATGGCCAACACTTCATCGCCTTTTAGTTGGGTAAAGCAGCCCATAATAATCACAATCGCGTGTGGATTTTGTGCAACTGCTTGACGGATAATTTTACGAGACTTCGCATCCCCATTGTTCGTAACAGTACATGTGTTTATGATTACCACATCTGCAATCTCGTGAAACTCCACTCGTTGATAGCCAACTCGTTCCAACAGTTCCCACACAGCTTCGGTTTCATAGGAGTTTACTTTACATCCAAGGGTATGAAAACTAACCTTCATACATGCCCTCCACATAGGCATCTACTGCACTTAAGAACTTGAGTGATGCTGTTTCTGACCGAAGAATAGTCGTACCAAGAGAGATTATCTCCACTGACTTTGATTGTAAAAAAGTAAGTTCTTGGTTTGTGATACCACCTTCTGGACCAATGATCAATAAGACTGGTTTACGCCAATCCACATTCTTTAAAAAATGCGAAAAATGGCGGTTTTCGTCTTCTCTTGCATGTGCAACAAATACCGTCCCATAGCGTTCAAAGGGAAGATTATATAACGTTGAAAATGGGAAAAGCACTGGAATACTACTCCGTTCGCTTTGTTCACTTGCTTCTGTCATGATACTAACAAATCGTTCATGCTTTTTTTGTTCATCAGCGGAATCAATCTGAACAACACATCTAGAAAACGATATTGGAATGATGCCGTTCACTCCGAGTTCGGTGGCTTTTTGTAACATCCATTCGAAGGCATCTTTTTTGATCAGTGCTTGAGCAATGTCCACTTGATATTTTACAGTACCTTGTCGAACTTCTTCTATAAATCTGACTACTACGTCACCTTTATCCATGGATTCTATTTGAGCGATGTGGCCAAGACGTTGTTGATTGAAGACGACCAAAGAATCTCCAATGGATTGGCGCATAACTTTTGTTATGTGATGAGCTTGATTTCCTTTTAGAACAGCATGGTCTTTAAAGTATTGATTGTCTGGTATAAAATAACGTTGCATGTCCTCACCTCGTCCATATTTTACCATATATTTTGCAATCATTGTCAACAATTCCACCTAACCCAAAAGGATTTGAGAAGATTCGTAAATATTTATGTGATTCTCCTAAATGAAACATCCTCTATCATTTATAATAGAAGTGTTCACAGGAGGAGCCATCATGATCAAAGGAATTGCACATCTTGCTTTTAAAGTTTCCAACATGTCAGAATCAATTTCGTTTTATGAAAAAGCTCTATTTTGTAAAAAGAAATTTGAACTTTTTGACGACTTGAACAAACCATGGATTGTGTATTTACAAGTAGGGAGTACCCAGTTTATTGAACTTTTCTATGGCGATGATTCCATCACTTTCCCATCCAAGACACAAAGTTATCAACATCTATGCATTGAAGTCACTGATATTTTGTCACACGAAACACACATCTTAAAGTCAGGTTTTCCACTCGATAACCCCGTCATTTTAGGAAAAGACGGCAATTATCAATGCTGGACCCATGATCCAGATGGCAATCCCATTGAACTCATGGAATATGGCAAGGATGCATTACAACAAGGATAAATAAAACTGGACCGAGTTTTTCGGTCCAGTTTTTTTATGAAATTGGTTTAAACAAATCAAATGCGCCGTTTTTCACATCTCGTAAGATATTACGTACGGCCACCACCCCAGCGTGATAATACACTGCTTGGTTGGTGGAATCAAACGTTCCATCCTTCACCACCAGAATAACCGGTGTCGCTACTTGTTTTTGATCGATGTAAATTAAATAAAGCTCTCGATACTCAGCAGCATCATTGGCAAACGTTACATTGAAGAAATAAATCGGCTTTTCGGTATAGGTGGATGCAAAATTATACACATCTTGTTTGACAAGTGCGCAAGCGCCACAACTGTCAGAATACACATAGACCAAATAGGTTCCTTCTGATTTGGTAAATACCGATTGAAATTGTGTAATTTGCTTGAATAAATTAAAGTTAATCGAAGTGGTAGTTGTTGCTTGCTGACAAGAAACAAAACTTACAGAAGCAAAGAATAGTAAGATGAGTGTAGACAGTTTTTTCATAGGATTCTCCTAACAATGGGCTAATAAATATTATAGCGTATCAGTTGTGATTATTGTGTGAATTCCTTAATATTTTTGTACTACTTCGTAAGCTCTTGCGGACTTTCCTTCACGAATGGTAACCACTGTCGTGTCGGTAAACTTCGACAATACTTCCATTTTTTGTGGAGGAGTCGCAAGCATGATTTGTACGGGGAGTTTATTAATGAATTCCATCATGGCCTTAATCCGAGAAGTATCCATTTTATCGAATACTTCATCAAACAAAATGAGTCCAATGGAGTCATGAACACCACCACGTTTGGCTTGTTGGAAGACCCGTACAAACGAAGCGATGGTCGCCACATAGAAAGGAACTTGGGTTTCTCCCCCAGATTTTTCTTTGAATACTTTAGAATACATGATGGTATCGCCTTGAGAGTTGTAAATCTTAATATCATAATCCATGTAGGTCCGATAGTCGGTAAACTTATTGATGGATCCGTTACCGTTTAAATCATCACTTGCTAAGTTAATAAACAGTTCTTCTAGTTGACGTTGATACTTCATTTCAAAATCGTAATTGAAGATTTCAACGCCTTGCTTCATCGATTCATCAGACAAGACCATGTCGTAATAATCCGCATACTCTTTGCTTTTTGGGAAGATGAATTCATAGGTATCTTCACCAAAGTGGATGGAATGAAGCGTTTCATTGATTTTCGCGATTTCATCTTGAGCAGTGATGATGTAGTTACGTAGTTTAGCAATGAAGTCTTCTTTGAAGAGTTTCTCAGCTGCTTCTCTGGCTTCACGAACTTTGGATTCATATTTGACTAACTCTGATTTGACAAGCTTATTGAGTTCATCCAGGAAGTAGTGCATCGATTCGAGGCCAAATGGATAAGACAAGTTATAGGTATTGACATAACGGAATTGTTTTGTACGAAGGGAGTCTTCGAGGTTTTTCAAATTGCTTAGTTCTACTTCAATTCGTTTTTTGGTGTCTGCTTCGATTTTTGCTTTTTCTGGAGCGTCTTTGATTTGGGTATCATAGATACTCTTGGCATCCTGAATCAATGAAAGTTCGGAATCCGTTTTCGATAAGAACAGTTGATCAATACTACGAACAAGTTCTTCTAGTTTTAAGAGTTCATCGTTAATTTTCAAATTGTCTGCTTTGAGCTTTCCGGTTTCTTCATGAAGATGACGTTTGTTGTTATTGAGTGTACGAATTTCATTCTTGATGTTTTCGTATTCCAACCGCATTTCTTGAATAGAGGCTTGAGGTAGTATTTCTTTTTTATGCTTGGCTACTTTTAATTGCTCATTGAATGCATGAAGTTCTGCTCTAGTACCAACCATATCAATGATTTGACGTAAATTGATTTGACGAATCAACTCATTTTCATCTTGGTACTTCGTTAATAGATTGGTATACTCTTGGAATTTTTCTTTGGCTTTTTTACCCTTTGCTTTCCATTGTTCTAGTTGATCTTGTTGGGCACGTTTGCCAATGAATGGTTTTTCTGTGTATTTGTTTAAACTACGAACAGTGAAACTGCGGTATACCATGCCTGAAACCGTAATGGCTTGGGAATGGTTTTCAAGTTCTACGACATCATCGACCATGATTAGGTTTCCACAAGTCATGTTAATGTAATGCATCGCATCGACATTTTCGGAGGTGATGATCGATGCCAAGCTTTTGGGTTGGTGGTTAATAAACTGAACGATTTTTTTGGTATTGACCAACCCAATACCAAAGATATTAAATTGATCTTTAATTTTGTTATAGACTTGAAGTGCTTCATCAAAATAGCGGGGTTCTACGATTAAGTTGAACCGTTGTTGAGCCAAGTAATCTTCGACGGTGTTATGCCATAAAGGATTGGTTACTTCAATCAATTCTGCCAAGACATGGACCGAAATTTCGACACCATAGCGGTTTTTAACACCGTCTTTGATTTTTGATTGTAGTTCTTTCACCATTGGATTATAGCGCATTTGATGATTTTCTAAGTCTTTGAGTGTTTGATAGATTTCATTGATTTCTTTGATGATGTTTTCACGTTCATGATTGACTTTTCCAGTATCTAACATGTTTTGATCCATGCGTTCTTTCATCACTTTTTCGATTTCAATCAGAGCATACCTTGCTTTATCTAAAAAGTCTGGACGAATATTTAAAAAATCAAGTTTAGCTAAATCATCATACGCTTTGTGTGGAAAATCCGATTTTAATTCTTGAATGAGTGGTTTAATTTTCTCTACTTTGGTAATGAAGTAACGTTCGATTTCTTTTTTCTCATCAATGGCTTGGATTAAGCGAGAGATTTCTTTATCATAGAGTTCACCAGATTTAAAGGTGTCGTCGCTTTGAAGTTGTGCATATAGTTCTTTGCTTTGTTCATCTAAGGATTCGATTTGACGATCGAGATCTTGTAATGTTTTGGCGTGTTTGGACATCGATAAGTCATTTTTTTCCATTTGACGCATTTTGTATTGGATCAAGGATTTGGTGTTTTCAAGTTCAATGACTTGAAGTAGAAATTCTTGAAGCTTCTTTTGATCTTGATTTTTTAGGATTTCATCATAGTTTTGTTTCATATCATTTAGATCGGAAACTTTTTGCTTGATGATTTTTAACGTAGCTTCTAAGTCACGGTAGGCATGGATGCTTTCTTTAATCGATTCGACATCCAAGGTTTTTTCTTCTAGTAAATAGTGATAGATGAAGTCTTTGACATCGGCAATTGGCTTAAATGCTAATGCTTTGGGAATCAAACTAAAGTAGGTTTCATTGATGGAACCAAATCGAGAGCGAAAAGACAGCTTGGCCTCGCGGCGAGTCGAATGGATTTTATCCGCCACACGTTGTTTTTTAAAGTTCAGCGTGGATAAGATCCGCATATCTGAATCAACAAACAACTGTTCAGTAATCGGACCATCCACTTCGTAGAAAAGTACCTTGGGAGGAAGAACTTCACCAAAGACGTCAATGCAGGCGCCCACAGTAAATGATTTCTTTAGTGATTCATCGTAAAACTCGAGTGCAACGTGTCCGGTGATATCACCGACACGTAAATATTCTTGATTATCGATTCCAAGTTTACATTTGACATACCCACGCAAATCCCGTTTGCTTTTTTCATTGGCAGCAAGATTAAAGATTTGATCTCCTGCTGTAATGACAAAGGCCACCGCATCGATGATGGTTGATTTCCCCGTCGCGTTTTGTCCTGTAATCAGTGTATTGTTTTTGATGTGTAGTGTTTCATTTGTAAAATAATGCCAGTTGATTAACCGAATCTTAGTTAGCTTCTTCATTGGAGGAACCTCCTTCTTTGCTTAGAATCTTAGAAATGGTGTTTAGTACATCGTTGATGGACTGGGTATTGATGGCCATGAGTAAGGTCGGATATAAAATGATTTTGGTGTTGGATATGGAAGTATCTCCCAACGGTTCGATTAAGTTGAACTTGCGATACATCCGAAGAATCGAAACCAAGTCGGTTTTATTGATTTTCTTTTTTAGTTCGAGTGCATCGTATTTTTGATGAATTTCATCCACAGATATGACGACATGATCATTGATGGATGTTTCGATTAAGTGTTGATGATACAACACACGAAGGAGTAACAAGATGAGCGATTCATCTTTTTTCAATCGCAGTAAGTTTTGATTATCTTTGTTCACAAGCTGAATCGCTCCATGCTCACGATCAATGAGCAGTTCGTAATTAATTACATTAAAGTACTCATCAAAATAATTCTTAAATGATAATACAAAATAGTACGACTCTTTGTTATCTTTTTTGTCTTTGGCTAGAAATGCACTGGCAAGCAACTTATTCACAGTTTCTGAAAACATTTGACGTTGGGATGCAGATAGTGTTTCAAAGTTTTCTAAAATCATTGGTGATACCCCCTAGTTATTTGGAAATCGGTTAATGTAAACCGTTTATGTTGGATGGGTGAACTCAGTGGTGTAATGTAATAATTCAAATCTTCTCCTGCATAGACCAAGATGTATAACAGACGCAGAATAGCTTCATCTGACATGTCGTTTGAAATCAATTCAGAAGCATACACAATCGGCTTTTGTTTGAAAAACTCAAACAAGTACTTTTTGATGACGTCTTCAGAATAATTGGTTTCAAACTCTTTGTAAAACGCTTCTTGAAGGTCCATGGAGTGCGTAATGTCTGGATCCAGTAAATACTGCGCATCCGCATGCATGTACGCGCCGCGAGGCGTATACAAGCTCTCATTGGTAATTGTTTTATGGCTTCGCATATTAAATATCGGAGCGATGGTTCGAAGTGCCGTGTCTGTTTTGTATTTACGGATTTGCTTGGCGGTGTATTTCAAGATTTGATTCAACTTACCGATGATGTTTTCATCATCGTTTAGTAAGAACTTAATCTTCGCAATCGTCGAATTGACATAGACTTTATTTTTCTTATCAATCTCATCAATGATTGAAGATAGTGAGTTATAGATATCAATCATGTCATCGATTTTTTTATTGGCTCTGGCTTTGGCTAGGTCCATGTTTTGATTGGCAGAGGGTAAATATTCCCTAGCAATCATTTCCATGATAAGTGGGTTTTGTTGGTAGGACTCCAGCTTCTTGATAATTTCAAGTTTGTACTTGTTGATATTATCACTCGTTTTCAAACGATGATACGCTTGATCGACCAACTCCACTTTGTAATTGACAAGTAAATGAATTAAATCTTTGATCTCGGAATTATCGATGATGGTTTTGATGTAGTATTTCAAGCGACTATCCAACTTCCGGATTTCACGAATAAAGGCAATGGTGTTTTTATAAACTTGGTCCACCACCATTCCATATTCGATTTGATTGGACGAAAGCAAGGTATACACGGTGTAGATGTACCCTCTGAATTCATGGTGTTCGTCGTCATACCCATAAAACGAATCTTGAGAAATGGATTTTAACGCTTCAATGATGGTAATGGAATAGTCTCTAAAATTGAGAATCTCGATATAATCGTTTGTTACATCAATGTCAATCCACTCCGCTTCTTCAAAGCGGCGAAGCATTTGATTGGCTCTGTCTTTGGGAGTCGCGTACGTTGACTCTTCGTCTTCAATCTCCATGATTTGATCTTCTAAGAAATCAGCTAAGGTTTGTTGAGCAAGTTGTTTGTCCATTCCAAGAATGGAGCCTTGTTCGTATGTTTTAAAAAGTACGAATAAGCCTTTGACATAGAGTTCTTTGTTTTTTCCGGTGAGGAGTCCAAAGAATGATTGCGGAATTACTTTAAACACTTCCATAGGGCATGTCTCCTTTACGTTGTTTATTCATCGCGCTCATAGGTAAATTCCCCCGCGACTAGAGTTTGTAGGTTTTGATGAATGGCAGACCATTTGATGCGAAACTCCTTTAATACACTTAAGCCTTTGGGAGTGATGGTATAAACACGACGGTTCATGCCTTTTTTATTCTTGATGATGTTGGAGATAATCAGGTTTTCTTCGGTCATTCGTTTCAATGCGGTATAAAGAGTTGCTTCGGTTAAAGAAAAGACATGTTGACTGGCTTCTTCAATGATTTTGGTCATTTCATAGCCATACGAATCAAACTTTGCCAAAATCGAAAGCAAGATATATTCCGTAAATCCGCGAATAAATTCGCCAGATCCTTGCATCGTCAATCACTCCTTTCTATATATAATCACATTATGCATAGACTTATTATACATAATCACGTTATATTATAAATGACCTGGTATATTTTGTAAAGAGATGTGTCAAAACTTTTTGAAATTTACCCAAATAGATGCAAAGATGGTATAATATTAATCACAAGGAGGGGATGGCATGATCAAACAAAAAAGCAAAGAAATCGCATGGAGCTTATTGCCCATTGCACTACTAGTTAGTTTGATTCAACTATTCTTTCCAAGTGGTGAAGTCGCACAGTATCTAAGATTCCTCGCCGGGTTATTGTTTGTTTTTATTGGCTTACTGTTATTTCTGATTGGTGTTGACAATGGTTTAACCCCTGCAGGGGAAGCATTTGGACAAGCAGTTGCCAGATCAAACCGAGTCTGGGTAGTCGTTTTGTTTGGGTTACTCCTTGGCTTCTTAATCAGTTTTGCGGAACCTTCTGTAACGATCTTAGCTTTACAGGTACAACAGATGACAGGAGGCTCCATAGCAACGTTTACCATGTTGTTTTATGTCTCAATTGGTGTTGGTGTGTTTGTAATGATCGGTTTAATCCGAATCCTGTACAACATCCCCTTATGGATCTTATTACTCAGTAGTTATGTCCTTATTTTTATACTTTGCTTGTTTGTGGACGATGGGCTCGTAGCGATTGCCTTTGATGCCTCTGGAGCAACAACAGGAATTTTGTCAGTCCCGTTTATCTTATCGTTGTCCGGTGGGATTACTTCTTTAAAGAAAAAATCAAAAAGTGCAGAAAAGGATAGCTTTGGGATGATTGCTTTAGCAAGTGCTGGTGCGATCATTGGGGTATTGATCTTAGCAATTACCTCTCCGTTTATCTTTGTGGAAGTGGTCCAAGAAACCATATCTCCAACATCAAATTTCTTTGTTTTGATGCTTGGTCAGATTCCAAGTTTATTACTGGAATCCTTCCTCTCGATTCTTCCCTTACTACTCTTATTTCTTTTATTGCAATTTTTCATCTTGCATTTTCGATCAAAAACACTACGTAAAATTTTATTTGGGTTTGGCTTTGCATGGATGGGCTTAACGTTGTTTCTAAATGGCGTACAAGCAGGTTTCATGAGTATTGGTTTAACGATTGGTACGATTTTGTTAGGGTATCCACTGATTTTCTTGTACATTGTTAGTTTCTTACTTGGTTTTATGTCGATTATTGCGGAACCTGCGGTGTATGTCTTGACTCAAAAAGTCGAGAAAGTCACATCCGGGTATGTCAATAAACGATTGGTACTACATGCCTTGGCCATTGGTGTAGGGTTCTCCCTTGTCTTAAACGCCTTACGAATACTACTTCCTGGTAATGTACTATCATCGATTTTATTCATTGGATATCTGCTTGCA
>JAUXXX010000123.1 GCA_030684695.1 bacterium
CGATAACCCTCAACATCCTTATACAGTGGGACTACTTCAATCTGTTCCACGTCATGTGAAAGGAGTCAAGAAACGACTAATACCAATTGATGGTTCTCCACCAGAGTTACTTAATCCTTCTCCTGGATGTCCATTCGCACCAAGGTGTCCACATGCGATGAGTATTTGTTTAAAAGAGGTAGCACCATTATACAAGATAAATAGTACACAATCAGCAAGTTGTTGGCTTCATCACCCATCTTCACCCAAAACCAATCAATTTATCCAGGTGAAGGAGGATGAGATTGATGGATAAGCAAGTACCTTTACTAGAGGTCAAAAACCTTAAGAAATATTTTGTATCCGGTAGCGGGAAACACATCAAAGTATTAAAAGCTGTAGATGGTATTAATTTTCACATCTACAAAGGAGAGACATTTGGGCTCGTTGGAGAATCTGGTTGTGGCAAAACAACAACTGGACGAACCGTCATAGGTTTGTATAATCTCACAGACGGAGAAGTGTTCTATAATGGAAAACGAATTTCTATTGGACAAGTTCAGTATAGACGAGAACATAAAGAGTTAAAAGATGAATTAAAGACTTTAAAAGCTCTTTATCAAAAAAGGATAAAAGAAAGTCGAAAAGCGCATTCAGCGATATCTGAACCTTCTATCAAAGAAGAACTTACTCACCGACTTCAAGAAATTGATTTAGAATATGTTACAAGTAAAGCTGAAATTTTGCTCCGAGTTCTTGAATTAAAGCAAACTCGAGTTCGAGAAAAATCGATGAAGCAAAAAATGCAGATGATTTTTCAAGATCCCTATGCTTCTTTAAATACACGTATGACAGTAAGTGATATTGTCAGTGAAGGCATTAAGACACATAACTTATATGACTCAGAAGACGCACAAGCTATCGTCGTTGAACTGCTAGCAAAAGTGGGGTTAAAACAAGATCATGCGAACCGTTATCCCCATGAATTTTCAGGAGGACAACGACAAAGAATAGGAATTGCGAGAGCTCTCGCTGTACAACCTGAACTCATTATTTGTGATGAGCCAATCAGTGCACTTGATGTTTCTATTCAAGCACAAGTAATCAATATGTTAGAAGACCTACAAAACGAGTTTGGATTAACATATCTATTCATTGCTCATGACTTATCGATGGTTCGTCATATATCAGATCGAATTGGTGTCATGTATTTGGGCAAAATGATGGAAGTAGCAAAAAGTGAAGAACTTTATGAAACGCCTCTACACCCATATACACAGTCATTGTTATCTTCCATTCCTGTTCCAGATCCTCATAACAATATGCAATCAAAACGTATCATTTTAAAAGGGGATGTCTTAAGTCCAATTAACCCAAAACCTGGATGCCGATTTGCGACTCGTTGTCGATTTGCAAAAGAGGAGTGTCACAGCATCACACCGATACTACGTGAAGTTAAAAAAGAACATGAAGTTGCCTGTCATTTTGTCGAAGAAATTAATGGTATTTAACACTAAACGGTGCTAAATAAATAGATGTAAGAGGAGAGAAGTTATGAAAAAAGTATTATCAATTTTAATGGCTGTTGTGATGGTAGTTATTTTAGCAGCATGCCAAAAACCAGCTCAAATGGTTTTAAACTGGAACATTGGTGCTGACCCATTAACACTTGATCCAACGCTCAATGGAGCCTCGGATGGTGGAAATGTCATCAACCAAACTTTTGAAGGGTTATTCCGTGAAATCAATGGAGTAGTTTTACCAGGAATCGCAACTTCTATGGATACTTCCGCAGATGGTCTTACTGTGACGTTTAATTTGCGTCAATCCAAATGGAGTGATGGTTCTGATTTAACTGCCCATGATTTTATCTATTCATGGAAACGTGGAATGGACCCCGCTACTGCTAGTGAGTATTCATGGATTTGGGAATACACCAATGTCGTAGGTGCGATAGATGCGGTTTACGAAGGTGGTTCTCTCGATGACGTAGGAATTGAAGCAGTGGATAATTACACACTACGTGTACAATTAACTCATCCAACACCATATTTTGACAGTCTTATGTCGTTCTTTCACTTTATGCCAGTGAAACAATCGTCTGTAGAACATGCAGAAGGCGCGGATGGAATTTGGGCAAAGAAACCAGCTCTTGCTGTTAGTAATGGTCCTTTCAAGTTAACTGCATATACACCAGGAGCTGGTTTAGTTCTCGAAAAAAATGACAACTATTGGAATAAAGATGTTGTTAAAATTTCGAAAATTGAAGGAAAGTTCTTAGATGACGAGACAACAGCTTTCGCAGGATATAACTCAGGAAGTTTAGATTTCATTCCTTCTGTTCCATCAGGTGAAGTAGCTGGATTAATTGCTTTAAAACTAGATACTGAATTCTTTATTTTTGAATTGTTAGGAACTTATTATTATAATTTTAATATGACTCTTCCACAATTCCAAAATGTAAAGTTACGTCAAGCATTGGCATACGCCATCAACCGCGAAGCCATAGTAGATGCACTTGGAGCGGGTCAAGTTCCGGCTGTGGCGTTTGTACCACCTGGATTCAAGGATCATTTGCAACGTGATTTCTTTGAGACAGCAGGTTCTTATGGAATCGCAACGGATGCTTCAAAATATGGCGAAGCTGTAACACTATTTGCACAAGCTGCCAATGAACTTGGGCTAAGTGTTGAAGCACTACGTCTCCAACTCAAAAACCAAGAAATCTTATACAATACTAGTGGAAGTCATCAAAAAGTTGCCGAAATGGTTCAAGAGTCTTGGTTCCAAGTTCTAGGAATCGAAGTTCAGATTAAGAATCAAGAATGGGCAGTTTTCCAAAACAGCAGAAAAGATGGAAACTATCAAATTGCACGTGGTGGATGGTTAACCGATTTTATGGATCCTTCTGGATTATTAGCTATATTTACTACAGGAAATGCTTATAATGATCCGAAGTATTCATCGTCTGCCTATGACTTATTACTTTCTGAAGCACAAGCAAGTACAAATCGACAAGTACATTTTGAAAAACTATATGCAGCACAAGCACTCCTTATGGCCGATCTTCCAATTATTCCAGTTTATCACTATACAGAAACAATGTTAGTGAAACCATATGTTGTTAACTGGGGTAGAAGCGTTTTGGGAGCAGTTGATTTTAGCAGAGCATCAATTGAAAATAAACCAGTAGGAAAATAAACAAGTAACGTAAAAACAAAAAAGTCATTGTGGAAGTGAGATTTCCCAATGACTTTTTTTATGTTAAAAGAGAAGTTACTTACTTTATAAGAGCGGCTTTAAAAAGTTCTTGCACTTTATCCCAGTTGATTACATTAAAGAAGGCATTGACATAATCGGGACGTCTGTTTTGGTACTTTAAATAATACGCATGTTCCCACACATCAAGACCAAGAATCGGAGTTCCTAGACTTAAAACAGGGTCTTGGTTTGGTGTCGAAACTACTTCAAGTTTTTTGCTGGCATTTACAATCAACCAAGCCCAACCAGATCCAAATCGTGTTTTCGCAGCGGTGGAAAAAGCATCTTTAAACTGGATGAATGACCCAAAAGATTCATTGATGGTTTCTAACAAGCTCCCAGTTGGTAAAGCGCCATTGTTTACAAGTAATAAGTTCCAGAAGAAGGAGTGGTTATAATGACCACCACCATTGTTACGTACTGCAGTTTGAATGTCAGAAGGCAAATTATTAAGTTGTTTCATGAGTTCTTCAAGCGATTGATTGTAAAGTTCTGGATGTTTATCAAGGGCTGCGTTTAAATTATCCACATAGGCTTGATGGTGTTTTGTGTGATGAATCGTCATGGTGAGTTCGTCAATAAAGGGCTCCAAGGCTTGATAAGAATAGGGTAAAACTGGCAATGTATGTTTCATGATTAATCCTCCTAAGAATTGTTTTCTTATACGCTCTTACTTTACCAAAAGTTTAGTGTAATTGCAAAAGATGTGCATCTATGACGCTCAAAGCAATCAAAAAGCCACACATTGGTGGCTATTTCATCATTGTTTTAATTTTATCCATATTCTTAAAATGGGTTTTTGCGATGTTATCAAACACACCAAATCCTTTTTCAAGAGCAATTCGCTTTCCGATGAGATCCACAATCGCACTTGCACCATAGGGAAGAACAATGCCAAGTGTTTGACTGATTGCATTCATTTGATGGATGAATTCATCTCTGGCTATGATAGAAGCAGCGGCTACTGCAAGATATTTACTTTCAGCTTTTTCCACTAATTCAATGTTTCGAACGACAAATGGATAATCTGTTAAATAGGAAAAGTATTGTTCTTTGTTACAAAATGCGTCGACTACACACAAGTCCACCGTTGACTTGTGCTCTTGTAGTGCCTTTCGTAAGGCATGGTTATGTAAGTACGCTTTTAGTTTATTTTGGTTGTAGCCTTTGGTAATCATTTCGTTGTACTTGGGATTTGGTAAGACAACACTCCAATAAGGAACGATTGAGCGTAGGGTTGATGCTATTTTGATGATAGCTTCATCCGTTAAGAGTTTGGAATCTTTGACGCCCAAATCGAGAAGAGTTTGTTGCTGATCGATGGTCACATAAGCACAAACAACAACTACCGGACCGAAAAAATCACCAGTGCCCACTTCATCAGAACCAAAATGATTTTTACTCCGATCATAAGAAATCTTTGTGACTGAAGATGTTACTTTATCCGTTGGATTGTTTGGTACAGAAAGAAAATCCATGGGTAAGTCAAAGAGTTCTGCCCACATTGTGGCCTCTTCTTTGGCCATTTCTCCTTGAATCATTACTTTCTTTGATGTGTATACATGAACCTTATAACCAACGCCTTCGATT
>JAUXXX010000126.1 GCA_030684695.1 bacterium
ATTATTAATGATGCAGTTAACGGTGGAATTGGTGATGAAGTATGGTTTATTCAACTTCTATACCGTCCAGGCGCTGCCGCTCCTGTTGTGATCCCTGGAGCTCGCTATAAAGTTGTCTTAGAAGTAAATGCATCGGTTGCGGGAGTGTTCCGTATCGAAATGACGACTACAAATAATGTTGCTAACAAGTTCTATGAAGTAGAATTAGTTGCAGGATTAAATATTGTTGAGTTTGAATTCGTCGCCTTCGAACCAGAACTTAAATTAACACCTGTACTAGGAAAATATGGCCCAGCTACCTTAATATTTGATAACTTCGTTTTATACATCTACGAATAAACCTCACAACAATTTCAAGACTGGGTGCCATTCATTGGCACCCTTTCATTTCGATGATTTCCCTTGATTATCAAGTATTGATTTGATATAATAGAGAAACTTAGTAAAAGCGCTTACTTGGTAATACATGGATAGAAATGGTGATTGTATGAATATGCTTCAATTGTCTTCCTTGCTTAACTCAAACCCCTCTATTTTAGAAATGTTGGCTCGCCTTGGACTAACAGCTCTTTTTGTTGGTATTATTGGAATGGAACGTCAAATGCGACATAAGATTGCGGGTGTTACCACCCATCTTATGGTGGCGTTTGGTGCTGCTGGAATCGCCATGCTTCAAGAATCCTTATATCATGAAGCAATCGCTTTAGCAGTGGAATATCCCAATATTGTTGTGAACTTAGAACGTCAACGAGTCATTGCTCAAATCGTTGTCGGAGTAGGGTTTTTAGGTGCGGGAACGATTTTAAAGACATCTTCAGGTATCTACGGATTAACGACGGCCGCAACATTATGGTTGGGAGCGATGATTGGCCTCGTCTTTGGAATGGGCAATTATACGCTAGGTGTTGTTTTATCCTTGGTTTCGTTTTTGTTCTTAACACTCATTCGCAGACTGCTTGAGTTTTCTCAAATCAAACATGTGAAATCCCCTGAAATATTGGGTGCTGAGATTATTGAAAAATAATAAAACAAGGACTAGTTCGAAGTTGAACTAGTCCTTTTATTAAGTATAATATGTTTCTAACTTTTCTAGTTGTTCTTTTAGAACTTTAGGAAGTGTAGAGCCTAAGGATTGATAATAGTTATGTATCGAAGTGACTTCCTTTTTCCACGAAGTAGGATCAATGTTGAAAAGTTGTTCAAACCGATTTTTGGAAATGTGTAAGCCATCAAGGTTCAAGTCTCTAGGATTCGGGATTTTTCCTATTGGGGTTGAAATGGTATCAACTTGTTGATCACATCGTTCAAAAATCCATTGCAACACGCGAGCGTTCTCCCCAAATCCTGGCCATAAGAACTGTCCTTCTTGGTCCTTTTGAAACCAGTTAACCATGTAGATTTTTGGAAGCAACTCTTCTTTTGTACGATTTGTAAAAGATAACCAATGATTGAAATAATCACATACATGATATCCGATGAAAGGTTTCATCGCAAAGGGATCACGTCGTACATTCCCAATTTCATTAGAAATTGTCGCTGCAGTCATTTCTGAACCCATGATAGAACCTAAGAATACACCATGTTCCCATGATGTACTTTCCAATACCAAAGGAATGGTATCTGGTCTTCTTCCTCCAAATAGTATCGCACTAATAGGAACTCCATTCGTATCTTCCCAGTTGGATGAGATACAGGGACAGTTTTGAATTGATGCAGTAAACCGGGAATTGGGATGCGCAGCTTTGGATGAACTTGCTTGGTTCCAGTCATTTCCTTGCCAATCGATAAGATGTTTTGGAGTTGATTTTGTTAATCCTTCCCACCATACATCCCCTTCGTCAGTTAATGCAACATTGGTAAAAATGGTGTCTTTCTGAATACATTTCATTGCATTGGGGTTAGAGAAAACAGAAGTTCCAGGAGCGACCCCAAAGAAACCCGCTTCTGGATTTGTGGCATATAATCGACCATCTGGACCTATTTTGATCCAAGCAATATCATCTCCAATGGTTTCTACTTTCCATCCGGGGATGGAAGGAACCATCATTGACAGATTGGTTTTTCCACAAGCGCTAGGAAACGCTCCAGTAAAATACTTCACTCTTCCCAAAGGATTGGTTACTTTGATGATAAGCATGTGTTCTGCTAACCAGCCTTCCTCCTTAGCAATGAAGGAAGCAATTCGCAGTGAAAAGCATTTTTTACCAAGAAGTGCATTTCCGCCATAGCCCGATCCATACGACCAGATCAGTTTCTCTTCTGGAAAATGACTAATGTACTTTTGCTCAATGGGTGCACATGGCCATAAAGGATCCATTTCTCCTTCATTGAGCGGATAACCTATCGAGTGTAAACAAGGGACGAAATCAGATCCTTGGTCAAGCAATTCTAGTACTGATTTCCCCATGCGAGTCATGATTCTCATGTTTAGTACCACATAGGGGCTATCGGTAATTTGAATCCCAATTTTTGAAAAGTGTGAACCAATGGGACCCATAGAAAAAGGAATCACATACATGGTTCTACCTTTCATGGAACCTCTAAAGAACTGCCGCATCGTCGCTTTTAGCTCATCGGGGTGGACCCAATTGTTGGTGGGTCCTGCATCTTTTTCGTCTATTGAAGCAATAAATGTCCGATTTTCCACTCGTGCTACATCGGAGGGGTCACTTCGAAACAAATAGCATCCAGGCCGTAAAGATTGGTTTAGTCGTATGGCTTTGTTTTGTAATACTAGTT
The DNA here is from genome assembly GCA_030684695.1 of bacterium. GTDB lineage: Bacteria > Bacillota_I > Bacilli_A > Izemoplasmatales > Hujiaoplasmataceae > JAUXXX01. Next base: position 2,740 of record JAUXXX010000126.1, read on the forward strand.
CTTCCATCAATTGAGTAGCTTCTGCTAAAGAGCCATCGCACCAGTAAATCTGATTTGGTTGAAGTAGTATTGCGGATTCTTCCACAAATGCCTTAACTTTTCGATTTTCTGTCATGTGGTTGTATATTCTCCTTTTAAACTGACAAAAACTATTCTACCATAACCATCCACCGAATGAAAGCCCTTTCTTTTGTGTAATCGGTTGAAAGCAGTTAAAATCTACATAAGCAGTCGTTCATAATTTTTGCATATTGGGGCTAAATTTGATACAATGAAGTTGTTGATTCGGAGGGATATCATTTGAGCACATTAGAAATAAAAAATCTCTATGTTTCGGTAGAGGATAAATTGATTTTAGATGGAGTGAACCTTCTCATTCGAGGAGGAGAAATACATGCTATTATGGGACCTAATGGGACAGGGAAGTCTACCCTTGCCCAAATCATTATGGGACATCCCAAGTATAAATTGGAATCGGGTGAGATATTATTAGACTCGATACCTATTCAAGAAATGGCAGTAGATGAAAGAAGTCGTGCTGGATTGTTTTTAGCCATGCAAAACCCAGTTGAAGTACCTGGGGTTACGAACTTTGATTTTGTCAAAACAGCTGTTCAAGCAAGACAACCTGATAATAAAAAGCTTCGTGTTGGGAAGTTTATTTTGGCATTTGAAGACGCAGCGAAGGAATTGAAAATGGGTTCTGGTTTATCCCATCGTTATCTAAACGAAGGATTCAGCGGCGGAGAAAAAAAACGCAATGAAATTTTGCAAATGAAACTTCTCAAGCCAAAATTCGCTGTATTAGATGAAATCGATTCTGGACTGGATGTAGATGCGTTGCGAATTGTTGGAGAAAACGTTATGGGCATGAAATCGAGTGAACTTGGCATGCTTCTTATTACCCATTATCAACGGTTACTCGAATACATTGTCCCTGATTTTGTCCATATTATGATTCGAGGCAAAATCGTCAAAACTGGCGGGAAAGAATTGATTCAAAAGATTGACAAAGAAGGATATGATTGGTTAAAAACCGAACTAGGGATTGATTCTTTGGTAGATCAACCCAAACAATACTCCCTTGGCACATGTGCTACCAACGTAGGGAAATAGTATGAACTCACTTCCGTTTATCTTTTCGCCACTTTCAAATACTCTTGTCATTAACCAAGGGGTGGTTCAAAAAAGACCTCGTGGCTTAGTGTTAAAGCACAAAAGCAATGCCTTTCATCTTTCATTTTCAGCAACTGAACTCACAAAACCAATGAATGTGGTTATTTTTAATCAAAATACCGATTTACTCCTAGATATTCACTGGAAAGCATTTAGCAATCAATCCGTGAATTTATTCTGGTTCATCCCAGACGGGGTGTTTGACAATTCACTTTCTCTTCAAGCAGATGCTTCTTCAAAAGGACGGATGAATGTCATCATTAATGATCAGTCCGCGGAGCTTAAAACTCTATTAAATATCACCCTAGAAGAAGCTTCCTCAGTAGATTTTGCATTGACATTGATTGGGGGATCCAACTCTTTTGTTCAACACAATGTCTACTTAAATGGCGTTTTTGCATCCTATAAAGGATTAGGATTATCGGTCAATCATCAAGCACAAATGTTAGAAGTCAAAGAAGCAGTTCATCATCAACAACCAAATACCACCTCAATGTTAACGAATTTTCTCATCGCCAATGACCTCGGGTATATTCGTTATGAAGTCATCGGCAAAATTAACAAAGGAAATCATGGTTCTAATTGTAAGCAACAAAATCGTGGGGTCATCTTATCCGATGGAGGAAGTGTCCAAGTCGATCCCCTCTTACTCATTGATGAGTATGATGTGGAAGCAGGACACGGCGCTGCAATTGGAGATATCAATCCCGATGAACTCTATTATTTACAAAGTCGTGGACTAAACGAAGCACAAGCCAAACGATTGATTATCAATGGCTATATCAAACCGATGCTTGATCGGTTTGAATACGTTCCATTTGCACAATATTTAGAAAAACAAATCGATCAAATCATCAAAGGAGACGATCTTCTTGGAGAATCGCTATAGAAATGATTTCCCAAAATTGCATCAAGAGGGATATGTGTACTTAGACTCGGCCGCAACCAGTTTAAAGCCACAATCAGTCATCGATGCAGTCACTCATTATAATCAACACTTAAGCGCAAATGTCCATCGTGGCGTTTATTTTGAATCGTACGAAGCAACCCGCCTTTATGAAGAATCCAGGCAAATTATCGCTGAATTTATCGGTTCGCAAATCGAGGAAATTGTGTATACACGCGGCGCTACTGGTGCATTGAATTTCGTGGCAACCGCATATGGTCTTCCCACTCTCCAAGAAGGAGATGAAATCATTGTAAGTGAATTAGAACATCACTCGCAACTCTTGCCATGGCAAGCGGTTTGTGCCAAAACAAAAGCAAAATTGATTTATCTACCCTTAAATGCACAAGGCAGAATCACCGTAGATGGATTCAAACAAGTCCTGAGTAGTAAAACGAAGATCGTTGCACTTACCTATGTATCCAATGTATTTGGTTTTTTAACACCAGTAGAAGAAATCATCAAGCTTGCACATCAAGTCAACGCTGTTGTCGTTTTAGACGCAGCACAAGCCATTCAGCATGTAACAATCGATGTAAAGAAACTGGATGTTGATTTTTTAGCATTTTCTGGACATAAAATGTTAGGTCCTACAGGGATTGGTGTGTTATATGGAAAAAAACAACTGTTGTCACGACTAGAGCCCATTGAGTATGGCGGAGATATGAATGATGCAGTTGGAAAGTATACTTCAGAATGGAAAGACATTCCACACCGTTTTGAAGCAGGGACCATGCCCATTGCGGAAGTCATCGGTTTGGGAGAAGCAGTAAAATATCTCAAACATGTCGGTTTAGATCAGATTGAACATGATACGACGAGGCTATATCGATATACCGTTCAGCAACTAAAAAAAATCGATGGTATTCAGATATACAACGAATTTAGTGATGCAGGAATCATTGCGTTTAATCTTATCGGGGTTCATCCCCATGACGCCGCTTCCTTTTACGCGGAACAACAAGTCTGTTTACGCGCTGGCCACCATTGTGCTCAACTAGTCATTCAATGGTTGGGAATTGAAGCGTGTCTACGAGCCTCTATGTATTTTTACAATACCTTCCATGACTGTGATCAGTTCATTAAAACAACAAAAGAAGCCGTGTCATTCTTCAAGAGTGTCGGATTTTAAAGGAGCTACTATGTCTCAACTAGAAAACTTGTATCGTGAAGTAATTATGGAGCATTATAAAAATCCTCGAAATAAAGGACTTGTAAACGATCCAAGTTATACCACAATTCATATCAAAAACCCCTCTTGTGGAGACGACATCACGGTTCAAAGCAAACTTGTCGGTAATTATATTGACGATTGTAGACAAGATGGACATGGATGTAGTATTTGTTGTTCGAGTGCATCGGTATTAACAGAAACCATGATTGGAAAAACCAAGGAGCAAGCCCAACTAATCGCTACCAATTACCTCAAAATGGTAAAAAATCAACCATTTGACGAAACAATCGATTTAGAGGAAGCTAGTGTATACACTGGAATTCGTCAGTTTCCAGCCAGAGTCAAATGTGCTTCCATTGCATGGATGGCATTTTTGGATACTCTTAAAAAGGAGGAATAATCATGTCCGATGAAATGAAAGAAAAGATTGGTGAGATCATCACTGATTACAAATATGGCTTCAAAACCGATGCGAAATCGGTTTATCAAACCAAAAAAGGCTTAACTCGTCAAACCATTATTGATATTTCTGCGGCCAAAAAGGAACCCGAATGGATGCTTGAAAACCGTTTAGCCGCCTATGAAACATTCTTAAAGAAACCAAACCCTTCTTGGGGTCCGGATTTATCGCACATCAATTTTGATGAAATCATTTATTATATCAAATCTTCCGATCGCGTTGAAAGTGATTGGAAAGACGTTCCAGAAAACATCAAAGAAACCTTCCGAAAATTAGGCATTCCCGAAGCAGAACAAAAATATCTTGCTGGGGTTACCACTCAGTTTGAATCAGAAGCCGTCTATCATTCTACCATTCAAGAGTTGGTGGATTTGGGTGTCGTATTCTTGGATACCGATTCTGCTTTGAGAGAATATCCTGAGATTTTTAAACAATACTTTGGTAAAGCAGTTCCCTATACCGATAACAAGTATGCGGCTTTAAACACAGCGGTATGGAGTGGGGGCTCCTTTATTTATGTTCCTAAGAACGTCAAGATTGATAAACCTTTACAATCTTATTTTCGAATTAACACCGAATCCATGGGACAATTCGAACGCACATTGATTGTTGTTGACTCGTATTCTTCCATCAACTATGTAGAAGGTTGCACCGCACCAATATATTCACAAGATTCTTTGCATGCAGCTGTTGTTGAGATATTTGTTTTAGATCATGCGTATTGTCGCTATAGCACCGTTCAAAACTGGTCAAACAACATTATCAATCTCGTCACAAAACGCGCCTTCGTAGAAGCTTATGGCCATATGGAGTGGATCGATGGAAACATTGGTAGCGGTTTGAATATGAAGTATCCTGGTTGTATCCTCAAAGGAGATTATTCCAAAGGAACGACCATTTCAATTGCTTTTGCATCCCGTGGTCAACATCAAGATACGGGTGCGAAGATGATCCATTTAGGAAAAAACACAACCTCTAAAATCATCTCAAAATCAATTGCGACCAAAGGTGGCAAAGTCAATTATCGAGGTTTGGTCTCCCAAGGAAAGAACGCAACCGGCGCGAAAGCAAAGATTGAGTGTGATACCATTATCATCGATTCAGAGTCCACATCAGACACCATTCCAATTAATATCGTGAAGAATTTCAAAGGTCAAATTGAACATGAAGCAACGGTCTCTAAAGTTTCTGAAGCTCAATTGTTTTATTTGATGAGTCGTGGATTAACCGAAGAAGAAGCAACTGAAATGATTGTGATGGGCTTTATTGAGCCGTTTGCTAAAGAATTACCCATGGAATATGCTGTGGAGTTAAATCAGCTCATAAAACTCGAAATGATTGGTTCAATTGGCTAATCCGACGATTATTTTCACCAATGGCCTTTTCATTTATTGAAACGTGTGGTAAAATGACCCAAAAGAAAGGCGGTGTTGTTAATATGAAACTGATATTGGCAATTGTTTCGAACGAAGATTCTGGAAAAGTCATTAAAACCCTGATTAAGGAAAACTTCTTCGTTACAAAACTCGCTACCACTGGTGGATTTTTGATGAGTGGTAACACCACAATGTTAATTGGGGTTCAAGAAGACCTACTTGACAAATGTATTCAAGTCATCTCCGATACATCCAAAAGACGTTCGAAGTTGGTCCCGAATGCAATCTCCAGTGAATTTGGTATTTTCTCATCAACTCCTGTGGAAGTGCAGGTTGGTGGAGCTACCATCTTTGTCCTTGACGTTGAGCAATTTATCAAGGCATAATCTTCAATCGAAAGCCAAAATCAACCCACACGGGTTGATTTTTTTGTGTTACACATCAAAAATTAAATATAATCAAAGCATATTTCTATATTCCAACAAAGCGTCAAATTATCAATGAAAACGATTTCTTGAAGGCTTTACAATCTGTATCGATGTGGTATAATAGTAATATGTAACCGTATACATAAAAGGAGTATTATCATGTCCAATCCTCTAAAAAAGCTTCAGCCCAATGGATCCTTTACCATTGAGAACGTTAATGATTTTAGTTACCTCTATTTCCCGCTTTTCAATCAACGGGGGATGTTATCGACAATCACTCCAGACTTAGCGGGAGATACCAAACTTGATCTAAATCACTTCGTTACAGTACCTGTATCTGTAGAAGATCTTCGACATGGATTGTTTGGACGCCATGCATTCTTTCTAGTGGATGATGAACTCTATTCCACAAGTGGAAAAACTCCAGCACAGCAAATAAAGCGCGATCAAGTAACCTTGAATGCAGGAGTGCTTTTTCACAGTGTTACAAGAACCTCAAGTATCTATCAAATCACTACGACATCGTTTATTCCCACACGACTTGATCATGTGGAACTTCACCGTGTCGAATATACCAATACATCCAAGAAAAGCCAACGTGTAAAACCTACACTCATGACACCTCTTTACAGTAGAAGTGCGGACAGTATTCGTGATCATCGTCATGTTACAGCACTTTTAAATCGTGCTACCATCATCCAAAACGGCATTATTAATCAGCCAACTTTGTCATTTGATGAACGTGGACATTTGGTCAATCACCATGTGTATGGGATGGTTTCTATGAGTTCTCATCATGAAAGTGTTCATCAATACTGGCCAGTGCTAGAAGAATTTGTCGGAGAAGGCTTTGACTTATCCTACCCGCTTATTCCACGTGTTTCTTTAAAAAATGACTATGAAATTGGTCAAGTCGTTGGGGGATATGAAGTATCTTCTGGACTGGAATATCAAGAAATCTCGTTGGCAGCCGGACAATCGATAACACTTGAGTTTGCCATTCTTGTCAATACATCAAAAGATTCATTGATTCATCAAGCAAGTGATGTGTTAAAAAAACATCGATTTGATGAACTATATCATGAGACCCAAGAGGATTGGAGTCTTTATTCTTCACAGCTTGACATGCAGCTAGGAACCCCTGAAATGACCGGATGGTTAAAATGGGTATCCTTACAACCATTAATGCGCCGAGTGTACGGAAACTCGTTTCTTCCGCATCACGATTATGGAAGAGGCGGAAGAGGCTGGCGAGATTTATGGCAAGATTTACTAGCTCAAATCATCTCTCAGCCAAGTAACGTTAGGCAAGCAATTCTTAACAACGTTGCTGGAATCCGTGTGGATGGATCCAACGCTACCATCATTGGCCATCTTCCAGGAGAGTTCCTCGCTGATCGTAATAAAATCGTTCGAGTATGGTCTGACCACGGAGCTTGGGGATTTATAACCACGAATTTTTACTTACATCGTACAGGTGATATGTCGTTGTTCTTTGAAAAAAGACCTTATTTTCGAGATCAATTTTCTCATTACACGCATCGCTTTCATCATGATGTTGTATTACATCCAACATGCTATGAAACTACAGCTTCAGGAGAAGTATATCAGGGGACACTCTTAGAACATTTGCTCACGCAAAACATCATTCCTTACTTCAATGTTGGACAACATGGCAATATACGGTTAGAAGACGCAGATTGGAACGATGGACTTGATATGGCTAAAGAGCAAGGGGAGACCGTTGCCTTTAGTGCTTTATATGCCGGAAACTTAAAAGAACTTGCTAAATGGGTCTTGTATCTCAACCAAATTGGTCATACATCCATTGAACTGTTTGAAGAACTTGTCGAGCTGCTTCGTCATTTTGAAGAAGAAAACGTCTCAAAGAAACAAGCAGCACTCCAACGATTCTTTGATCAAGTCCAAAAAAATGTTTCAGGACTTACCATAAACGTTCCTTCCCACATCGTTGCTCACCAATTACAAGTCATGGCCTCCAATTTAGAAAAACATATTAATACTCATGAATGGCTACAATCAAGTAATCCACAAATGGGATGGTTCAATGGCTATTATGATAATTTTGGAAAACAATTGGAAAGTGCGAAAATTGGCGAAGAACGGATGACATTAACCGGACAAGTATTTCCTTTAATGGCGAAAATCACCTCGAAAGAGCGCATTGAACAAATCGTACAAGCAGTTCAAAAGCATTTGTATGAGCCTGCATATAAAGGAGTAAGACTCAATACACCGCTTGGAGAAGATCACCACCATATCGGTCGTTTGATGGGCTTTGCTTACGGACACAAAGAAAATGGCGCATTGTTTTCGCACATGGCTGTGATGTATGCATACAGTTTGCTTGACAATGATTTTGTCAAAGAAGGAAGCAAAGTCTTAGACGAGATATTTGAATACACCTCTTCGATGAATTCTTCGAAAATATATCCGGGAATTCCAGAATACATTGACCAAAGAGGAAGAGGAGTATATCACTATCTGACAGGTAGTGCATCGTGGGTAGTCTTAACACTTGTAGAACAAGTATTTGGAGTCAAGGGAAATTATGGGAATGTTTTGTTACAACCGAAACTACAACGCCATCACTTTCATCAAGGAATCGCCTCCATGAAATGTGTGATTAATAACGAGTTAAGAACCATTGTATATCACAATCCAGATCTACTCGATTATGGTCAATATCAGATTCAATCCATCACCATCGGTCAAACAACCATCAAGGTGGAAAAAGCATCGACTACGATTTCTACCGTACAACTAGGAAATGATTCCATCATTACGGTGGAATTAAGGGGGATACTTCATTGATAGATTATGTGTTGGAATGGCAAGATGTATTTGATTATGAAGGATTACCCGATCCAAAAAAATGGTCTTACGATGTAGGAGCACATCGCTGGGGAAATGGAGAAACACAATACTATACCGAGGGTGCCAATGTAGTGGTACAGGGTGGTTTGATGACTTTGGTTGGCAAAATTGAACCCTATTTGGATAGTCCATATACCTCATGTCGCATGACAACCTATGAAAAGAAACATTTTCAATATGGAAGAATTGAAGTACGCGCCAAAGTTCCTCAAAATGCCGGCTCATGGCCTGCGATTTGGATGTTACCTGTGGACTTCAAAGAACGAAAGACTTCTTGGCCAAAGTGTGGCGAAATAGATATCATGGAACACGTCACACATTTGATGGATACTCACCACGTTTCGTTACACACAGAGCTTTACAATCATGGAATCAAAACACAACGAACTTATTTAGAAAAACGACCTGGTTTTACCAAAGAGTTTCATACCTTTGGCATGGACTGGACGAAGGATTACATTGAATTCTTTTTAGATGGAGTCGCTTATAAACGTTTTTACCGAAACGAACCAGGATTTGAAACGTCTGAACGTGGTTGGCCGTTTGATAAGCCTTATTATCTCATCATTAATATTGCCATTGGAGGTACGTGGGGCGGACATGTAAAAGAAAGTGAGTACCCCTGTTATTTTCCAATTGAGTTTGTCAAATATTACTCCATCATCGAATCATAAGACGCCAAGTGCGTCTTTTATTTTTCTGGTAACACATTGAGTTACAGGTGTTGAAATTGCACATTATTGAGTGTATAATAGTCATGTAAACAGTTACATATAAGGAGGATGCCCATCCATGTCCCAATTAATCGTTTCTGCAAAGGAAACAAATCTCCGTTTAAGTGTAGTCAGTCTTGAACAATATCGTTCTAAGACGGCACAAGTTTCATTGGAAATCAATCCAAGTGTCAAATACCAGTCCATCTTAGGTTTCGGTGGAGCGTTTACCGAAAGTGCTTGTTATAATTTATATCGTGTCGGGAAAAAAGCCAGAGAAGAAGCGATGAAAGCATATTTTGATCCCATCGAAGGAATTGGATACAACTTAGGTCGTGTTTCGATTCATGGCTGTGATTTTTCACTTTCATCCTACACGTATATTGAAGAAGGCGACAGCGAACTTAAAACCTTTAATATTGCTCGGGATTTCCAATATGTTATACCCGTCATTAAGGAAGCAGAAGCGATCTCTGGACAAGTGATGCAACTGCTTGCTTCTCCTTGGACACCACCTCCTTTCATGAAAGACAACAAATCATTTATTCGAGGCGGTCATTTATTACCAGAGTTCGCACCTGCATGGGCGAATTACTATCTTCGATTTATTCAAGAATATCGAAAAGCTGGCTTACATATTTGGGGAATTACCGTTCAAAATGAACCCGCAGCGGTTCAACGATGGGATTCTTGTATTTATAGTGCTGAAGAAGAAGGTAATTTTATAAAAAACCATTTAGGACCTGTCATCAAGAATTCTGAAGCCAAAGATGTAAACATCTTAATTTGGGATCATAACCGTGACATTATTGTGGAAAGAGTTACCCCCATTTTATCCGATCCAGAAACTGCAAAGTATGTCTGGGGTACTGGATTTCACTGGTATGTGTCCAATGCGTTTGAAAACGTTGGTAAGGTACATGAGTTATTTCCAGACAAAGGATTGTTGTTCACAGAAGGCTGCATTGAAGGTGGCGTGAAAATGGACGATTGGAACTCTGGAGAACGGTATGCGACACAAATGATTGGTGATTTAAGCAATCATTGTCAAGGATACATCGATTGGAACTTATTCTTAGATAATCTAGGAGGACCTAATCACGTCAATAATCTATGTGACGCTCCGATTTTACTGGATATCTTCCCTGAAAAGGTCATCCGTCAGTCCTCTTACTTTTACATTGGACATATTTCAAAGTTTGTCAAACCAGGAGCCAAACGAATTCACTCCAGCTTAAATAACCATCAAATTTCTGCCATCGCTTTTGAAAATCCAAATGGAGAAATCGTGAGTGTACTAATGAACAAGTCCAAAGAAGCAATATCTGTCGAAATAAAACATAGCGGCAAACAAGAAGTCATTTCGCTCTTACCACGTTCGATTGCGACGTTGATTCAATAGTCTCATGGAAAAAATAAAAGCCGTAAATTTAGGTGGATGGTTTGTGTTAGAACGATGGATGTCTCCATCGTTGTTTCAAGAATCCACGTCAAAAGCACGCTGTGAAACCAGTTTTGTAACTCATCATCCCCATCCAAAACAAGCCCTTGAACAACATTGGAAGACGTGGATTACTAAAGAAGACTTACTTTGGATCAAAAATCAAGGATTAAACGTCGTTCGAATTCCCATTCCTTGGTGGTTGTTTCCCAATCAATTTCCAAGTGTTCATCCCTACGTCAGTCCTTTATTATACATCGATCAAGCCATGGACGATTGTCACGAAGTGGGATTACAAGTCATGCTTGATTTACATACCGCTCCAGGAAGTCAAAACGGATTTGATAACGGCGGAATTGATGGAGTATTGTCTTGGCATTTAGATCCCAAAAACATCGATGTAACCATCGAAGTATTAGCACTTATTGCATCGCGTTATCACATGCACCCTGCACTTCATTCCATTCAAGCGCTCAATGAACCGCACTGGACCATTGATCTTGCTATTTTACAAGACTTTTACCTACGTACCTATCACAGACTTCGTTCTATTTTGAAGCCAGAGACTTTTTTAGTATTTCATGATGGCTTTCGAATGAAACCTTGGTTTGACTTTTTTGCAAAGCATACACTCAAGAACGTGATTCTTGATGTCCATTTATATCAATGCTTTGATGATAAATTCAATCAAATGGACGCCACCACTTTTCTACACTACCCACTTACTTTACTACCTGATTTGCAAAAAATGGAAACTGTGGTTCCTATTGTGGTTGGAGAATGGAGTTTAGGGGCAAAAAGCATTGATTATGAACAAGGAAGACATGCATTTGAACAAGCCTATGCAAACGCTCAGCTAGACGTATTTCATCAAATTACTGGTTGGATTTTTTGGTCTTACAAGATTGAAGAACCAAACAGTGGCTGGAATTTTAGAAGCCTTGTTCAAAGGGGGATTATTCAACTGTGAAGCGCTTTGGAATCTTACTAGTATTTGGGCTATTCGTGGTTTCATTAATGGCTTGTCAAACAATAACGACTTCATTTTCTCAAACAACCGACACCAGTTCGGTTGTTTCGTCTTACCCAACCACTTTAATCCCCACAACATTACCTAGTTCTTCAGCTACTTCAACACAATCATCAACACAGGGTTCTACAACCATTCCAACAACCTCGTCCCCAACCACAATTCCTCCAACCTCGAACCTAACCACAAGTTTGAACTATGAAAACATCGTAGTATCTGGATTTTCAACCAATAATTCCTTACGTTTTTCCAACATTTCACATATGATTGCTGGTTGGACAACGGAACACAATGACATTGCTCAAATTACTGTAGATGATTTCTTTGAATATCAACCATTTATGGGAGCTGGAGCTGCACTTACTTTGTCCGCTGCCTATGTCATTGATCAATCTCCTGATCGTGACGCGATTATTCAGTATTTGTTTTCCAAAGAAGGGCTTGGAATTAATGTGGTACGTTTGACCGTTGGCGCAAGTGACTTTGTCCCTGCCCACATCGGTCATTATACCTACAATGACCGTCCTAACAACGTTGCCGATATGAACTTAGAACATTTTTCCATTGAGCAAGACCGACTGATCATTGACATTTTAAAAGAAGCTCTCTTAATCAATCCAGACATTACCTTCATCGCCGCTCCATGGAGTGCGCCTGCTTGGATGAAGACCAATAAGAATTTATATATGGGAAGTTTGATGACAGATAAGCAAAACGTCTATGCAAACTACTTAATTAAATATTTACAAGCCATGGAAAACGAAGGTATTGTGATCGATTATCTTTCCATCCAAAATGAGCCATTCCATGCGGCATACAATTACCCCAGTATGCTATGGGATCGTTATTTATCCACAACATTTATCGCTGATTTTTTAGGTCCGAAATTACTAGACCTAGAAATGAACACGAAAATTATGATTTGGGATCACAATCCCGTGGATAATTCTGGTCAATTTGAACAATACCCGTTGCAAGTACTACGCAGTGCAGGCGCGAAGTTTTACGTCGATTCGGTCGGAGTTCACTGCTATACCGGAACACATGCACAAATGAAAGCATATCTTCAACTTCTTTATGAAGCCAATCCAGATATTGAAATTTGGATGACAGAATGTACAGCAACTACCCAATATAAAAACATTGAATCCAACATTGCATGGTCGGTCAAACGAATGTATTTAGAAGCCTACAATCAGTTTGCGATGGGTACCACCTATTGGAACATGGTCTTAGACCCTGCAGGGTCTGTGCATCTGGGTGGATGTACGAACTGCACAGGTTTATTAAGCGTTCCGATCAATGGAAGTAGTGGCTTTACCGTTGAAGCAGATGGATATCTCACTGGTCATTTAACCAAAACCATCCCCGCTGGTTCCAGACGAATTAAAACTAGCTCTACCATCACCACTTATACAGTAACTGCATTTAAATCCATGGATGGAGTCATTAATCTAGTGGTTCATAATGATGGTAGTGCACGCGCAACGACAATTTTATGGCGAGATTCTCGGTTTCGAGTCACGTTACCAGCGAATTCGATTACAACATTAACATGGAATCTACCCAACTAATAAAGGAGATATTATGAAAAAACTGCTGACAATACTTACATTTTTACTATTATTGGTTGGGATCATCTCTTGTCAATCCACATCCATATCGACCACCCTACCTTCACAAACCAATTCTACTACGGTGACTACTAGTGTCGATTCAATCTCTACTAGCACTTCTTCACAAGTGTCATCTTCTACTACCCAGACCACTCAAGTTACATCAACTTCAACTACTACTCCAACAACTACTACGCAAACGACCCTTCCACCTACAACAATCCAAACCACAAGAACATTTAAAGACAATGTTTCAACGGTAAACTATGAAGGATCTTATTGCGATGATTTGGTACTAGACGTGAGTTTTATTGATCAATTGCTTGCAGGGTTGACCATCGAACAAAAAGCAGGTCAAATGTTACAAGCAGAACGAAACGGTGCATCCTTACAAGATGTGAAAAACTATAATCTAGGATCGATTTTATCAGGAGGAGGTTCAGCACCTTCGACTAATCTTGCATATAATTGGTATTTGATGTATAAAGATTTTCAAAACGCAGCGATGCAATCGTCTTCAGGAATTCCAATTCTTTATGGAGTGGACGCCGTTCACGGACATAACAATGTCTATGGTGCGACCATTTTTCCACATAACATTGGCCTTGGTGCCGCCAATGACCCACAATTAATGCAAAAAATTGGACTTGTTACTGCCAGAGAAGTCCGGGTTACCGGGATCAACTATACGTTCGCTCCAGCGGTATCCATCGTTCAAAATGTGGCGTGGGGAAGAACTTATGAAAGTTTTTCTGAATCAGCGCAAATCGTGTCATCTTTAACACAACCTTACATCAACGGGCTACAGTCCTATTGCATCGCTGGATCTGCCAAGCATTTCGTTGCCGATGGAGGCACTTCAAATGGAGCAGACCAAGGCAATGCTATCTTAACAGAAGAACAAGTAAGAAACCTTCATTTGTTACCCTATTATGAAGCGATTCAAGCAGGGGTTCACACAATCATGATTTCTTATTCTTCCATCAATGGAGTAAAGATGCACGGAAGCTCTTATTGGATTAGTGATGTATTAAAAGAAGAAATGGGCTTTCAAGGATTTGTCATTTCAGATTACAATGCCATCCATCAATTAGCGGGCAGTTATTATGATCAAGTAGTGACTTCAATCAATGCTGGAATCGATATGTTAATGGAACCTTTCGATTGGAAAAATGCATATCAACACATCTTGACTGCCGTTCAAAACGGGGATATCTCGATGGAACGAATCAACGATGCTGTCAGACGAATCTTGAATGTAAAATACTTAACTGGTTTATTCCATGATCAATTTTTAAATGAATCGACAGGAGAGTACTATCGTCTTACTTTTGATGAAGGATTTAACACCTTTGAAAACAAAAGTGTTGCGAGAGAAGCAGTCAGAAAATCACTGGTCTTGTTAAAAAACGAAAACCAAGCTCTTCCATTAGCGAAAAATCAAACAATTGCACTCCTTGGAGAAGGGGCTAGAAACATCGGTCTTCAAACAGGAGGCTGGACGATTGGATGGCAAGGTGAAGACAAACGAAACTTGACTACCGGTACCACCATTTTGAACGGGTTGCGCCAAGCAGCGGCTTCACAAGGAGGAGTGGTGAGTGACAATGTCAATGATTCTAATGTTGTTGTTATTGTGTTATCAGAAAAACCCTATGCAGAGTACCAAGGAGATAACTTAGTTCCTACACTGACAGGTACTACCGCACATAGTGGAAACGCCGCATTACTTGACCAAGCCATGATTGCCAAAAGTGAAGGAAAAACCGTCATTGGATTACTCCTAAGTGGTCGTCCGATGCTTCTAGGAAATTATTTACAATATTTTGATGCATTCGTTGCTTGTTTTTTACCTGGTTCAGAAGCGGGCAGTGGAATCGCTGATGTGTTATTTGGAGACTATGATTTCCATGGTGTTCTCCCAGTGACTTGGCCTAAAAATGCCAGTGGCATTGGCATGACGATGAACCGTGTTGATTATAATCCAGAGGTGGTATTGTTTCCATTTGGATATGGCCTATTTTATAGGGAGGATTAATATGAATCCACAATCGATTTTTGAACAATTGACATTACAAGAAAAAGCCCAATTACTTACTGGAAAAAACAATTGGTGGTTTGAAGGAATTCCTCGTTTAGGCGTTCGTGATTTTATGGTGGCCGATGGTCCTCATGGAATCCGAGCATACAAGGATCCCTCTGAACATAATGGTCATCCCAAAACAAGAATGCCCGCGACTTCTTTTTCCTGTGCTTCCGGCATGGCTTCTACATGGAATCCTCAATTGATTGAAGAAGCAGGAAGAGTCATCGGTGATGAATGCAATCATTACTCTGTGGATGTCATATTAGCACCAGGCGTAGATGGAAAACGTTCGCCATTAGGAGGACGTAATTTTGAGTATTACTCAGAAGATCCTTTCTTGACTGCTCAAATGGGAATTGCATTCGTGAAGGGTGCACAATCTAGAGGGATTGGAACTTCCCTCAAGCATTTTGCCTTAAACGAACAAGAAACCTCTAGAAGATTTAATAGTTCTACCATTGATGAACGAACATTTCGGGAGTTATACGCCTTTCCTTTTGAGCAAATTGTCAAACAAGCCAAACCTTTAACGATCATGGGGGCTTACAACAAAGTAAATGGCGTGTATGCTTGTGAAAATCCATATTTAATTCAAGAATTACTGAGAAAAGAATGGGGTTATCAAGGGATTGTGATTTCAGATTGGGGCGGTGTTCAAAACAAAAAAGCCTCGATCTTAGCAGGACTAGATATTGAAATGCCGGCTTCCGAATGGAAGAAGACGTTTGTAGAAGATGTTTTAAATGGGTTGTACCCCACCGAAGTCATCGATGAAACAGCGAAAAGGATTCTTAATGTTTATGCGAAACTGCTTGATAATCCCAATCATGGAGTACCCACCAATTTTGAGGATAATTTACAAGTGGCGAAGAAAGTAGCCTCTGAATCGATTGTTTTGCTTAAAAATGAAGATCATGTGTTACCACTTCAAGTGCCACAACAAATCGTTGTGATTGGGTTGCCTGCAAAAACACCAAGAACTAATGGTGGGGGATCTTCAGAAATGATGGCTTACAAAGTAGAAGCACCACTTGAATTTATGAAGGCATTTCAAGAAGTGCACTACATCCCAGAATATGTGATACTTCCTGAACAGAAAGATATCATCAAGAAAGCCGATCGTGTCGTTATTTTTACAGGAACGACTCCAGAAATTGAATCCGAAGGATTTGATCGTTCTAGCTTATTCTTACCACTTGACCAAATCAATTGTATCAAAGAAGTAGCAGGTATCAATTCCAACATCATTGTTGTAAACTCCAGTGGATCATCGATTGATACTAGAAGTATTGATTCACTGATCAAAGGATTCGTTCAAACGTGGTTACAAGGGTCTGGAGCTGGAGAAGAGATTGCTCAAGTACTGTATGGAGTAATCAATCCATCAGGTCGTTTGGCAGAAACCTTCCCATTGCGAATTGAACACACTCCAACGTACCCATTGTTTCCAGAACATGGTGAAGAGACCAAATATGTAGAAGGATTGTTCTCCGGTTATCGCTTTTTTGATACACATGAACTCCCTGTTCGTTATCCTTTCGGATACGGTTTGTCTTATACCACATTTGAATACAGCAATCTACAGTTATCAAAGCAAGCCTATCAAAAGGGAGATGTGATCTTGGTTAGTGTGGAAGTAAAAAACACAGGACTTGTATCAGGTCATGAAGTCGTTCAATTGTATGTATCGAACAACGACTCGTCGTATCCTCAACCAAAAAAAATCCTTCGAGCATTTAACAAAGTATTTTTAAAGCCAAACGAATCAAAAATCGTATCCTTAGAAGTTCCGACTTCACTCCTTGAAACCTTCATTCCTTCAAAAAGAATGTTCCTTCTTGAAAAGGGCCGATATGGAATTTACCTTGGCCATGACAGCCAAGATATTCGCTTACATGCTTCCATATCAATCGATTCATTGGATTCTACACTTCCACCTAAGTCATTAGAACATCCCACAAAATTATGGATGATTTCTTCAAGTAGTCCAAGTCTTATTCACCAATTCTTTGAAAAAACCAGAAAACCTGGTTGGTGGGAAACCGAAGAACCTGTTCAACGTGTTATCAAAAGGATTGCCAAAGAATTTAAGTGGCAAGAAGTTGATATTATTCAGCTATTAAAACAGTTAAATGAAAGCAAATAATTGTAAAAATTAAAAAAAGATATACTCTATGTAACCTATTACATAAAAATACTTGAAAACGCTTTACTCGTGTGATAAAATTACCTTGAAGTAAAAAATTAATAGGAGGAATACAATGAAAAAACTTATCACATTGTTTGTGGTATTCGCCTTTATTGCTGTGCTTGTTGGTTGTAGTACAACCATGATAAATCCAACCACCGCAGCGACTACTGGAACAACACCTACCACTGCTGTACCGACATCCGGGGGAACAATTGGAACTACAACTTCAACCTCAGG
Organism: bacterium; assembly: GCA_030684695.1. Classification (GTDB taxonomy): domain Bacteria; phylum Bacillota_I; class Bacilli_A; order Izemoplasmatales; family Hujiaoplasmataceae; genus JAUXXX01. The sequence goes on from JAUXXX010000126.1 coordinate 20,512, forward strand.
AAACACCTCTACTTCAACGACAGCAGCGACAACAACCGTGTCTACAACAGCGCCACCGACCACTACCGTTCAAACGACTTCTACTAGTCTAGCAAACGTACAGTCTGACACTGGACTTGATCCTAACGTTGTTGGAATAGTCGACATCGTATTATGGAGCGGATCAGGAGCAACACTACGAAACATCGGAAAACAAAATTACACTCCTGACCAATTGCTTGCTCAAAACGAAGCAGCTGCCTATGCCGTTGCCAAAGCATTCAATCAAATTTATCCAAACGTAGTCATCAATGGCTACTTTAAATCTGGGGACCCAGGCGGTGCGTGGAATCAAGTATTGGATACCTACCGTGATGACGAAGGACGTTTCCCATCTGTTTGGGCGAGTGTTGACTTATCTGGAGACGTTTCTAGAGGAATCGTCGCAGATTTAACTCGTTTTAAAGACGATCCACTATACAAACAACTAAACCCATCTGTCATGAGCATGATGAATTATTATGGATTCCAAGCTGGACTTCCACAATACATTCTTCCATGGGGAATCTTTGTCAACAAAGCGTTGGCTGACAGAAACGGGATTGAGACTCCATCTTACATGTGGAATATTCAAGAATATACCCAATTTACAAGTAACTTTTCCAACGATCCAACCAATCAATTCTATGGTGCCGATGATACTCCTACTCGTTTAATCAATACTGGCGTAAATACCATGTGGAAATCGTTGTTTAATTACAAAACTGGAAACACCTTCCTTGACATGAATTCAAACGAAGTGCGTGCGATGGTTCCATACATTGCGGAATGGATTACTGGTTCTTTCCAAGGGCAATGGAACATCGAAAACAGCACTAACCCATCTGGAACAGGACCTGTTGCGACACTCGGTTCTCAACTAGGTTGGTCGTATAACCGTTTCCGTTTGGGATATTTACTCACCCTTGAGTATGACCCATGGATGATGGGCGATTGTGCTGAAACAAATCCAAACTGGTGGGCAGTTTGTAATTCTCCAGATTGGGACATTTATCCTCGTCCTTCTACCCCTTATGTGGATAACCACATTGGTTTAGTTCTTGACCCAATGGCAGTCTATAATTTCTGTTTAGATGATGGCGATTTATCTTGTACACCAGAAGAAGAACTAAAAATCCAAATCGCTTACACATTTGCCATTTTCTGGGCAGCGGATTCCCGTTCTTTCGAAGCAAGAGCCAACCAACTGTTTTATGATACTGGTTCAAAAGGCTATTCTTCCGCATTAAATGACTCAGTTCCTGTCGTTCAAGGTCAAATGTTTGTGGATCAAATGGCGTATTGGTATACTCCAGTGAAACATCAACGTATGGGTGCTTCTTATGCATCTTGGACAGACTTAGATGTGGATGGAGAACAATACTCCTTTACCGTTAAGATTTCACACAGCGGTGAAGTATTGCAACTGATGACTCCTGCAGATACCTTCCCAATACCGATCAGTCAAATTACAATCGGAGTTACAAATATCAACGATTTAATTGCACTCTGGGGGGAAGACGAACTTGAAGTTGAGCTACTCATGCCAGGATTCCAAGAAATGCTACGCTTGTATGAAGCAGAGCAATTCTGGGATGTCTCTGATAAATCCTTCCCATGGTACTACACCTTTGAAGGTACAAGAGCCAACATCACTTCGGAATGGGGTAACTTCTGGAACCCAGATGTCAATGGCGGTTATTTACGTCATGACGTAGGTTACACTTCTTCCCTATTGTCTTTACTGCCAGCATGGAATCAAGTCACAAATCAACGATTTGCAGACGCATTCCAACGCTTGCGTAATGGGTTAATGATTTACTATGGTTGGGAACCTTCTAGATTCCAATAAATTCTAAAACAAGAATTGTAAAAGGTGTGTTTACACACCTTTTATTTTTTTTGATATTGGCCGTAATCAGTGGACACGGTATCTCAAGTTTGGTATAATAACGTCGTATGATACGGTTTACATATGAGAAAAAGTGATAAAAACTGATGATTTTAGGGGGTTCACATGAAAAGAAAACGTAGTTGGAAGAAATGGCTTGTGTATGGAATTGCTTTTTTGATCATTGCAATCATTTTTATAAATCCATTCCGTCAATCGGATTTTGATGCATGGCAAGAAGAAGTTTCCTACCAAGATTACTTAGAAGCATTGGAACTAATGAAGCAAAGTGAGTATATCACTCGTTTTCCCTATGTAAGTTTTTTAGAATCGATGGACGATATCAATTACTCCTTGTTGAATCATCAGGCAACAATGAGTCCTAGTAATGTGGCAGTAGTCAATAACTTTTCGTACACCGGAACCAAGGCAACAGACATGCAAATTGATCCTTTGGTAGCGTATCAAGTAACGGTACCAACCGCAGGTCTTTATCACATTCAACTAGATTATTTTGTCAAAAGCCAAGTACTAAACAACTTAACAGTATCTTTAAAAGTAAATGGACAATTTCAATTTGATGATTCAAGAACGATTGATATTCCTTTATATTGGCAAGATGACTCTAAAGATTTTGTGCTTGATACGTATGGCGATGAGTCTTTACCAAATCAACAAAGAGTCATTGGTTGGGTTACACATCTTCTATACAATAATACTTACACAACAACGGATCCCTTGTTGTTTTATTTTGAAGCAGGGGTTAATACCATTGAAATTGAAAACATCTTAAGTGGTGCGATTTTATTGGGAGATGTAGAACTAGTCGCTCCAAGACAGCGCATGGACTATGCAACATACATTGAGCAATATTCTAGTGTATCCAAAGCACCCACTTCTATTTTTATAAACGCAACAGAGTATACACAAAAAAATAGTTCTTATGTTCGCTTGTATGCATTTCAATCCCCAAGCGTGACACCTTATGGAGTCGTTGATAAAAAACTCAACGTCATCAATGGAGCGGCGTGGTATCGTTCCGGACATGAAGTCACCTATTCCATCAATGTCTTGGAAACGGGATTGTACAACATCAATCTACATTACCTAAACGATAAAATTGATTATAGCGTGTTTCGTTCGATTGCAATCAATGGAGTCATTCCATTTGAAGAATTAGCGGCGTATGAATTTAAACTAACAGGTCCCAACGTTTGGAGAAATGAAATATTAGGTGATTCCTCTGGTGCATTTGACTTTTATCTTACCGAAGGCATCAATACGATTACATTGCGCGTGGTTACGGAACCTTTAAAAACTGGACTTCGAGATATTCAATTGATGATTGACCATATCAATGGATTTGCCTTGAATATTCTGAAAATTACTGGATCTAATATTGATATTTCTCGCAAATGGCAATTTACCAACTATATTCCTCAAACACCTGCTTATTTACAAGCATATGAAACAATCATTAAGTACCAAGTCGTTCAAATGTCCCAATATTCCAGTAAATCCGATTTATCTGCTGCATTAGCCTATTTGAAAACGGCAGTGACTCAGCTAGACAAAATTCAAAAGGAACCAGATAAAATTCCAATTTACTTGGGAACCTTATACAGTGGTGTTGGTTCGATTACTCAAATGTTGGGAGACTCATTGTCCATTTTACAAAGTCAACCCATGTATTTGAACTATCTATATTTTTCGAATGACAAAGTGTTTGGACCTGATAATGCCAACATATTTCAAAAACTTGGTTCGGGCATTCGTTCATTTACAAGTTCCTTTACGCAAAGAAAATATGTCACATTTGATGATCCAGAAGCTATAAATATTTGGGTGAATCGTAGTTTAATCTATGTGGACTTAATGCAAAAAATGGCAGACCAAGCATTTGGAAATACGGATGTCAAAATCAAAATTTCGATTATGCCAGATGCCAATAAACTTATTTTGGCCAATGCGGCTGGGGCAACCCCTGATATTGCACTCGGATTGCCATCCTACATGCCATTTGATCTGGCCATTCGTGGTGCATTGCAAGACATGTCTGAGTTTGATGATTTTTGGGGACTTGCTGACAAGTTTTCTCCAGGAGCATTTATTCCATATATTTTAGAAGATGGCGTCTATGCAATGCCTGAAACCTTAGAGTTTCATGCATTGGTATATCGTACAGACACCATGCGTGCTTTAGGTCTTAACGTACCAAACACTTGGAATGATGTCATCAATATGCTTCCAACACTACAAAGATTTGGAATGAATTTTTACTATCCAACTTCTGGGGGAGCATCCCTCAAATGGTTTTATCAAACCTCTCCACTCATTTACCAAAACGGTGGAACGATCTACAATGCCGATGGGTTATCAACATCGATAAATTCAGAGGCTTCGTTTAAGGGTCTTAAATTACTAGCAGATTTGTATACGACCTATTCGTTGCCTTCTTATGTTGCTAGTTTTTACAACAGTTTCCGCTATAATACACTTCCCATTGGAATCATTGATTTTGGAACATACTTGACACTTAAAAACGCCGCTCCTGAGTTAACAGGCGGATGGGAACTTGCACTGTATCCGGGTGTTGAAAATACCGAAGGAGAAATCCAACGTTGGTACATTGCCAATGGAACAGCAGCGATTATGTTTAAAGAAAGCGATCCAGTGAAGAAAAATCAAAGTTGGGAGTTTATGAAGTGGTGGCTTTCGAGTGCTACACAAACTGAGTTTGCTTTCTTACTTCAATCGACGTATGGACCAGAATTTGTTTGGCTTTCTGGAAATCTAGATGCAGTAGCTGATTCTCCCATCGATTCCAAAGATTTAACCGTTATTTTAGAGCAAATCAAATGGTTAGTAGACGTTCCTAGAACACCAGGTCAATACATGCTGGAACGTGGATTGTCTGATATTTGGAATAAGGTAACATTTGATGGTGTGCCCATTCGTGTGGCAATTGATAATCAAGTGTTGCGAATCAACCGTGAAATCAATAAAAAAATGATTGAGTTTGGCTATTTAGATGCAGAAGGCAATATTTTAACGCCTTACACCGTGCGAGATACCGCATGGGTAAGAGCACAGATTGCAGCATATCTTGCAAATCAAAGGGAGGAGTAGCACATGGCGACAAAACTTGTTAGACCCATCAAATTGCCAGTGAAACTTCAAGGTTTGATTGACAATCATCTCAAGCCCGCATGGGAAAAGGTGGACAAAGAAAAAGCATCTACATGGTTATTACTATCGCCATATATTTTCTTGTTTACAGCATTTATTGTTATCCCCGTCTTAGTAGCGATGTTTTTATCGTTTACCTACTTTAATGTCATCGAAGCTCCTCGGATTTCTGATTTATATGGGCTTTATAATTACATCATGATTTTGACTCAAGATGAAGTGTTCTTACGTTATGTATTACCAAATACGCTGCAATATGCACTTATCACTGGACCTGGAGGATATGCATTATCATTTTTAATGGCGTGGATGTTATCTCAAATTCAAGCTGGACCCAGAAAGTTTGTTGCCCTGGCTTTGTATACTCCTTCGATGTTAGGAGGCGTATTCATTGGGGTAATCTGGAGAACATTATTCTCAGGAGATAAATCAGGGTATGTCAACTCCATTTTCCTTGATTTGGGATTAATTAACACCCCCATTGATTTCTTACAATCCGGAAATTACTTAATGGACATTATGATTTTCGTTACCCTTTGGTCGTCGATGGGGATTGGATTCTTATCGATGCTTGCAGGGATTCTAAACATTAACCGGGAAATGTATGAAGCAGCTTACATCGATGGAATCAAAAATCGGATGCAAGAAATCTTCTACATAACCATTCCATCGATGAAACCACAGATGTTGTTTGGTGCCGTCATGGCGATTGTTGGCGCGTTTAACGCAGGAGGAATTGGGGTTGCCTTGGCAGGATCCAATCCAACGCCACAGTATTCAGGTCAATTGATTGTCAACCATATTGATGACTATGGATTCATCCGTTATGAAATGGGATATGCCGCGGCATTGTCCGTCATCCTCTTGTTAATTATATTATTGTTCTCAAGAGTCGCATATCGATTATTCGGGGAAAGGGATTAGGTGAGATAAATGGCTAGTTTCTTAGGAACTCAAATCAATCCAAAATCATTCCACCGTTCACAGTTTAAGTTTTATGCTTTATTGGTTCCCTTATCGATTTTTATGATTTTACCAGTCATTTATGTGGTAAGTCAGGCGTTTAAACCATTGTCCGAATTATTCTTGTTTCCCCCACGATTTTTTGTGGAAAATCCAACGTTAGAAAATTTTGCACGATTGTTTCGAACCGCATCAGGAACTGGGGTTCCGATGACACGTTATTTATTTAACTCGATTATTATTACAACGCTGACAATTTTCTTAACGATTTTGATCACGCTTATGACGGGATATGCCTTATCCAAGAAGCGGTTTAAAGCAAAAAAAGCGTTATTTTCAATCAACCAAACCGCACTGATGTTCGTAGCAACAGCAGTGGCGATTCCGAGGTATATTGTTGTTACTGGTCTTGGTCTTTCCAATAATTTCTTTGCACATATCATTCCGTATTTAGCAATGCCAGTTGGATTGTTCTTGGTCAAACAATTTATCGATCAAGTACCTGACGAATTGATTGAAGCAGCGAAAATTGATGGCGCCAACGATTGGCATATCTTAACTAAAATTGTAGGCCCTCTTGTAAAACCCGCTTTAGCAACCGTGGCGATATTATCCTTCCAATTTATTTGGAATTCGACAGAATCCTCAGCTATCTATATTATTGATGAAACGAAGAAGACATTTGCCTTTTATATGGCGACATTAACGTCTTCTACAGCTGGACCAGCGGGTGTGGGAATTTCAGCCGCTGCTGGGTTAGTGATGTTTTTACCGAACTTGATCATCTTTGTTGTCATGCAATCCAATGTGATGGACACGATGAGTCATTCGGGAATTAAGTAGGGGGTGTACAAGATGAAATTCATCCAAAAATCGCTCCTTGTATTCGTTATAGCATTAATCGCTTTCGCTTCGTTTTCAAGTTTACGTGTCGTTGAAGCGACATCTTCAACATCTTATACCTACGCACTAGACGATGAACAACGCTTTGTTCGGACACAAGATGCGTATTTGCCTGGACAAACAATCACCTCTCTTGGGTTGAACAAACCAACCGATGTAGCAATTGATCATCTGAACAACATTGTTATTGCGGATTCAGGAAATGCACGCATTGTGATTTTTAATCCACGTACAGGAAGTTCAAGAGAAATCCGCAATCCACAAATGTTAGGTCCAACAGGGGTATTTGTGATTCAACAGTCTTCTGTATTCTTAGCTCAAGGGGATATATTCGTAGCCGATCCAGCGGTGGGTAGAGTATTTCATTTTGCTTACGATGGAACACTTAAGAACACGTTTGGAAAACCAACGGCTCCGCTCTATGAGACATTGCAATTTCAACCGGAAAAAATAGCGGTGGATCAAGTGGGTACGATGTACATTGTATCCAAAGGGTCCAGTGACGGGATTGTGCAACTTTCTTCTCAAGGGGAGTTCCAAAACTTTTTCGCTTCCAACCGTGTCCAACTGTCGTTGATGGAGCAATTCCAACAGTTCATCTACACCGATGAACAATTAACCAACTTAGGATTAAATCTGACTCCGCCGATCTTTACTTCCATATTTATCGACCATACCGGAATTGTGTATTCGAGTTCATCTGGACGTCGAGTAGACAACATCAAAAAGCATAATACACAAGGAAATAACATGTTGGTAGATATCTTCGTTGCTTCCACTCGATTATCAGACATTACAGTTGATCGAAACGGAATCATTTACAGTGCGGACCAAAATGGCTTTATTGATGTTTATACCAACGACGGAGAGTTCATTTACACATTCGGTTCGATTTCTGATGTCGATGTGGCAGGGTTTTTCAAAACCCTTTCGGGATTGGTTGTAGATATCGATGGAAAAATTTGGACAGTCGACTCAGGAAAAAGTTATCTACAATCCTTTGTTCCTACCGAATATGCTCAAACCATCTATCAAGCCATTATCAACTACAATGAAACCAGATACGAGCAATCCATTCAGTTATGGAAAAATGTGTTACGACTCAATCAATTATCGATTTTAGCTCACAATGGATTGGCTAAGAACTATTTACAAACCGAACAATACCAATTAGCAGCCTACCACTTTGAAATTGCAGGAAACCGCACCTTGTATTCCGAAGCATTTTGGGAAATTCGCAATTTGTGGTTACAAGAAAACTTACTTGGAATCATTGGTTTTGGTGTTTTATTTAGTATTGCCTTTATTGTTCTAAGAGCCGTCGAGAAGAAATCAAAGTTCCTTGAACCAGTTCGTGTTGGATTGGCAAAAGTAAGCAACGTACGCGTGATTTCTGATGTGTTGTTCGTAAGACAAGTACATAAAAAACCAAGCGATACGTTTTATGCTCTTCGTAAAGGAAAGAGTGGTTCTTACTTAGGCGCTTTCATTTTACTTTTAATTACTTTCTTCAGTTATTTGTTCTACATTGCTGGAAAAGGCTTTATCTTTCAAACACAGTCCCTGCGAAATCTGGATTTAGGATCCATCGTACTAGGATTTGTGCTATTGGTTGGTTTATTTGTATTATGTAGCTACTTGATTACTTCCATTCAAGATGGAGAAGGTACCTTCGGAGAAATTTTCAAAGGGTTTAGCTATTCGACCTATCCATTCATCCTTGGAGCGGTGTTCTCAACACTTGCATCCTATATCGCTACGACCAATGAGTTGTTTTTGCTTAATTTCTTATTCTTTGCAGGATTAATCGGTAGTGTATTAATGATTTTCTTGTCCATTTCAGAAATCCAAAATTACTCCTTCGGACAAACCGTTAAATCGATTTTATTTACCTTATTCTTTATCATTATTATTTTGTTGGTCATTAGTTTTGTGCAAATGACCATTGGACAATTATTCTCATTCTTTGAAGAAATCATAAAGGAGGCGATTCGCAATGCTATCGGCTAAGAAGTATTTGATTCTATTTGCATTATTGCTAGTGATGACTCCTTTGGCTTTAAAAGCTGCCTTTGTTAGTACTCCTCGTGATACCCAGCCCAATCCGCTTGAACTTACGGACTTACCATTAGAAAGTTCCACCCCCACAGGATTTGTTAAATTAGGGGGAGGAGAAGAGTTTGGACCATTTACTTTTTACTGGAAAGAAAGTCTGGATATTCTTGCAATTTATGATTCCAGAAATGGTTATTTATGGAAAAGCGGACTCGATGTCAATCCAGATGTAACGAGTGCAACACAAACTACGTTGTGTGAAACCGATAAACGAAGATATAACGCTGGTAGTATTACGTTTCAACAGTTTAAGGATCGATGCGAAAAAGACATCGATACGATTACTGGAACGACCACTGGTCCATTGCAAGCCAACTCACTTCTCTATTTTGAGTACTTTTCGAAAGGTGGAAGCGATTTTGTCTTTGCGACCAATACGGTACACAGTAGTTACCGCAAAACCATCCTTTATACCGTGAGTTCACGGTTACAAATGGTAGTGGATACACCCAATCATTATCAGTTTACAGTCAAAGCAAGTCGTCTCGGAGCCGGACAAGATTTGGATTTGGACATCATTGCTGATCTTTACTTATCCGATGAAGGATTTCAAATTGATATATTATCTGAGAATATTACAGGAACAGCCAAACCATTTTTATCCTCCATTGGGGTTGCTCGTTATTTAGGCGCAGTGGGTGGTGTAGACAATAAGTTTACTGTTTCAGAAAAAACAGCAGAAGTCGAAGGCAATTATACCATTCAACCCGCTCAAAGACCGATGATCGGGGGATATTCCTTCGTTCCAGATGGCTCAGGAGCGTTGATTCGTTTCCAAAATAATTCTGTGAGTTTATCGGCGTATCGAGCATATGTATATGGAGACGATCCGTCGCAATCAGAACAAAACTATCAACGGATTGTCGGAACATTCGTACCGTTTAAAACCGCATCCATTCCTGTGTTTGGAATGGCTCATGGAAACAACCAAGCGGCTTATGTTGCATATGCGACTTCAGGAGCAGAGTTCTTAGATATCATTTCTGTTCCAGAAGAAAACACCTATAAATACAATTCCACTCATGCACGATTCAACTATAATTTCCGCTATAACAAACTATTTACTTTAGATGGTGATAATCCAGTTCCATCCATCTATCCCACACTCAATCAATTTGATGTCTCCATCAAATATGATTTCTTAGCGGGAGATGGAAGTTTTGATGGCTTTCCTGCTAACTATGTCGGGATGGCATTAAAATATCGTCAACACTTAATCAACGAAGGTGTGATCAAGCCCTTAGATACCGTAAAAGAAGACATTGGCATTCGTTTGGACTTCTTAATGGCGGACAGTGAAAGTTCCATTGTTGGTTATCAAACGAAAGTTGCCACCACTATAAATGATGTGGCGAACATCTTAGATTCCATCCTTGCCAAAGGAATTACCAATGTTTCGAGTGGACTTTTGGGATGGGGAAGTGGTGGATTAACGTTAGGAAACCCCTCCAAAACAGCGTTTGACTCTAGCATTGGATCAAAATCAGCCTACACGAATATCATTAAATCATTTTCTGATCGTGGCGTTGACATCTCATTTTCACAAGATTATTACCGCATTAACGAAGAGCAAATCAATTTACTTCGAAACGCAGCCAAGCATCCCGCAGGATGGTATGCACGAGTAAGAACTTTTGAAGATCCGATTAGTGTGTTTTACTTCTCACGTCCGATTAAAGCGGTCGAATGGCTCAATCATCAAACCAATGTCTTTGGTTCCATGGGAGTGGATTCCTATACAATTCAAGGTATTACCAATCGGTTGATTAGTGATTATACGACGGAACAAGGAAGCAGAACACAAGCCATTGATTTATTTACCCAAGCATTTGAACAGTTGTCTTCCAAAGGCAAAATCAATGCAGTAAAACCAAATCTGTATTTGTTCCCATATGTGGATCGATATTTACAAATGGATGTCTACAACTCTCAATACTTAATCATGACTGATACCGTTCCATTCTTGCAAATTTTGCTACACAACACGATGGAGCTTTACGCTATTTATTCGAACTTCTCCTTCTACACGCAATCCGATGTATTGAGAATGATTGATTATAATGTCTTCCCATCGTTTGTTTTGACAGAAAAACCATCCTATGTACTCACCCATTCCAATTCAAGCAACTTCTATTCCACGGAATATACGTTATACGAAGAGTTAATAGAAGCAGTGTACAATCAAGTCAATGGGGTATTAAGAAACACGTTAGGACAACAATGGATCAATCGAGAAATTCTACAAGTTGGAGTCGTGAAAAATACGTACTCCAATGGAGATGAAGTCTTGATTAACTATACCGACGTAAATTACTTGTACAAAGGGCAAATCGTCTTGGCTCAATCTGCTCGCTTCTTTGGAGGTGAGTAAGATGGCAAAAAATAAAACCTTAACAAAAATTACAGAAACAAAATCCATGGAAAACCAAAATGCCATTGCTTATTTGTTTATTTTGCCTTGGCTCATCGGATTCTTAGTGTTTGTGGTTTACCCATTCTTCATGACCATTTACAATACATTCTTCCAAATTAGTAGTGAAGCCAATACGTTGGTCTACACCTTTAATTTGATGATAAATGGTGGCAATTATGGAACTGCCTTCCGAAATGTGGTCTTTTTCCCACAATTACTTGATTTTATTGTCATGGAAATCACTTATGTACCCACGATTATTGTCGTTGCCTTTGTCTTAGCCTTATTACTGAATACGGGGGTCAAAGGACAATCACTATTCCGCGTCATTTTCTTCTTTCCTGTCATCATTATGAGTGGACCGGTTTCTGGTATTTTGCGCTACAACGGTGCAGGAAGTATCTTTGATTATGCGGATAACATCATTTTCAAAATGATTTTATCCTACAGTCCAGGATTAGCACGATCGTTATCAGGATTGTTTGAAAACTTCACGATGGTACTGTGGTTTACTGGGATTCCAATCATCTTATTCATCAATGCTTTACAAAAAATCAATCCCAATCTCTATGAAGCTGCCAAGATTGATGGAGCGAATAGTTGGCAAATTTTATGGAAAATCAAAGTTCCGATCGTTCGTTCAACGGCGTTTTTGTCCGCTGTGTTTGTGATTATCCAACTAGGAACCTACGCACTCAATCCTGTCTATGGCACGATTCAAGGCACGATTTATTCCAGAGGAGCAGGGATTGGACTCGCTTCCACGTTTGCGTTTATTTATTCTTTAGTGGTATTTATCTTGGTAGGAGTTGCCTATTTGTTACTTGGTAAACCGGAAAAAACCAAACAAATTAAACTTTCAAGCATTCAAGAAAAATCGATGCAAGAAGTGGCTAAAAAACGGCTCGCTCAAGCAAATAAGGGGGCGACTTTATGAAACACTTACTCCTAAAGCTTTCGCAAATTCAAGGAAACATTCAAGCATTCTTTTCACGAGTAAAAGAGTACTACCGTATTCGCAAAAACAAAATTCATTCCATCATTGCAAAAATTGCCATTTATACATTCTTAGTCACCATTTCATATGTATTTCTATATCCAGTGTTGAGAATGATTTCAATCTCTTTCATGACATCGGCAGATTTGGTCAACCCAGAAGTAATCTGGCTGCCCAAAAACATTCAATTTGGTAATTATGACGTGGCGTGGAGAGTTTTAAACGGAAGCAAATCACTTCTAAACTCCATCCAATACTCCACCATCATGGCAGTCTTCCAAACGATTGTATCTGCATTGACAGGCTTTGCATTTGCACGTTATGAATTCAAAGGAAAGAAGTTTCTTTATGCTATTTTATTGTTTTCGTTTATCATTCCGATTCCGATTTTGTTAATCACACAATACAACATGTTTAATACCTTTTACCAATCGATTGGACATACTGGTTTAGGAAAAGGATTGAACACCTTTGATTCGCAAATGATTATGGCTTTCTTTGGCCAAGGAGTTAATTCGGCTATTTTAATCTTAATCTTTACGAACTTCTTTAAAATGATCCCATCAGATTTGTATGAAGCAGGGAAAATTGATGGAGCGAATCCCCTTCAATTGTTCTGGCATATTACCATAAAACTAAGCTTATCCACGATTGTTGTGGTATTCTTGTTTTCCTTTGTATGGAACTGGAATGAGTCCTATGTGACCAATTTCTTAGTCGGAGATGGTGTGCAATTGTTTACCAACCAACTCGGTAAGTTTGATTCCTTATTTTCTAGTAGAGCACCCGAATCTCCTTATGCGGGAACCGGCGTTCAATTGGTGGAATCCTATAAAATGGCCGCAACTACGGTATCCATTCTTCCTTTATTAGTCATCTATTTCGTGGGACAAAAATCATTTGTTCAAGGAATTGAAAAGACTGGAATTACAGGAGAGTAGACATGAATAAAATCTTAGTTCTGTACATCCTCGCTTTTACCCTATTTTTAGGCGCGTGTACTTCAACCCTGACTCAATCCACACTACTGACCACGGAGCCGACTACCACGTCGGCTTCTTCTGTGGATACTACATTTACTTCATCCACGACGGCTTCACCGACTACCTGGACCACTTCCACATCCTTTACAACAACAAACACCACCACATCCTTTACAACAGCAAACACTACCACTTCGCTATTGCCCACAACGACGACTCGTTTGTGTAAAGCAACGAATTATGATTATGATATTAATGCACTGAACTATGAATTGGTATGGTTTGATGAGTTCAATTCTTTGACAGCGACTCAACCTTCGATAATTAAGTGGCGATATCAAACCGGAGGAGGAGGTTGGGGAAATGAAGAACTGCAGTTTTACACCGATCCATCAATCAATAGTAATCATACCAACGCACAAGTCGGCAATGGATTTTTAACCATTACCGCTAAAAAAGAAACTATTGGGACAAATCTTTATACCTCTGCTCGGATGAACTCAAATGCATCTTGGTTGTATGGCAGAATTGATGTTCGTGCCAAACTTCCTCAAGGAGCCGGAACATGGCCTGCTATTTGGATGATGCCTCAACATTCTGCTTATGGCTCATGGCCAAACAGTGGAGAGATTGACATTATGGAACACGTTGGCACCAACATGAATCGTGTCCATTTCTCCATTCATTCCCAAGCGTACAATCATAAAATAGGGACTCAAAAAACATATGTAACGACCGTTCCTAATGTTAGTACGGAGTTTCATCTGTATTCCGTTGAATGGCTTCCAGACCAAATACGTTTCTTTGTGGATAATGTGTTATATTGGACGTATCGACCTACGAACTTTGTCTCATGTCCCACAGAGGAACAATGGCCATTTGACCGGCCATTCTATTTGATATTAAATGTAGCGATTGGTGGATGGGGCGGAACTCCTTATGCCAACTTCGTACAAGAAACGATGACGATTGATTATGTTCGTGTCTATCAGTCACCTGTTATTACGGCAATTTCGTAACAGCATACACAATCACAAAAGATGTGATATAATTATTTTTACAATTGAAAGTGAGGATGTGTATGGAACTGACCCGAGCGGAATATAAGTTCTTGATAACGTATGATGATTATATCAAACTCAAATTTCAGTTATCACACATAATGACGTTGGATGCTCACGCAGACACTTCATCATCGGATTATCATTTAACTAGCATTTACTATGATGATTTGATGGATACCCATCTTTTTGAAAAATCGGATGGACTAGAATATCACCAGAAGTATCGAGTACGTTTTTATTCAACTGGGGATACTAGATTAGAGTATAAAACCAAAATCGGTAATATGACATCCAAACGAAGCTTGTGGTTATCCAATGAATTAACCAAAGCCATTTTAGAACGAGATTACGAGATTTTGTATCGTCATCTCGATCAAGAGTTGATTGAAAACATCGTGGTACGAATGAAACTAGATGATTTAAAACCAACTTTAATCATTGAATACGATCGGGAAGCCTTTGTTTATCCACAAGGAGATGTGAGAATTACCTTTGATAAAGCCTTGACTGCGAGAAGGTTTGATCAAGACATCGCTTATGAACGCAAATTGTATGAACCAAAATACATGATTCTTGAAGTAAAGTACACAGGCCTATTACCAGATTTTATTCGGTCCATTGTATTCTTTAAAAATTTTCAACCGGTATCATTTTCTAAGTATTATACTGGTTGGTTAACAACGATTTACTAGTGGAGGTATCACATGATTTCATTAATGACGACAATCTCAGATTTATTAGCACAACTCGATACATTGATTCTTACTCCTCTAGAAATTGTCCTAAACTTATTGATTACTCTATTGTTATCGCTTTGGACCTTATTTGTCTATAAAAAAAGTTATCAAACAACGGTGTATAATAAGTCGTTTGCGATGACAATTCCAATTTCAGCATTGGTCACAACCATGGTGATTATGGCGGTTTCTTCCAATGTCATCTTAAGTCTTGGAATGGTTGGGGCATTATCGATTGTGCGTTTCCGTACCGCCATTAAAAACCCACTCGATACCATCTACATGTTTTGGGCAATTGGGATTGGAATCACAGTGGGGGCCAACTCCAGTGTCTTAGCAGTGATTGGTTCTATTGTCATTGGATTAGCAATTTTATTTATCCAAGGGCTTGAATTGTTTACAACACCTTACATTCTTATCATCAAAATGACGACGGAAACTCAAGAAGATGTCTTGTTTGATACCATCAAAAAAATCTATCCAAAATTTCAAGTACGGAATAAGTCGATTACGTTAGAATCCTCCGAATATACCTTTGAGCTTCGTGGTAACCGTGAGTTATCTCAACAAATTACACCTCTAAAGAGCATTCCTGGGGTTCAAAGCGTGATGCTCTTAAGTTATCGTAGCGATTACGTGGTCTAGAGAAATGATGGCAAAAACTACCGCAAGTGTTTGGATTAGTGAAGCCAAAGAAATGGAAGCCGTTATCGATTTGTTAAGAGTATTCAAACCATTTGAGATTACTGTTATCGATTCCCACTTATTACGAATCACGGATCCGGACGAATACGATACCACCGATTTTCACTTCATCGCAGAATTGATGATGCAAGAGTTGTTAATGGATGTGAAAATATTTGTTAACATCGATCAAGCAGGCTTTCACCGGTCACTACTAGAAGACATCTTAGTAGATTTGGCACCTACTGTGTATCATCTAAAAGAAATCATCGTTCCCATTGTGTTAGGAAACTATTCGTTGCAAATAAACCATTTGAAGACTTACATGAAGACGTTAGTCGGAGAAGAGACGTTGCGGACTGTACTTTCCTTTATTGATTCGGAGTTAAATCAATCACAGGCAGCTAAAAAATTGTATATGCACCGAAATACACTGTTGTATCGACTCGATCAATTCAAACGATTGACAGGGATTGACCCGACTAAATTTTCGGGAGCGTATGCAATTCGCCTATTATACGAATAATTTTGTGCACATTGCCCATTGGCATGTGCGCTTTTTTTTTGTACAATGAAGGCAAATCAATTTCAGGAGGCAACTACATGGCTACCTTAACATTTAAAAGTTTAGACAAGATTTATGACAATGGAGTACAAGCAGTATTTGATTTCGCCTTAGAAGTAAAAGACAAAGAATTTATCGTTTTCGTCGGACCATCCGGTTGCGGAAAATCGACAACTCTACGCATGGTTGCAGGGTTGGAAGAAATTAGTGCTGGAGAACTTTACATCGACGATGTATTAGTCAATGACGTCGCTCCAAAAGATAGAAACATTGCGATGGTGTTCCAATCGTATGCTCTTTATCCACATATGTCTGTATATGACAACATGGCGTTTGGATTAAAACTACGTAAAATGCCAAAAGATGAAATTGAACGTCGTGTAAAAAACGCTGCGGATATTTTAGGATTAACGGGATATCTCGATCGTAAACCAAAAGCATTGTCTGGTGGACAACGTCAACGGGTTGCTTTGGGTCGTGCAATCGTACGCGATGCGAAAGTATTCTTAATGGATGAGCCACTATCAAACCTCGATGCAAAACTTCGTGTAGCGATGAGAGCAGAGTTAATCAAGTTACATGAACGTTTGGGAACAACAACCATTTACGTTACCCATGACCAAATCGAAGCCATGACCATGGCTACTCGGATTGTTGTTATGAAAGATGGACGGATTCAACAAATCGGCGCACCAAAAGAAATTTATGACAATCCAAACAACATGTTCGTTGCCGGATTTATTGGAACTCCAGCTATGAACTTCTTAAGTGGAGAAGTCCATGACGATGGTTGTTTCTATGTTGAAAACCTCAAACTTAAATTGCCAGAACCCAAATTCAAATTGTTAAAGGACAAAGATTATCTCAATACCCAAATCGTTTTAGGAATTCGTCCAGAAGACATCCATGATGAGTTGGTAGCCATTGAAACATACAAAGAATCTTCAGCAAAGTTAATCGTTGACGTTTCCGAGTTATTGGGAGCAGAAACCAATATTCATATCGGTATTGGAAAGTCCAATATCATTGCAAAAGTCAATGCACGTAGCGATATTCATATCGGTGACCACATTACTTTAGCGTTTAATATGAATAAATGTCATTTCTTCGATGCCAATTCTGAACTACGTTTGGTGAAATCTTCTCCTGTACGTGTCATTGGTCAAAACGAATAGTTCCTTCAAAGCCGCTTATTGATAGCGGCTTTTTTTTTGAACTTTTTTTCAATAAGTCGTTTCTAAATAACTAACACTTATATGCTATAGTGTGTAAGGGTGATTGGATGTATTACTACATTGAAAAGCGTATGGACAATAAGATGACTCTTGTGAGTTCTACTCAAGTGCAAATACTGGATGAAACCATCGATAGCATTTTTTCAAAGATGTTACTTCCAACGCTATGTACCTTAAAAGGACGAATCGACGCTACCAAAAAAATGTGTAAATTTGTTTCAAAGATTCCTATCTGTATTGATTCTCAAACACTTTGGATGCCTATTTATGGAAGAAGAAGTACGCACACATTGTACATAAACTATTTTGCAATTCGCCGATTTGAAGTGATAGATCATCAATGGGTTACCATCCAATTTGATAAGGAAACGATGAAAAAATCGATTCCTTTTGGGATCTATTCGCGTCAAATGCAAAAATGTCAAGAAATCGAAGTCCTCCTCCAAGAAAAAGAAAATGCTTACATCTTATAAAAAGCGAAACGAAACAATAGTATTTTAGACAGATATTTAGTATAATAACTTCGGATGTTTGTTGTAAAAATTAGGAGGAACATATGAAAAAGAAAACAGTAGAAGATATCGTATTAAAAGGAAAACGCGTTCTTGTTCGGGTCGATTTCAATGTCCCAATGAAAGGTGGCGTCATTACCGACGATAATCGGATCGTCCAAGCCATCCCTACCATTGAATACATTGTCGAAGAAGGCGGAAAAGCCATTTTGTTTTCTCACCTAGGACGTGTAGAAACAGTGGAAGACAAGGCAAAATCATCGCTTCTTCCAGTCGCAGTTCGTTTGCAAGAACTCATTGGTAAACCAGTGAAGTTTATTCCTCAAACACGTGGTCTTGCATTAGAAGAAGCCATTGCTTCGATGAAAGATTCTGACATCATCATGTTTGAAAACACCCGTTTTGAAGACATCGAAGGAAAAAAAGAATCCAAAAATAATCCTGAACTTGGATTGTATTGGGCAAGTCTTGGCGATGTGTTTGTCAATGATGCATTTGGAACAGCTCATCGTGCACATGCATCAAACTCTGGTATTGCCAGTCATTTAGAAACCGCTGCTGGCTTCTTAATGGAAAAAGAACTTCGTTATATTGGTGGAGCCGTTGATAACCCAGTTCGTCCTTTCGTGGCCATCTTAGGTGGAGCGAAAGTATCTGACAAAATCGGAGTCATTGAAAATCTTCTTTCAAAAGCAGATAAAGTGTTGATTGGTGGGGGAATGGCATATACCTTTATGAGAGCCCAAGGCTTCAACATTGGTACTTCCATTTGTGAAAATGATAAAATTGAGTTGGCAAAAGAGTTGCTGGTAAAAGCCAATGGTAAATTAATCTTACCAATTGATTTGGTTGTTTCCAAAGAATTCAAAAACGATACACCACATCGCGTTACCACTTATAGCGACATTCAAGATGATGAAATGGGCCTAGATGTGGGACCAAAAACCATAGAACTCTATAAAAAAGAATTACAAGGCGCGAAAACAGTCATTTGGAATGGACCTGTTGGTGTCTTTGAAATGGAAAACTTTGCCAAGGGGACCAAAGCAGTATGTGAAATGCTTGCTAACATGGTAGATGCAAAAACCATCATTGGCGGTGGAGACTCCGCAGCAGCAGCCATTCAAATGGGATATGCAGACAAATTTACTCATATTTCCACCGGTGGTGGGGCATCGCTTGAGTATTTAGAAGGTAAGGCGCTTCCAGGCGTTGAATCATTAGACGACGCAGTGGAATGTAATTGCCACGACTGCGATTGCGACAAATAAGCATCACCGAGAAGGAGAAAATCATGGAAAAAACAATTTTGATTAAAAATACAGCGGGTCTTCATGCGGAATTAGCGGCAAAAATCGTTCACGCTGCAAGCAAATATGATGTGGATATTCGTTTGGTATATAGCCACGTAACCATCGATGCAAAATCTATTTTAGGATTGATGAGTTTAGCTGTTCCACGTGGAGAAAACGTAAAACTAGTTGCCATTGGTGAAAAAGCGGAACAAGCCATTTCAGACATCGAAAAAGTGTTGGCGTAAGCATTATGAATCGGAAACCAATCATTGCTGGTAACTGGAAAATGTTTAAAACGAGAGATGAAGCTTTATACTTCATCTTGAAAGTATCAAACAACGTACCAGCAATCAAGGATGTCGAAACTGTCGTTTGTGCACAAGCACCATTGATGAGATGCTTGGTCAAACGTCAAGGAGAAAATTTGCGTATCGGGGCTCAAAACATGCATTATGCAGATGAAGGCGCGTTTACAGGAGAAATTTCTGGGGCACTTCTACAAAGTTATAATGTGGATTATGTGATTTTGGGTCACAGCGAAAGACGTAAATATTTTCACGAAACAGACGAGGATGTCAATTTAAAATTAAAAGCAGCACTCAAATATGAGATCAAACCGATTGTTTGTGTGGGTGAGAATTTAGAAGAGCGTCAAAGCAATTTGACGTTTAACGTGCTTGATCGTCAAGTGAAAAAGGCCATAGAAGGTCTATCTGAAAAAGAAGTGAAGTCGATTGTTATCGCTTATGAACCCATTTGGGCCATTGGCACTGGCAAAACAGCAACTGCTCAAATGGCAGACGAAGCCTGTGGTTATATTCGTGGGTTAGTCAAGCAAGTGGTTTCTTTAGAGGCTTCACAAGCCATTCGCATTCAATATGGTGGTTCTGTTAACCCTAAGAATATTGATGAGTTGCTTTCTATGCCTCATATTGATGGCGCATTGATTGGTGGAGCTTCCCTCGATCCCGATCACTTCATCTATATGACAAAAGCAGCACTAGCAAGAGTACAAAAATAGAACTGGGAAACCAGTTCTTTTATTTTTAAGTTATATTTTTTATAAAATCATCTTGAAATTATTACACAAAGTGATAAAATAGTAAATCAAGTTCTTTTATTGGAGGTCTACATGAAGAAAGTTTTAAGTCTCGTATTGTTTCTTGTTTTTTCTATCATTTTGGTAGGTTGTTCCTCAACAGTTTCTTCAACTACCACACTATCAACACTGGCGCCTACTACTGTCGCCCCAACCACACAAGCTCCCACCACACAAGCGCCCACCACACAAGCGCCTACTACTAGACGCACCACTACAACGGATGACAATCCAATTCCCATGGTGGATTCCAAATTGGTGCAATTTTTTAATTATTCAACGGAATTTGTAAAAGAAGTGGAAGAAGAACAGTTTATTAATATGTATTTTTTTCCACGAGAAAAAGGATACATCCCATTTGTCGATATTTCTGACCTTATCACATTATTAATTGGAATCATCAATGAAGATGTGCAAGTCGAAGTGCTCGAAAATGGCGTGAAAGTCTTTATTATTTGGTATCCAACCGAAGAAGAAAAGGCAGAATATGGCATTACCGAAGATTCAGTGGAAGAGTATGTTCTTTTCGATTTTGCGAATATGACCGTAACTGCGCCATCCGTTGATACGTTTCGTAGTTTCTCTGGAGAAACTACAACTGACTTTTCACAAGGTCTGACGCTTGTTTCATCCACCTCAGAAGATTTACCCACGTTTCATGTAGATCTAAGCGAGTATGGATTCTTCTTCCGCGTAGTTTATACCGATGAGGGAGACAAATATACCATTCCGTTATCTTTGGCTAATCTATTTTTAACGGGTTCGATGTTTGATGTCATCTTAAACGGAAATGGTTTGTATGGTGTAGATACCTATCAAATCGGTGATGTGAACGATGAAACATCTGAATTATACAATGTAGTAAAAAAACAAACCTTAGGAACGGAATTTAGACAAGAAAGCGTTAATTTTATGGCTTTCGCAATGGATTATTTCTATGGTTTGAAGAGTTATAAAGGCATTTCATCTTTTAAAACATATGTACCCAACTATATGAAAACAACATGGACAATGGAACTTGGATTAACCAGATTAATCGATAGTTTGACTGACATGCATACAGGGGTTATTTCGTTTGGTCAAAACAATCCAGACTATAAACAAACTAGCTACCCAGGATATATTTATGATTGGTATTATGAATATAACGGAGCGAACTGTTATAACTTCCAAGGGTATAGTCTGAGTTTCCATGGCAGTACTGCATACTTTAGAATTAAGTCCTTCACCAAAGAATTTGCTTTAGAAATCGCACCCTATATGGAGCAAATCCGTGAAGCGAATGTCGAAAACGTGGTTATTGACTTGGCCTGTAACGGAGGCGGAGTTATTGCGGGAGTTTATCATTTACTGAACTATTTAACCAATGATAATATTTCTATTTATACCACAACTCTTGGGGCGAACAGTTCATGGACCTATGATGTCGAAGGCGATTTAGCAATCAATGCGAACTTCTACATTTTAACCTCGAAAGCAACCTACAGTGCAGCGAATTTATTTACTTCATATGCCGTTGAACTTGGATTGGCTCAAACGATTGGAACGAAAACAGGTGGAGGAGCTTGTTCGGTGAAAGTCTTGGTGTTACCAAACGGAGCAATCATCCAAATGTCCTCCAACATGAATTTAACGTTCTCAACGTTTGAAACAGTGGAGGAAGGAATTCCAGCAAATCATATCATCGACTGGTCACAATCCTCAAGACAAGGAATTAATCCATCGATTACCGATATTTTAGCAGGAATTCAAGCATTAAAAGCTCAAACACCAGCATAATGTATAAGCAGGACTTCGGTCCTGCTTTTTTTATTGTAAAGAATAAAAAAAAGAACCTCCGAAGAGGTTCCATGATTAACGGTTGTAATACTCAACGATGAGGTTTTCTTTGATATCCGCAAGGATTTCATGACGTTCTGGAAGACGTACATAAGTCGCTTGAGCTAAATTGTCATCGAAGCTGACATATTCCATGCGAGAAATCACAGCTTCCAATGCTTCTTTTACAATTTGAAGTCCTTTGGAAGTTTCTTTGATGGCAATCACTTGACCTGGTTTTACACGCATCGATGGAATGGTTGCTTTCTTTCCATCTAAGACGATGTGACCATGATTGACAAGTTGACGTGCTTGTTGACGTGTTTTAGCAAAACCAGCACGATAGACAAGGTTATCTAAACGGCTTTCTAGTAAGAACAAGAAGTTTGCCCCTTGTTTACCAGGCATATTTTTTGCTTCGTTGAATGTTTTGCGGAATTGACGTTCGTTTACACCATAGGTATAACGTACACGTTGTTTTTCTTGAAGTTGTGTGCCGTACTCAGAGATCTTCGTACGTTTTTGACCATGTTGTCCAGGTGCGTAGGGACGTTTGTTTAATTCTTTGCCGGTTTCAGTAATTGAATAATTCAAACGGCGAGATACTTTCCATTGTGATCCTAAAAATCTTGACATTGTATTGTCCTCCTATTTATTTTACGCTGTGATAGGGGAACGTTTGTCTATTTTGTTGGGATTGTTTAAATGGTTTCTTGTGAAGCAGTTCACAGTACTTCCAAACCTTGCCGCGGAACAATCCATGTCAAATTGACCAAACGCAACTGCCTTTTACTACATGCGCAAGTTATATTTTATTATAAAGTAGCGATATTGTCAATTAATATCTTCACTGCACGTTCTAAATACTCTTGTTCTAACGAACCAAATCGATTCTCAAGTGGAGAGTCCACATCTAATACGCCAATTAAAACGCCATCCTTGATGATGGGCACGACAATTTCTGATAATGAGGCATCATCGCATACGATATGTCCAGGAAATTCAGCAGTTTTTGGTACAACCACTGTTTTTCTTAACAAGGCAGAAGTACCACAAACCCCTTTTCCTATGGCAATCTCGGTACATGCTGGGAGTCCTTGGAAAGGGCCTAAAACGAGCCTGTCTTGATGCATCAAGTAAAAGCCTGCCCAATTCACGTGATCAAAGAAATAAGCGACTAAAGCGCTAAAATTCGCTAAGTTCGCCACCAAAGGAAGAGAACTGGTTATATATCCTTCGATGTTTTCTAAGAAAAGATTGTAATTGGTTTGTGGATCGTTGATTAAAGGGTCTTTATGGAACATATTATCACCGAGTCAATTATAAAGTAACTACGTAAATTTAACAACTAATATGATAAAATAGAACAGAATGGAAGTGATTTTATGGAGCGAGTGCTACTGCGATATGGTGATTTAACGCTGAAAGGGAAAAACCAAAAATTGTTTACCAAACGAGTAAACGAATTGATCAAAGAAAAGCTACAAGATTTTGATGTAGATTATGAGTTCAAACACGATCGTGTGTATGTGATATTGAAAGATACCCCTCACGAAAAGGTATTACAACAATTACAATACGTTACAGGTTTATATTCGTATAGTTTGATTCATAAATGTAAAAAAGACATTGAAGTCATTGCCAAAGAGGCAATTACTCATTTAGTGAAAGAAACGTTGGGTGTGAAAACCACCTTTAAAGTAGAAACCAAACGTGCGGATAAAACATTTCCGATGACGAGCCAAGATTTTAGTATTGAGTTATCCAAAATGATTTTACGTCAGTCACCTGATTTAGTCGTCGATGTAAAAAATCCCGACTTAACCCTCGACGTAGAAATTAGGGAAGAAGCTGCGTACTTTTATGTGGGATCCATCAAGGGAATGGGCGGATACCCCATTGGTATCGGTGGAAAAGGATTGCTATTATTAAGTGGGGGTATTGATTCTCCTGTAGCGGGATATCTCGCTATGAAAAAGGGGCTTGAATTAGAGTGCATCCACTTCGAATCGACTCCCTTAACTTCCATCGAGTCTGTTCAAAAAACCATTGATATTTGTGAACGATTGGCTCGTTATTGTCCCAACAATCAAATCAAACTGCATCTCGTACCATTTGAGGCATTACATGCTGCGATATTAGCCCATGTACCTGATCCTTATATTATTACCGTTCTTCGCCGGATGATGTACCGGATTGCCTCTACATGGATGCGTTCCTTGCATCTTCAATCACTTGTAAACGGGGAGTCACTGGGACAAGTTGCTTCTCAAACAATCGAGTCCCTTGATACCATTAGTGCAGTCACTGATGCACTGATATTACGACCCTTACTGACCTATGACAAGATTGATATCATGAAGATATCCAGAGAAATCGCTACTTATTCGATTTCAGTACGACCATTTGAAGATTGTTGCACCATCTATGTACCTAAGAGCCCAGCGATTCGACCATCGAAGAGATTGGCAGAAGTATACGAACATCAATTTGAATATCTTGAATTACTACAAGGTTGTATCAAAGGAATGAAGACCATTACCATCCATGCAAACCAGTCTTTCCGATTGGACCAATTGGGTTTGACTGTAGAGGAGGCTTTGAATGAAACGAATTGAAACAAAGAGGCTATTCCTTCGTCCATGGACCTTAGAGGATGCACAAGACTTATTTGAATATGCAAAACTGAAAACGGTAGGACCAAATGCTGGGTGGAAACCACATCAATCTTTGGAGGAGTCCACCACAATCATTCGTCGATTCATCGAATCAAATGATGTCTGGGCGATCGAACTAGTGGAAGAACATAAAGTGATTGGTTCCATTGGTCTTCATCAAAAAACAGACATTCAAGGCAAAGTGGGTTATGAGTTAGGATATGTTTTGTCTACTCCTTATGAAGGAAATGGATTCATGTTTGAAGCGGTACAAGCGGTATTAAAGCATGCATTCTTGGAACTTAAAATCCCAGAAATCAGAGTATATCACTTTGTCGATAATCAGCGTTCAAAAAAAGTAATTGAGCGAGCAGGATTTCAGTTTGAAAAAGAAATCGAATATACCACCCACGATGAGGGGGTGAAACATTCTTATGGGTATCGATTATCCAAAGAACAGTTTCAAGAAAAGGAGAAACAAATGTATCAATGGAACTTAGACGTATTATATAAAAGTTTTAAAGACCCAGCGTTTGAACAAGATGTTGCGCGTACAAAAGCGTTGATTGGTGAGATAAATGACTTTATTCCGTTATTCAAACAACCATTTCAAGAAGCGGTTTTAGTGGATTACTTGCATAAGGATATTGAGTTATCCATGGTTTCTGATAAAGTTTCCCGGTTTGCATCGCTTCGTCAAAGTACCAACTCAACGGATTCAGAAGCAGTGAAGGCCATGAATTCACTTCAAATGCTTTACACACAATTAACTGAAGTCGATACCTTGTTTCGTCAATGGTTAAAAAATGCTTCTCAGTTGCCACAAGTCATTCAAGGAAATCCGTTTTTACATGAACATGAATTTATGCTTTCTGAAATTGTTCAAAAAGCACAATATATGTTGGATGAAAAAACAGAACTACTCATTTCCAAACTTCGCCAAAATGGTTCCACCTCTTGGGGGAGATTACAGTCATTGTTAACCTCTACGGTGGCAGTCAAATGGAATGATACGGAAATCACTTTGTCAGAAGTCCGTAATTTAGCCTACGATGCCTCTCAAGAAGTTCGTAAAAACGCATATCTCGCAGAGTTAAAAGCATATGAAAGTATTGAAAAACCCATTGCTTTTTCTTTGAATTCAATCAAAGGGGAAGTAAACATCCTATCAGAGTTGCGAGGGTTTCAATCTCCTCTTGATCAAGCACTTCAAAGTTCTCGTTTATCCCAAGAAACACTCGATACATTGCTTAACGTCATGAGGGAATATCTTCCTGTATTTCGTCAATATTTACGTCGAAAAGGACAATTACTTGGGCATGATAATGGGCTTCCTTTTTATGATTTATTCGCTCCGATGGGCAAAAGTTCTAAAATATACACAGTCGAAGAAGCCAATGCTTATATTCTTAAAAACTTCGCTACCTTCAGTCCACGTTTAGCCGCTATGGCCAAACGTGCTTTCGAAGAACAATGGATTGACTACTTACCTCGAAAAGGCAAAGTGGGGGGAGCGTTTTGTTCAAACATGGCAGCCATCAAACAAAGTCGAGTACTCACAAACTTTGATGGGGCGTTTGGTGATATTATTACGATTGCACATGAGCTTGGTCATGCATATCATGGGGAAGCCATTTTTGGTGAATCGATTTTGAACACACATTATACAATGCCTGTAGCGGAAACCGCTTCGACATTTTGTGAAACCATTGTGAATCAAGCAGCGATGAAAGATTCCACATCTGTGGATGAACAAATTGCTTTACTAGAGAGTTCATTACAAGACTCTACACAAGTAATCGTTGATATATTATCGCGATTTATCTTTGAAAAAGCAGTCTTTGACGGACGAAGAACCACGGTCTTTGATGAAAAAGAGTTAAAGAATATGATGATCCAAGCTCAATTGGAAGCATACGGAGATGGTCTTGACCCTCAGTATTTGCATCCATACATGTGGGTGAATAAAGGGCATTATTATCGTAGTGGACTCAGTTTCTACAATTTCCCCTACGCATATGGGTTATTATTTGCAAAAGGACTGTATGCTAAATATTTAACAGACCCCGTTGCATTCGTACCAATGTATGATAGGTTACTTGCTTCCACTGGAAAGATGAGTTGTGAAGATGTGGCCAAGATTGCTGGTATTGATGTTCGCAAGAAGGAATTTTGGGTTGCTTCTTTAGAACTACTTAAAAAAGATGTAGAACGGTTCCTTGAGTTAACAAAATAACTTATTTTCACAGAGTAACCAATAAATCACTCATCTCAGTTGTTTAATAAGTGTATAAGGAGGGATAATATGTTTTATACACAACTAAAAAAAGTATTATTGACTTTTGTGTTATTGTTTTCGGTCATCGGTGTCTTAGCATGTACGAACTTTACGACTAGGACCTACACGTTTACCCCAACACCAAACAACGTGGGTAACTTTGAAGATTACGATGCTGTGAAAGCGTACTTATCACAGTTCTACGAAAAAAGTGGGGAAGTATATCAAAGTAAATTTTTCAATAGATCGTCCCTTATGGCTCCAGGAGCTGTTCAATCAGAAATGGATACTACAGCCAACTCTGGTCCAAGAAATTACTCCCAAACTAACAATCAAGTAGAAGGAGTACAAGAAAGTGATTTGTTCTTAACCAACGGATACACACTATTTATGATTCAAAACAATAAATTTCGAATTGTGGATGTCGATTCGTTAACCAAGACATTTGAGTATGCAATTGATCAAGGATATATGCATGGGATGTATTACGATGCAGTAGCCAATCAAGTCATTTTGATTACTTATACGTATATTTACGAGACTCCTCAGCAAAGTGAAGACAAGTCTGTTGATATGTGGAGATACTGGTATTTTTATAAAACTCAAACAAATGTCATTATTTTCGACGTATCTGATATTAGTGAAGTAGTGATTGTCCGTGAACTAGAATTTGATAATACTTATATGGTTCAAAGTCGGATGATTGATGGAATGCTTTATTTGGTTCTTGACAATTACCAAATCAATTATGCCTTTAATGAAGACAATTTTATACCCATTTATCGTGACAGCGAAGTCTCAAATGACAACATTAGTTTACCAGCCAGCAACATTTTCTTTATGCCCAATGGTAACGACTCATTAGGATTCTTAATGCTTGTGTCTTTGGATACTAGAAGCGATAACGATGTGGATGTAAAAGCATACATTGGCTCCAGTTATCAAATTTATATGAGTTTGTATAATTTATATACTGTTGTCTATCGGTATGATTTTAATTCAGAAACCAATGAATATCGCTATTATACCAATATCTTGCGTTTTGAAATTCAAGCAGATAAAACCTTAGCATTCAAAGCCATCGCTAAAGTGGATGGATCTCCACTAAACCAATTTTCAATTGATGAGTATGATGGAGTATTACGGATTGCGACTACTCATCGTGTATGGACTCAAAATACAAATACAGTAAGCAATCAAGTGTACTTACTTGACGCTACAACTTCTGAAATCATGACCCAACTTTCTATGTTGGGTGGATTAGGAAAGCCAGGAGAATCCATCTTTGCAGTACGTTTTAACGGAGTAGAAGGTTTCGTGGTAACATTTGTGAATACCGATCCACTTTATAAGATCAGTTTAGCAGATCCATACAATCCTTTTGTCATTAGTGCATATGAAGAACCTGGAGTGAGTGATTACTTACACATCATCAATCAAGATTTGATACTTGGAGTTGGCCGCAATGCGGTAACGACCGACGGATGGACTCGTTTTACAGGTGTAAAAGTCAGCCTCTACCATACATCTGGCGCAGAAACCATTTTAAAAGCCAATTATCTTGTAGAAGGAACGTATTCTTATACCAATGTACAATACGATCACAAAGCATTCATCTACTATCCTCGTTTAGATTTAGGTCTGGTATACTTTGCAATTCCAGTCTTCGAGTACACCAACAGTCCTGAACAAGCCTATTATTACAATTATTCACAAAGTTTATATGTGTTCCAAATCAATCTAAGTGAAGAAACCATCGACTTTGTTGGAAAAATTTCTCATCTAACTCCGATTGATAATCCTTATTATTGGAGATGGTTTGATTCGGTTGAGCGTGCAGTAATGATTGAAGATCGCGTTTATACCATTTCTCAAACTCAAATTCGGGTTCACCAAATTGGAGATGGATTACTTCCGATTGGAAGCTTAATATTAGAAGTTCCAAACGATGGAAGACCTGCAGTAGAAGATTCATCTAAATAACAAATTGACCAGCGCTGCTGGTCTTTTTTTTATTAGAATTGATTAAAGTTCGTGAATTAATTGTAAAGATTATCGAAAAACACTGTACATGTGTAGATTTTTTTGATCGATTGGAGTATATTGAAAGTAGATTTAGCATGACGAATTAAGGGGGTATCTATATGAAAAAACGCTTTCTAGTAATTTTGGTCGCATTGCTTGTTATGGTTTTAGGAGCATGTCAATCAACAGATACGTTGATAACTACATCAAATATTACCATTCCTACAACCATAGCACCTACGACGGCTGCTCCAACAACAGCGGTTCCAACAACGGTCGCACCAACAGCGGTTCCTACAACGGTCGCACCAACAACGGTCGTCACACCAACAACCGTTGCACCAACGACTACAGCTCCTGTAGTAACAACGACGACTACAGCTCCTGTAGTAACAACAACGACTACAGCACCTGTAGTAACAACATCGACTACAGCTCCGATATCTACAACGATTACTACGACTTCTGAAGTTGATCAAAGAGTAACTATTTCATTTGAAACAAACGGAGGACCTATTCTTCCATCCATCATTGGTGAAGTAGGCAGTAATGTTTTACTACCACTTCCATTACGGATAGGATATGAGTTCCAAGGATGGTTTAGTAATTCACAATTGACCAATCCTTATTACTCGGGAGTGATTCCATCAAGCAATATCACTATTTACGCAAAGTGGACAGTAGATGCAAAAGACTACTCCTCCATGCTTTTGAACTATATTGCTTCTAGAGATGGACTAGATCCCATCCAAGATGAAGAGCAAATTATGGGTACCAAAGCCATGTATGAAGCAATGCTTGGAACCAATCATGATCAAATGACCTATCATTATGTGGTCTTGATTGACCAAACCATGTTAGATGTGATGGGGATTGAATCACTAGTTGATGTACAAATGATTTGGGTTCACTTAGCGTTAAATGGAATGAATCTTGACATGGTTACACAAACTGCTTTCACAGCACTTACTTTGATGATTTCCCAAACAATTTCAAACTACGACGAGTCTTGGTTCATTGAGCAAATTGCAGATTACGAAGACATGATAGATGAAGCACAACAAGAAATTGACGCCCTGAATTTGAGTGTTATTGATTATTGTGCCTCTGTTGGTATCTTCGAACAAGCATGTACGAGCTTTTTTGCTACTTTATTGAAGGATTTTGGGAAAGAAGAACTATTTAACTCTCTCATCAACCAATATGGTTGGAGTGATGGGTTTGATTACTGGGTTTGGGATAATCTCGAATGGAATCTTCATAAATATTTCGAGTACAATCAAGTATCGTATCTAGATGCATACAATTCTGATTTAAGTTACATCAATCAGGATGTTCGATACATCTACATCGAAATCGGAAATGCATATATCGATTGGAAGAATGTCACATACAATGAGTTAGCACCATATGAAGCATCCCTTTCGGGTATTGAAGATGGCATGGGAGGATATATTACCGATGTACTTCGAGGAAGCTACTTTCATCCACTTAGAGAGTATCATTATTCCATTCGTAGTTATCAATGGATGATTGAAAGTACCTATCGATATTGGGAAGAAGAACAAAATCAATTCGAAATCATGACATTGATGCAATCGTATATTGATAGTCCACATGGAGAAGAATCCGTTCGTTCGATGATTGCTCTTGCCTACGGCTTTGTCGATCACATTATTATGAATCTTGACCCCGTGTTGTTTGATTTAGTGATGAACCTTGTAAAGGGCAATGTGGAACCTGATTTAAGTCCAGAAGGTATCAGTGGTTATATACAACATGTAGTCGTTTTATTAGTGATGATGCAAGATTACATGGGCCAAGAAGAAGTAGAAACCATCAAGAGCTTCGTGAAAGATTTGATTGGTATCTATTTGGAAGCTTCGGACATGACACTCATTGAACAACAAGAGATGATGGATCTACTTTATGCTAAAGTTGATGAATACATGTTTAAAATCCAAGATGTTTATCAAATTTTGATTAATATCCTTGATTCTATCACTCCTGAAAAAATAGGAATGATCATGGAAGCAATTCAATTTTTAACTGGTTCAATCGATGATGAAGAAGGAGAATTTGTTTCATTCCGAATCGAAGAACCCAAACAAAACCCACTGTTTGATCAATTTGAAATGGTGATATATTTTGCTCAATTGATGCATGAGATTGCTGTTCCTCATCAAGAAGATCTCGTTCGTTTGATGGGATATCTCGTTGAACTCAAATTTGATGTAGAAACGATGTTTATGGCAGACCCTCTACATGTGATAGAAATCCGTGATGCCATGAAGGCCAATTTGGCTCAAATCTTCGCATTAGTTACTATTTTAAAAGACGTCAATCCACTTGCGCCTTCTGCTGAAGAAATGAAGGCACTCGATGAAGTGATTGCACGCGTGGAATATCTCGTATTCAATATGCAAGCAAGTCTTGATGAAATGTATGCAGAAGATGAGTTTGGCTATCTGTCTGTTAAATTTGAAACCATCATTTATATGTTGCATGGATGGATGCCAGAAGAACTAATGGACGATGCTATCTTACTTTATGTGAATACATTTGGAATGTCCGAAGAAGACACGTATTATTTCTTAATGTCGATGGCACCATTGATGATGAATGAGTTGCAATCCATTAACTCCTTTGCGAGTTTTAGAAGTTTCTATTCCGCATTGGCAACCTATGGTTTGGATAAAGCGACCATCAGTACCTATCTTGTGAATTACATCGCGAACCGTGTTGCCTTTGAACGACTTTATAATGAAGTTCGCTATTTGGAAGATCTTACCTATTACCAAGAAGAAATCAGTTATTACCAAGAACAAATTGATTATTATATCGACTTTCAAAATCAGGCCCAACTCGATGCAATGGCATTTATTCTCACACTGCCACTGGGTTGGCAACCATTGTTTACAGATTTTTGGAATGCAGTGATTCAAGATAGAGTAAACTATGCAAACTTGCATCAAATCTATGAGGATGTGATTAATAACTCCCCTTATGGATACATGTGGAATTCCAATAACTATTATCAGTTGAAGTTTTATCTTGATATGACCTATTATTATACGTATCAATATTCTAATCCAAGTCTTGTCGAAGTTTACCAAACTAATTATTTGAATCTATTAAACTCTTTAACCTTTGAGGAAAGAGAGTTGATGTTACCAGTATTGAGTGTGCAAGCAGAGTTATTCCTTCATTATTATACGGTTTATAGGCCTTTATCAAATGAAATCTATGAAGAGCAATACGAAGAATCTCTAAACATTCTTTATGATTTCTTATACAATAAGTATTTCATCGCAGAGGATTATATTCTAAATTATCAAAGTCAGTTGTACTGGATGAATAGAAATCTAGATAACTTGTATTACGACGAAGGTCCTCTTCCAGTGTTTGATGAATTCTTCCAAGTTGTGGATTATCGTGCCGCATTCGGTCGAGTGGTTTTGGCGATTGTTACTCGTTTGGATACAGTAATTTTGGAAATTGACCCCATCACAGCACAACTACTATTTGATTTAGTCACTCAAAACTTGGATCCAAGTATGATGGATTTATCACCAGCAGCGATAGAAGATTATGCAAACCAACTGGCGGTATTATTACGTTTGGTCTTTGGAGATGTTAATCCTGCTGATTTGGATGATGTCCAAATCGTTTTAGCTGGACTATTGGAACTATTCTTAATAAGTCAAGAAACGCCAGAAATGGAAATAGATGAAATCTTGGCTCTCTTCCAAGGATTATTTGATGCCCATGTCCCACATGTATTTGACAGCATTGGAATCATTGCTGACTTCATTGATTCAATTACAGCAGTGAAAGTTCAAATCGTGATGGACCAAATTGCATTAATGAATGCATTAGATGGAATGGATGAAGAAACAGATAACCTCGTAAGAGCAGTTGCGATGGCTACAATCATTCAAACCCTATTTGGCGATGAATCGTTGGATTTTGACACCTTGATTCTTTATGTAATCCAGTTATATGGTGATGTATTACCGCTTACTGGAAACGAAGTTGAAATCGATGTTGAAGAGATGATTCTTACCATCCAAACATTGATTCAAGACATTATTCTTCAAGCCGGAATTATTGATGGATTTGATCCACTCGCGTTGTCAACAATAGAATTGGAAGAAGTTCACGTGTTTTATTTCCATATCCAAGAGTTGATGAACATTCTAAGTTTCGGACCTCAAGAAATTGTAGAACCTGTTTATTTTCCTGAATAATCC
The DNA here is from genome assembly GCA_030684695.1 of bacterium. Classification (GTDB taxonomy): domain Bacteria; phylum Bacillota_I; class Bacilli_A; order Izemoplasmatales; family Hujiaoplasmataceae; genus JAUXXX01. The sequence continues at coordinate 54,206 of JAUXXX010000126.1, forward strand.
ATTGATTTCTAAAGTGGAGCCAAGAGTTCTTGGTTCCACTTTTTGATTTTATGGTATAATTATTATAGGTGATATCGTGATTACATCGTTGGAAAATGAACGTATTAAAGAATATATCAAACTAAAAAACAAAAAAGAACGCGATAGTTCCAGACAGTTTGTGATTGAAGGACCACATTTGTTGGCAATGGCCTTGGAATCCAAAAGTGTAGTTCTTATTTTTAGTACGAGCCCCTTTGAAATACCTGACATTGAAACCGTGCTAATCTCTGAAACCGTTTCAAAGAAAATATCAGACGTGGATAGTCCGCAAGGAATCTATGCCATTTGTCGAAAGTGTGTCCCCAAAAAGGAAATTCATAAATTACTACTACTGGATCATATTCAAGATCCTGGTAATATGGGAGCCTTACTTCGAAGCGCATTGGCATTTGGTTTTGACACGGTGTTATCGGAACACTCTGCGGATTACTATCAATCAAAAGTGCTTAGAAGCAGCCAAGGAGCTATTTTTAATCTTCAGTTAATCGAAGGATCGATTGAGGAATTTATTCACCAGCACGCCGATTTCACCATCATAGGAACCGCACTGGAACATTGTGTTCCTTTACAATTCACAAAGAAACCAAATCAAAAGTTTGCCATTATTCTTGGAAATGAAGGCAGTGGCGTACAAGCCACATATTTAGCACAAACTACTTATAATGTTACCATTGAAATGAGTTCTATCGAATCATTAAATGTGGCGATTGCCGGCAGTATTATCATGTACTATTATCAATAATGGAGGATATATGAACTATCAATATGAACCAGACCGAATTGTTTCAGTGTCAGAAACAGGTGTTTTACTAGCAGAAATCAACTTCCCCGCAAGAGATGCATCTCGTGTCGACATTACTCATGTTTTTGTGGATGAGTCCTTGCGTGGTCAAGGAATTGCTTCAAACTTGATGAAATTAGCTTACGATTACATAAAAGAAAGAAACCTTACAATTGTTGCGAAGTGTCCTTATTCCATTTCTTGGTTTAAGAAGTATCCAGAGTATCAAGACATTGTGATTAATGTCAAAACAAAAGAATAGAACGACCGTTTAGGGCTTTACATGGATGTCCTTTCATGCTATAATATCTGTGCATAATGTACTTAAGAGAGGGTCGGACCCTCTCTTTTGCATAATTAAAGGAGACGTATATGAATTTGGAATTGTTAAAACAAGCGATTGCACCGATTGTGGAAGAACAGGGGTATCTCATGCATGACCTAACCTACCAATTGGTTAATAAGGATCATGTTTTGCAAGTTACGATTGACCATCTCGATGGCATTGACATTGAAGATTGTGTGAAAGTAAGCGAAGCAGTCAGTCTATATTTAGATTCTGCCGATCCGATTCAAGAAGATTATCAGTTAGAAGTTACCTCACCTGGTGCAGAGAGAGTTCTCAAAACAAACGCAGACTTCGACCGTTTTAAAGGATGTTATGTACTCGTCAAAACAGCGGAACAAGAACATTTAGGATTACTAGATGGATATAATGAAGATGTTATTAAAGTGAAGAATAAAAATAAAACTGTTGAGATTAACCGAATTGATATTTCACTCGTTCGCTTAGCGATCAAATTTTAGGAGACGACTATGATTAGTAAAGATTTTTTTAAAGCGTTAGAGCAACTAGCCATTGAAAAAGGGATTTCCAAAGAAAAAATCTTAGAAGTGTTAGGCAAAGGCCTACTTAATGCGTACAAGAAGGACAACAATGGCTACCAAAATGCCGAAGTTGCTTTTAATGAAGAAAAGTATGAAATCCAGATTATTACTCGATCTTTGGTTGTTGAAACCATAGACCCTGAAGCTGAAAAAGGGACTCAAATCACTTTAACAGAAGCTTATGAGTACAAAAAGAATGCAAAAATCGGGGATATCATTGAACAAAGAATCACTCCTAAGGATTTTGGACGAATCGCAGCTTCAAGTGCCAAACAAATTCTTACCCAAGGATTAAAACAACTGGAACGTGATAAGAACTACGACATCTTTGTGAAAAAGATTGGTGAAATGGTCATTGCGGAAGTGGTCAGTTTAAACGATGAGTTCGTTACCCTTGACCTTGGATTCGATACTCAAACATCCATCCCACTCAAAGATTTAGCTCCCCAAGTACTTAAAGTTGGAGATCAAGTTCGTGCATACATTACCAAAGTAGAATCCACACCAAAAGGACCAAAAGTGTATGTCTCCAGAACCGACCGCAATTTAGTCAAACGTTTGATGGAAAATGCGATTCCGGAGTTACACGAAGGAATCATTGAGATTGTTGGCATTGCACGAGATCCAGGAGATCGTTCCAAGATTTGTGTAGCGAGTCATAATCCCAAAGTCGATCCAGTTGGGGCTTGTTTAGGGAAGAATGGTTCACGGATCAAGGACGTGATCGATGCACTCGGTGGCGAAAAAATCGATATTTACAAATTTAGTGAAGACCCGATTGAACTCGTTAAAAATGCCATTCAACCGGCGAAAGTTACTCAAGTGCTCATCGATCAAAAAGACAAGAGCGCTATCGCGATTGTTCCAGATGATCAACTCTCTTTAGCAATCGGTAAAAAGGGCCAAAATGCGCGACTTGCAGTTCAATCAAGCGGTTGGAAGATTGACATTAAATCGGCGACAGATGCTTTGATTCAAGGCATTCAATATTAAGACAATAATCGGAGGTGTGCAATGAAAAAAATCAAGAAAATCCCGCTTCGAAAATGTGTTGTCACCAACGAACGCTTTGAAAAGAAACAACTGATTCGTATTGTAAAAACACCAGAAGGAACCGTATTGGTTGACTTTTCGGGAAAAGCCAATGGACGTGGAGCGTATTTACAAAAGAATAAAGAAGTCATCTTAAAAGCTCAAAAAACAAAAGTATTGGAACGACACTTAGAAGTGCAAATTCCAGACTCCATATATCTCGAATTATTAAAGGTGGCAGACACTCTTGAATAAAGAAAAAGCAATTCAAACGATTGGATTGGCCTTTAAAGCCAATAAAGTTCTTCATGGAGAAACACTGGTCTTAGAAGCCATCCGTTCCAAAAAAGCAAAACTCGTGTTACTGGCATCCGATACCGGACCGAATACGACCAAACGAATTACCGATAAAGCGGCTTTTTATCAAATTCCCTTGTACACTGGATTTATCACAGACGATTTGTCACGTGCCATTGGAAAAGACAACCGAAAGGTCTTGGCCATATTAAACCAAGATTTTCGGAAATTGATTGAAAACGCGTTAACCGAATAACTATCAAGGAGAGGTGATCTTATGGCTAGCCATAAAGTAGTACCGAAGAAAAAACCCCCATTTAAAAAGAGACCGGGTGGGGACAATCGAGTAGTGAATGTCCCGGTTCAAAAAGCTGCCTTACCAGCAGATACCATCATTTATTATCGTGATGGCTTAACGGTCGCCGATTTGGCTGAAGCACTCGACAAACCAGTCGCGGAAGTCATCAAAAAACTGATGTTTATGCGCATCATGGCATCTCAAACGCAAGCAGTCGATCGCGAAACTGCCGAACTAATCGTATTGGATTATGGCTATGAATTAAAAGACGAAGCCAAAACAGATATGACAAAGTTTGAGGAAATGGATATCATTGATGATCCAAAACTATTGATCGAGCGTTCACCAGTTGTCACCATTATGGGACACGTAGACCATGGGAAAACTACCTTGCTTGATACGATTCGTCACACCAGAGTTGTCCAAACAGAAGCTGGTGGAATTACTCAACGGATTGGAGCTTATCAAGTAATCCGCAATGCAAAGCCAATTACATTTATTGATACTCCTGGACATGCTGCATTTACAGAGATGCGTGCACGTGGTGCCAAAGTCACAGACATGATTGTTTTAGTTGTCGCTGCCGATGATGGTGTCATGCCTCAAACCAAAGAAGCCATTGATCATGCCAAAGCGGCAGGAGCATCCATTATTGTTGCTGTCAACAAAATGGACAGAGTTGGTGCAAATCCGGAGCGTGTGAAACAAGAACTCGCTGATCTTGATTTGTTACCAGACGATTGGGGCGGTTCAACACCGTATTGCTATATTTCAGCATTAAAAGGAACAGGTGTCGATAATCTACTTGATACCATCCAGTTAGTTGCTGAAATGCTAGAACTCAAAGCCAATCCCAAACGGATGGCAATGGGATCGGTTGTTGAAGCAAAACTTGACAAAGGCAAAGGACCCATTGCTACCGTTTTGGTATCGAATGGTACGTTAAAAATTGGTGATTTCTTCGTTGTTGGAACGACTTATGGAAAAATCAGAGCAATGACCGATGATTTAGGAAGGTCTTTAGTACAAGCACCTCCTTCCACGCCAGTCGAAATTTCTGGATTATCCGATGTACCATTTGCTGGGGATCCATTCATGGTATTTGCCGATGAACGTACCGCAAAAGACATTGCATCCAAGCGTAGTAATCGCTCTTCCGGAGAAGAAAAAGGCATTGACAAAATGCTAACCTTAGAAGAATTCTTCAAAAAGGCCGAAAGTAATGAAAAAGTTCTCCGACTCATCATTAAAGGAGACACCCAAGGATCCATTGAAGCATTCAAAGGTGCGATTGATAAGATTAAAGTGTTAGGAACGAACATTGAAATTGTTCGTGCTGGAGTTGGTGCCATAACGGATACGGATGTTTCCTTAGCAGAAGCTTCCAACGCCATTATCATTGGATTCGATGTTCGACCACAAGCTCAAGTTCGTGATACCGCCGAAAATAAAGGCGTTGAAATTCGTTTATACAACATCATCTATGAAGCTCTCGAAGACATTGAACGCGCAATGAAAGGAATGCTTGACCCAGTATTTGAAAAACAAATCATTGGAGAAGCAGAAGTGCGCAATATTTTCACCGTATCAAAAACCGCCATTGCTGGATGTATGGTCCTAAAAGGGGCCATCAAACGTGATTCTTTAGTAAAAGTAATCCGTGAAGGAAAAGTGGTGTTTGATGGTAAAATTTCGTCTCTCAAACGATTCAAAGATGATGTCAAAGAAGTTAAAACAGGATACGATTGTGGAATCATGCTCGAAGGCTTCCATGATTTTAAAGAATTGGATATTATTGAAGCATCCATCATGCAAGAGGTGAAACCAAATGCCTAAGGTAAATCGTTTAGAAACCATCGTTCAACGTGAGTTATCCGATATCTTACGTACCGAAGTAAAATCAAATCTGGGATTTATTACCATCACAGGTATGAAGATTACCAATGAGTTATCCTTTATGTACGCCTATTACACAGTGTTAGGCAGTGATGAACAAAAGGCACAAACCAAAGAAGCACTTGAAAAAGCAAAAGGGTTTATCAAGAACCAAATCGCTGCTCGAGTACCGATGCGTAAAGTTCCTGAGTTGGTCTTTAAATACGATCAATCCTTAGACCAAGGCTCAAAAATTGATCAGTTAATTCGAGAAATCAAATAAATCAACTTTGGGAGGAATTCTTCCCGAAGTTTTTATTTTTCTCAAATATGATATAATACCATACTAGAAGGTGAACATCATGAATCCAACAATCCAAGCAAAACTTGCAAATTTACCTGAACAACCAGGTAGTTATCAAATGCTGGACCAATTTAACACGATTATTTATGTTGGAAAAGCCAAAAACTTAAAGAATCGTGTTCGATCCTACTTTATGGGGACACATGATCTAAAAACGACAAAGTTGGTTTCCAACATTGTCGATTTTACCTATATCGTCACAAAAACAGAAATCGAAGGCTTTTTACTGGAATTATCTTTGATCAAAGAGCATACCCCCAAATACAACATAATGCTTATGGATGACAAGACGTATCCATACATCGAAATCACGAATGAAACGCATCCTAAGTTACAAATCACTCGTCGAGTGTCTAAAAAGAATAAAAATGTGTTTGGACCATTTCCAAATGCCTCCGCTGCTCGTGATACACTGGACTTATTACATCGACTCTTTCCACTTAGAAAGTGTCAACCAATGCCCAAACGTCTTTGTTTATACTATCACATTGGACAATGCTTAGGCCCTTGTGTATATCCCATCACAGAATTGAATTATCAACCCATCATTCAGCAGATAAAGCACTTCTTTAAAGGGCAAAATACAGAGATTATCGAAGATCTAAAACGAAAGATGTTGAATTTTTCTGCTCGTCTTGAATTTGAAAAAGCCCAAGAAATGAAGCAACTAATTCAAGCCGTGCAAGACACCACATCGAAGCAACAAGTGATTTTTCATGATTTGATTGATCGTGACATCTTTCATTATGCATCGTCTGATACCCATATGGCAATCACAATGTTGTTTATGCGCCAAGGTAAGATCATTTTTAGTGAATCCAAGTTGTTTGCCATCTATCAATCCTCAGAGGATGCATTCATCGACTTTATCGCCCAGTTTTATCAAAAGCAACCCATTCCAAAAGAAATCTTTTTGCCTTTAGAGATCGACGTTTCTACTCTTCAAGAAGTAGTAGAACATGCAATTGTCCAACCCATTCGTGGGGCGAAGAAAGAACTCTTAGAAATGGCAAAACAAAATGCTCAGATTTACTTGGCGAATCATATTGATATCTATTTAAAAAAAGAAGCCAAAATGGTGGATGCATTAGCATCACTAAGTGAACTTAGTGGCGTCGAAGGCATTCGTCGGATGGAGTGCTTTGATAATTCGCATACCCAAGGATCGAATCAAGTCTCAGCCATGGTCGTGTTCGTCAACGGAGCTCCAGAAAAGAAAAGTTACCGGAAATTTGCAGTAAAGTATGCAAAAAAGGCAGACGATATTGGAACGATGAAGGAAATACTCTATCGTCGTTATCAAAAAATGCTTGAAACCAATAGCATTGATCGTCCAGACTTAATTATCATGGATGGTGGAATTAATCAAGTTCGCGCGGCCAAAGAAGTGTTAGCTTCCTTATACTTAGATATCCCAGTGGTAGGGTTAAAGAAAGACTCCTTCCATAAAACAGATGTTTTTATTCAACCAGAAGAAACGGAAGTTAAACTTTCAAGACATACTCCTCTTTATGTATTGCTTTCACGTATTCAAGAAGAAGCTCATCGATTTGCAATCAGTTTTCACCGCGAAAAGCAATCAAAACAAATATATGCATCCATTTTGGATGCCATTCCTCTCATTGGGAAAACCACCAAACAACGACTGCTAGAACAGTTCAAAACGATTCAAAACATCAAAGCCGCCACGGATATTCAACTAAAAGAACTATCGTTAAAAAAGCCTCAAATTGAAAATTTAAGAATTGCTTTACAAGCATATGAGGACTAAATTTTTGATTTCATTTCCACTAATTTGTGATACAATACAGTACAGGTGATTATTTATGACGAATCAAATATATGGACGTCTTCATGATGTGTTTGAAGACATTCGGGTGGTTTCTTTAAGAGGCCATTCTAAAATTGACTACTATTATATGCCAAAAGGATTGTTTCAAACCTTCCTTTCTTACTTCATTCCCGGGTCTTATACCTTTATGACGGTATCGGAGGTTAAAAAGAAATACAAAGGACTGATGGTCTATTCCGTTGAATCCATAGAAAAGATCATCTACCCACGAAAACAAAATCCACTCATTTTTTATGACATATCTTTAATCAAAAGCCAAATCCAAAATTTGATTACCAAGGATTGTCCAAAGTTATTCCTAGACCTCGAAATGTCGATGCCTCCTTACCGATTTTATCAGAATTTTGAGAGCGAGATCATTCAATATGGATTGGTCATCACCAACCCTCAAGGACAGATCATCGAAGAAAAGAAATCCTTTGTTCGACCAACCAAAACCGCTGAAATTAGCGATAGAACCAAAAAGTTTCTCAAAGTGTCACAAGAAGAAATTGATCTAGGAATTAGTGCCAAAGAGTTCATTGAAATGCTCTCTTGGTACTTTCGTAAAAACCGACCCATGGTATTTGTTTGGGGACAAAATGATTTGATCGAACTTCGAAAAGCATGCAGGATTAATCACCAAATTGACGTTACTTTGGGTGTTCAAATCGTTGACTTATTAAAACTTCATAAGACCTATTTTGGATTAAAAAATGATTTGGGATTGCAAAATGCCTATAATCTTTATTCGAGTGAACCCACCTCAGAAAAGCAAGCACATGATGCACTTGAGGATGCGGTGATGACGCAGTTTGTGTTTGAAAGTTTTCGACAAGTGACCCTTGGAAAACGTGTTGTTGATACCACATTATATAAATAAGGAACCCAGTCAACTTGACTTGGGTTCCATTTGTTTATAATACCATGATAACAGGCATTACCATGGGTTCTCGATTGGTTTTGTCTTTGATGTAGCGTGCTAGTGTTTTCGATAAATCATTTTTCATGCCATTGATATTGATTTTTTTGGAAGGAGCCAAATATCGATCCGTTACATCAAGAGATAATTCCTGAAGTTTACGTATCATTTGGTCGTTATCCCGCATAAAGATGAACCCTTTAGAAACGATAGTAGGAACACAAATGACTTCTCGACGTTCTTGATTGATCGTCATGATGACACTTAATAATCCATCTT
>JAUXXX010000127.1 GCA_030684695.1 bacterium
GTCAATAAAGGGAATTGGGTGCGAATGAACATCTATCATAGTTCGTCCCTCCTAATCTTTTTCCTTTTCAGAGTCTCCATAGTAATAATTATAGCCATTATAGCCATATCCACGTCGTTTTCTCATGTCAATGTTAGCTAATACGCCGCCTATGACAAAGGCATTATTGATACGAAGCAGTTTTAACGCTTCTTTTGAATCATCTTTTCTAGTTTTATTGTACGCCGCCACAAAGACCACTCCATCAACCATTTTTGAAACAACCAATGCATCGGTTACAGAGAGTACAGGAGGGGTGTCTACAATAATATAATCATATTCTTTTCGTAAAGACTCGACAAGTTCTTTCACGCGTTGCGATTCTAATACAATGTGTGGAAATGATAACTTTTTTCCTGTTAGTATCAAGTCTACTTTGGACTCGTCATGAATGATAAGTTCATGATAATCAACATTATCGATGACATAATCATACAATCCCTTGTCATTGATTTGATGAAATGCACGGTGAATTTTCGGTCTACGTAGGTCAAAGTCGACCAAAATAACTTTTTTCCCTTTTTCAGCGTATACAGCAGCTAAATTAATCGATGTGGTTGTTTTCCCATCTTGTGGGGTAGCGGATGTACATTGAATGACTTGCATTCTCCGGTTTAATCCGGTCATTGCAATGTTTAACTCAAGTTTTCGGTAGGCTTCTGCTTCCATGGAATGCGGTGTTTCGATGACTACATTTTTATATTCAAAAAATTCCATCTAGTCCACCAACTTTCTTTCTTTCATCGTTCCAGGTACAGCAGCGATTACGTTAATTCCTAAGTATTTTTCCATTTCATTGGTACTTTGGAACTTATTGTTAAACAGTTCTTTTAAGAAGATAATCCCGAAAGATAAAATTCCACCTAGTAAAAAGCTTATCACAACATTTAACATTTTATTAGGAGCAGTGGGTGAAGTCGGTGTAATTGCCAAATCCACAAGACGTAATTTATCCTTTAATGGACGATATTCCGTTTGTTCATTGTCTGCAATTAGGATGGAGTTTTCCACCAATTGATTGGCAATTTCCTTGGCTAACTCTGGATTTTGATTCACCACCTTAATATAAACAATGAGCGAATTTGTAGATCGAGAAATGCTAAAACTATTTCGTAGTGCACTAATCGAGTATCCCTGTGGTAAACCATCAATATCAGCCACAACGGAATCTAAGACTTTACGAGTAGACATAAAATCTTGATAGGTTGGAATCAAAGCAAGTGCCACTTGAATCGCCGATTGTTCGGTAGTAATCCCTGCGCTTAAGTCTGTTAAAATCATAATGGACGCTTCGGCAGTGTATGTTGGTTTCACCACAACAAAGGTATAAATAACCCCTAAAACGGTTACCCAAAGGGTTACCAACACAACGAGTGTAATGTTCTTCCATACAATTGCAATTAACTCTGATAATGTAATTCCTTCTTCGACAATGACATCTTGATTTCTTAATTCATCCATTGATAGTCTCCCTTAAACGTCGCAGATGCGAATTTTGTAACAATAGTTTACAACATAACGTTCAAAAATACAAATACAACGTAGTTATAGATTGATGAGTCCATAAAATAATGCAATCAATCCAACAGCGAACAAGTATAAACTGAAATAAACCAACTTACCTCTTCTAAAGAATATAAAGATATATTTTAACGCAATCAATGTTGCCAAAATACTAGCAATGAATGCAAAGAAGTAAAAGATGTATTGGGCAATATTTGTAACATCAAAACCTAAATCCGAAGCTTCTCCTTGGATAAAGATTTTTAGGATGTAATTAAGTAAAGATCCAATGGATAGCGGAATAGACAACAAGAGGGAAAACACCAAGGATGTTTCCATGGACATCTTACGGAACAAACCCGTAGACGTCGTTACCCCATTTCTGGATAATCCAGGAATCAAAGCGAACATTTGAAAAAACCCGATAGTAATTGCATCTTTCATCGAAACGGTTTGTCTACCATTAATCGATGAATAATCTCTAGCGACATACAAAACCGTTGCTGTTATCAATAATCCTGTACCGACTAATACGAGACCATACTCGAGATATATTTGATCAAAGACATCGGAAAACAAAAAACCAATGACGGCAGCGGGTATCGAAGCAACCACAATCTTCATCAAATACTCAAAATCTTCTTTGGAAAACTCTCTTGTATCTTTTACAAATATATACTTAAAGAAATTACCGACAATTCGAATGATTAATGTTCTAAAGTGGTACAGAAAAGCAATCAAAGATCCCGTATTCACTAAAATCAAAAACAAAAGTCCCTCATCAATTGTAATATTTAACAATTGTTGAGCCATCTTGACATGACCAGAAGACGATACTGGAATAACTTCTGTTAACCCTTGAATTAATCCAAGGAAAATATACTTGATTGTTTCAATAATAACCTTTACTATTTCCATGTCCAGCCACCCCCTTATAGGCAATATAACATATTATTGTTTGTGAATCATGTGAATTGCTTACTGCATGATGAATAATAAAATAGAAAGCAATCCCACCACAAAACAGTAATAACTAAAATACTTTAATTTGTTGGTTCTAAAAATATTGAAGATGACTTTAAAGGCGAAAAACGTTGCGATAAATGCTCCAACAAACGCAAGAAGATAATAAATCACGTACTCACTTCCTGGTAATAAAGTACTAGTGGAATCTTCCATAAGGGCTGCTTTAATAAGGTATAAAAAAATCGAGCCAATGGAAATTGGAATGTACATCATGAAAGAAAATTTTAATGCGGTTTCTATATTGATTCCTTTTTTCAGCGCCACGGCAGTGGTCATTCCTGACCGACTTACCCCCGGAACTAGAGCAACGGCTTGAGCAAGCCCAATAAGGAAAGACTCTTTATAAGAAATAGAGGATAGTCCATGACGATATCTTCGATATCCAATCAAATACAATATCGTTGCAGTCAATAAAAGTCCAACTCCTGATAATAGAATCGAATAAGTAGACAACATTTGATCGATAAAATCACTAAGTAAGACACCAACAATTGCTGCAGGGATACTTGCAACTCCCAATTTTAGCAGAAAGTGAAAATTGGGACTCGTCATTTCTCTGGTTTCTCGATGCCTTAAGTAAATAAAGAAATCCTTTACTAAACGTAGTAAATCTTTGAAGTAAATCACAAGAAACGCCAGCAAAGAACCGGTATTTACTAATATAAGAAACATGAGGTTCTCAGCAAAATCCATTTCAAGTAAAAATTTAGATAATTCCACGTGTCCACTGGATGAAATCGGTAATACTTCCGTGACTCCTTGGATTAATCCTAATAAAAGATACTTTAATGCCTCAACGAATTCTTGCATGTTATGTCCCCCCCGGTTCATTAAATTTGAAAAGAAAAAGCCGAAACAAATGTCGGCTTGTCCATGGATGACGTGCCTTATACCAATTCAGTTAACCACAATCCATGCAGATTACAAAATTCATATACTTTGATTGATTGATTGGGTTGAATGGTAAACTCTACTACAGGAGTCTCATTTGGAAGCAATGTTTTGATTTGGAAATGTTGATTTTGTGCAACGAACACCCATTGAATCCAATGATCATCCGTCATCGGATGCATCACGCTTCCAACAGAAACTTTAATCAAGTCATCGGATAAACGTTCAATCACAGGTAAATGTTTTTCGTTTCCTACATCTTTTGTCTTTGGTTGTAAAAGTGTCATTTCATCACCACAACAAGTGAGATTTCCCCCACCATAATAGGTGTATACGATGCGTTTGCAATGCTTACAATAAAAAATATTCATTCTTAGCCCCCAAATGATAAATCATTAACAAAATCATAACACAAGTGATATTTGAATGAAAGGTCAGAACTTAAAAATTCATCGTTTACGTGCAATTACAGTCCTTATTCTGCTAATAATATCAGCAGTCGTCATAAGATATTCTGGAATCAAAAAGTTTAGTTTTCCAACTTGACCAAACCGGTCTTGAATTCCAATGGCTTCCATAGGAACTGGATAGTGCTTGGATAACGTTTCACTCACTGCTGAAAATAGTCCACCAATTACATTGTGATTTTCTGCCGTTACAACCGCATTCGTCTTTTTTGCGCTCGCTACTATGGTTTCAACATCGATTGGTTTAATCGTATGAACATTGATAACTTCGACACTAATCCCTTCCTTGGCAAGCATGTCCTTGGCTTGCAAAGAAGGAGCGACCATTATACCAGATGAAAATAAAGTAACATCATTACCTAATGATAAAACATCCGCTTTAAATAGACTAAATTTATAATCATCTTTAAATATATCAGGTGTTACTTTTCGAAACATCCGAATATAAACCGGACCTACATAATCAATGATTTGAGGAATGGCTTTTACTAATTGTGTATTGTCTACTGGTTCAAAGATGACCAAATCAGGAATACTACGTATTACACCAATGTCTTCTACAGACATATGGGTACCACCATTAAACTCTGCGGTTAATCCTGGATCTGAACCGATAATTTTAACATTTTGCTTCGCGTAGGCGACACTTATCGCAATTTGGTCACAAACTCTTCTGGTTGAAAACGGCGTAAATGTGGATGTAAATGGAATATAGCCGTACGTACTCATTCCAGCTGCAATCGAAATCATATTGGCTTCCGCTACACCGACATTAAATGCGCGATTCGGATACTTCGCATGTAACTCAGCTCGACCATTGGCTTTGCTTAAGTCAGCATCAAGGATCACAATTCGTGGATCTACTTGCATAATTTTATCAAGCTCTTTAGCGAACGCTACTCGCATTTCCATTAATTCGTACATAGTATTACTCCAATTCCTTGATTGCTTCGGCTAATTGAGCCTTCGACAGGTTAAAGTTATGATTTGCATATCCCATACGTTCAATGAAAGAAACACCTTTTCCTTTGATTGTATTTAAAATGATCATGGATGGTTTAAAACGAGACTTCTTAGCCTTGATAATCGCTGCATCTATGGAATGTACATCGTTGCCTTCTTCGACGACAATTACATTCCAACCAAAAGATTTCCACTTTTTATCGAGGGGATAGACTGGATTAATATCTGGAGTAGGTCCATCAATTTGGGCGTGATTGTTGTCTGTAAAGGCAATTAAATGATGTAGTCTTTGATTACCTGCAAACATCGCAGCTTCCCAAATCTGCCCTTCTTGGGATTCTCCATCCCCGATGATTGTGTATATATAAGCGTTGTCATTTTTTAATCTTGACGCCATCGCAACTCCAACTGAAGCAGAAAACCCTTGACCCAAAGAACCTGTTGTCATATCTACACCTGGGGTCAAATTCATATCACAGTGGGATGGAAGTAACGTCTTTGGTTGATTCAAGGTAAGTAGCCATTCAATTGGAAAGTACCCTAAGTCTGCTAAAACAGCATAAAGGGCGGGTCCACTATGCCCTTTGGAGATAATTAATCGATCTCTTCCCTCCATTTTTGGATTTGATGGATCGATATTCATATGTTTATAATACAAAATAGTTAAAACATCCACGATGGACAACGATCCACCGACATGACCTACCCCTAGATGAGCAATCATTTCTAAAATTGATCGTCGTATTTGTTTTGCTTTTGCTTGATAATCCATTGGTATCCTTCTTTCTTAACTAAACGTCTCTTTTATTGTATCAAAATAGCTCAATTTAATCAAACTATAAAGCTGGGATGATTTACTCCATCGGTAGCGATTCGTATACTTCCATGACTTCATTAAAGATGTCATCATCCTCTATGGTCGTGATGAAGTACTCATCAGCTTCTGGATCAAAATCGAGTTCTAAAATAACTACCCCTGCATCTTCTTCACTCACTCGTTGGTGATTAATTGCTATTAAATCGAGTACAGCATACACTACACCATGAAGTGGTATGACGCCTAATTGGGCCATTTCAAAGGTGTTTGACTCTTCGTCAACCAATATAACGTGTTCTACATTATTATCGTCTAGTATTTGGTTAATAATATCTTTATCGCTCATTTTTCTCCTAATAATGATTCGTGATTCGTTCTGCGAATCCAAGTAGGTTTTCTACTTGCAGTGTTGTGGAATCGTCTAAAACAACAGTTCCATTGAAATGTCCAAATACTTGGTCCCCTAGATTCTTAATGATGATAAAATTCGTATCGTCTTTTCGGTCAAGGAGAGGAGTAAGTGTTAAGTGAACTCGATGATCTGGTGAAGTAAACACCCATGGTTTCATGACATCATTTGGATCCATCTCAAAAGATACCTGGTTCAGTTTGTGTGCTACACCCTCATAAAACAACATGTTTTCAGTGGCTTTTGAGGTATCCCCAAAACCATAACCGAAATTAAACCCAAAGCGTTTTCCTTGAACAAGTCCGCTTGCGGAACTCCAAAACCAAGTGTTTTTATACGTCCACACCCCTCTACCCCAATCAAGCACAGCAAACGTGTTTGTTTCGGAGAATGTATGGACTTGATTACCAATCGATACAAATCCTTTGGTTGGCATGCAATTTACTTTTTGATTGTAATAAAAAGCTTTTGGCTTTTTAAACCACGGTGTTGCAATAACCATGGAGTCATCCTGTAAGTCTTGCACATGAAACTCTGCTTCGAAGGGCAACTCTTTATCAAAATAAAGAACACTTGCTTTTATAATTCGATGTGTAGGAAACCGTTCAAAAGAAAGACTCCATTCTTGGTCTTGATAGCTTACATTTCCTGTTAATGAATTGCAGGGAAGTCCCATCTTTCCAAAGGTAAACCACAAGATTTTTGTTTTCTTGACACAACGTTTTTGCTTGAAATCAAAGAAGACCGCACTCAGTAGTGCCGAATATCCAAGATCAGCAATCGTGAACGAACAACCATACTCCGGATTCAGTATCGCATAATAATCCCATTCTTTGATTCGCCAAATCGATGCTTTAATATCTTTACGTGAATATTCAAAAAAGGGCTGTAACGCATAACCTGGATTTGCTAGATGACCAGCAGAATTTAGTAGTTTTTGCTTGGCAATGATTTTGTTTTGCATGATTCCCTCCTTGAAGAGTATACCTTCATTATACTATGTTTTTACTCAGAAAAAAAGAAAATCAGCCTTGGCTAATTTTCTTGGTTTTTGACTTGTGATTGCTTTGATATCGAATGAATCAAACTCTTGAAAACAGATGGCGCGAATGGTAAAAACAGCAAGAAGGCAGCCAGTATAGACATCACCAAGTAATAAACAGCTCTTCCACTTGTCAATAAGATAAACTGCAATGGATTTCCAGCTGCTGTGTTTAAGAACATCATGTCCGTTCCAAAAATAGCATTGGTAACCATTGCCATTCCCGCAAAAACAAATAAGGAGACATACACCTTATAAAAGTCCTTGATATTTGGCCTGTATACCTTCGCAACCAACAAGTAAATGGAGAAGAAAATCATTACGCCATGATACAAGAATGAAATGATTGGAATGATGTTTGGAACGAATGGAAGCCATGCATATTCTCCACCAAGCACCGTGGCTGGATAAAGAAGCACGATTAATCCGGCTAATAATCCCACCGCGAATGTGGTCGGTAAGAAGAAATCTCGAACCCTACCTTTTCCAAAAGCAACCAAAGGCATCAAGTAAAGTGAGAAATTGCATAGTTGCATTGGAATGTAATGGAGCGGAAATGTTCCTGTAGTAATGAGTGCGTGGGAATACTTTGTAAGTTCAAGTGATATAAGCACAATCGTAATCACCTTAAGTGCTTTTGAATGATTGTTTAATCGAACTATTTGAAACAAAATAATTAGTAAAACGACGATCATGATGACTATTGTAATCGAACCTACTAGATGTTTGGGTCCAAAAACAGTTGGTGCTTGATTTTGAAAGACTGCGGTTTGAAAATCGTACATGTGGTATCTCCCCTTTTGAACCATTATACCTCAAAACTGCAGGAAGTTAAATATAAAACTACTTACTAATTGCACTTTTTCGAGAACGAATCATTAAAATTGCAAACATAACAAGCGTATAAGCCAAACATCCAAATAATGTTACCAAACTAATCGTTGCTAAGTCTCCACCATTATTCGCAGCATTCGCTGGGAGCAACAATATCACAAACAAAGGTAGCGCCATTAACATTGCTGTTCCGGCTCCCAATACCAATTCTTCAGCTACTGGGGTCTCAAGTTTGGGGTCTAATCCTTTTAATAAGGCAATTCCTGTCGAAGCAACACCTGTTAAGTTTCCAAATAATGCGACGAAATATTCATCCTTAAACTTGGGATATACTCTCCATGTAATAAATCTTGTATAAAGTAAAGTGGCCAACCCACCAACAGTACTAACTACTAGTAGTAACACTCCAAATTGTTGGAAAAAAGAAACGGTTATTGTTAAAACTCCACCTGCAATCATATAGTTAAATGCGGTAGAACTAATGTTGGATAGAATATAATTGTTGGTCATTAACCGAACGTTTCGCCCTTTGGCTTGCATTCTTTTTAAAACTAATTTATAAATCAACGCATAACCAATCCCAATTACAAAATTGAATCCTGAAAGTAAATCGAAAATCGTTTTTCCAATGCCACCAATGGGCAACAGAACAGATTCTAAAATCGTCAATGTCAACCATACGAGACCATAAATAACCGATAAAACCACGACTTGAGTCGTTAACCCATCTAAAATAGAGATTTCTTTTACCGTTTCAATCTCAATGGTTTGCATGGAAGATGCTTTTTCTTCGTAAGAAGTTGGTTTAAGCAATCCTTTCTTTCTAGCAAAATAATTGATTGCGACAACCCCAATGATCCCGCCCCATAAAAATCCGAGGAAGGCAAATGAAGCACCTAAAGCGACCCCATGTCCACCAAGAAAAGCAGACCAGTTACTCCCAAAACTAATGGCCAATGCCGGTCCCTGTCCAAATCCTAGTGGTAACAACAATCCCGCGCCGATAAACGTTGGAACGAAAAACAAGAGAACAATGGCGCTTCCAATAAATCCTTGAAGTGCATAAGTACTGGTAATAATCATTCCTGTTGACCACACTTTTCGTTTGTTTTCCACTTGTTTGTCTTTCAAAGCTAGTGCAATGAACCCAATGGCCAAGGCATGATATACAATCGATTCCATGACTTGCTTGTCGATATAATACGACCCTGGAATCACTTCACTCGAAAGTAATAATCCAATCAAACCCCCAAGAAGTGCAGTTGGTAATACCAACTTATTAAAAAACTTAAATCTTGTTTTAACAAATTTACCAACGAAAATTGTAATACCAATTAAGAGAATATAAATAATGCTATCCCATTTATCCATTCGTGTTCCCTCCATTTAGATAGTCTATTGCATTTAAAAACAGCATTGGATCTTTGACAAATATATAATACACTTTATCCAAGTAATCAAAGGACAAGCCGTCTTTTTTTGTTAAAACCAAGCCTTTTATCTGTGACACATTTAATACAAACGTCTCTTTTCGATTCGAAAATATGAGTTGATGGTTGGATAACTTCACCTTGAATGTCCCTATAAATTGATTACGATAATTACTCAAATTGGTTATATTAACTTTTCCAGTAGTATAAATATCATTTTTAACAATTTGAGGAATTTTTTGTACTTGAAGTTCTCCCCACGGAACTAAACTATCAAACTCTAGTCCTTCGATTAAACTATAGGAATTAAAATGAGCAATCTTTCCACAATGACTACAAAGAATATCATTCCCATGTGTATGAATGGTTTGAGATCGTTGACATTTTGGACACCAATAGATAAATCGCTCCAGTCCAAGAGCTCGTCTTTTTGTTTTATAGACATATTTTCTTTCTTTGTTATATTCAAAATCATTAAAGGCTAATTGCTCAGATAGACGCTGATATACTTCATCGATTGTTAACATCTCCAACTCTTCTTTTGTAAACAATGTGGAGTACGTAACATCAAACAATCCCTTTTTCACGTGATGGTCTGCCCACCTAGGAGCCGATAAATAGCCTCCATTGACTTTACATAATACAATGTCATACTTGATCTTTTTCAAGAACTTAGCGGTACTGTAAGGGACAACACTTTCTTTTCCAAAATAACTTGAGTTACCTTCTGGATATAATAAAACACCATTTCCTTTTTTCATAGCATCCATCATCGCACGAATCGTTGCGATATCACTTTGCCCTTTTCGTTTAGGAATCGTTTCAATCACTTTAGTCAATAAAAATTCCATTACTCTTGATGTGTATTGGAATACATTAATTACAGGAAATGCATACATTTCTATGGGTAAAAAGGTATACAATCCATCGAGTAGCGACACATGGTTTCCTACAATAAAATAAGGGTCTGTTCGATTGCGATCAAACCCATCAAAATGAAAATCAAAATGGAATTTAGATTGGTAGTACAAACGCAATAAAAACCGAAGTCGTTTATATTTGGGCTTCATGGACTATCCCTCACTTATTAAAGAAAATTATATCACAAACAACACAAATCAATAGGATATGAGTAATAATGATACGAATAAAGTAGAACGTGCAATCCATTTCTTGCGGATGTTTCATGAACTGAAAACTAAGTTACCTTCAATTTCGCTATTTGTGGATAACTTACTGTAGTTGTAATAAAGTTGTAAAGAAATAAATAGTGAAGGTATGGTATAATAAGCCAAAGACTTCGAAAGGATAAATTGTATGAATACTGCCGTTCCATTAGAAATACTAGATCAAATTGCTGTTCTTCAACGAGGAGAGATCACCGAATACCTTGTCTATATGAACATTTCAAGACGTATGAAAGACGTTAAAAACAAAGCAATTTTAGAATCCATAGCCTTACAAGAAAAATCACATCACGATATTTGGGAATCAATCACAAATAAAAAAGTACATCCTAACCGATTACGTGTTTTCTTATTCAGTATCATGAATATTATATTCGGCTTTACCTTTACATTAAAAATCATGGAGCGTGGCGAGGATAAAGCAAACAAGTTTTATTTATCCATTCAAGAGTATTTTCCCATCGCAGCTCAAATCGCGCATGAAGAAGACCAACACGAACATGAATTGATTAATATGCTCGATGAAGAACGTTTGCAATACGTTGGATCCATGGTACTTGGATTAAGCGATGCTTTGGTGGAATTAACTGGAACATTAGCAGGGTTAACATTTGCCTTTGCAAACAATACCTTAATTGTTCTATCTGGATTAATTACTGGAATCGCAGCGAGTTTATCCATGGCTTCGAGTGAATACTTGAGTGCGAAAGCAGAAAAAAAAGACAATGCATTTAAATCTGCATTGTACACTGGAATTGCTTATATTCTCACAGTTGCATTAATGATTTTACCTTACCTACTGATTCCCAATTTATACATAGCATTAGGAGTATTGCTACTCATCGTTGTGTTTATAATCTTCTTCTTCAACTTCTATATCTCCGTTGCTCAAGATTTACCATTCAAGAAACGCTTCTTTCAAATGGTATTTATTTCCCTTGGTGTCGCTGCGATATCCTTTGGAATTGGTGTCTTAATCAAATCCGTATTTGGAATCGAAATCTAAATCAAAAGGACACTGCGAAGTGTCCTTTTTCATTGATTACTTTTTGCTATCGAATAAGACAGTTACCACTCCGCAAAGGATTCCTCCAATAGGGAACGCAACCCAAGCAGGGTGCCAACTCCCTTGTAAAAAGCCAAATAACAAGAAAATGACAGTCGCAAGCATCATGATAATCGCATTAAGTTTTTCAACAAGCTGGTTTTGTTGTTTGGGTTTAGGTTCCATCGCCATCTTTTCACTAAGCATTCCATAATACACCATGAGAAACACCGCTATTCCAATCATCAGCATCATAATCGATAACGGATAAAACGGGTTTGACATCACGTATTGGACTAAGGTAATAAAAACAATAATGGCAAGAAAAATCAAAGCAACGGCAATGGTCATCCCAAGTCCCATTTTCTTGCTAAACTCTCTTCTTTGCTTGGAATTATAGTAGTCTGCATCTATGGGGATGCTTTTTTTAAATTCTTCTTCTTGGGTACCATAATAGATAAAGATAGCAACAGCAATCATGACAAATACAAGTAAGGTCCCGATTGGAAGAACGTATGCATTCTCTCCTAAAAGTCCAAAAAACAAAAACATGAGACTGACACCGATTAAAATCAAGAATACTCCAAGCGCAGTAACCTTGGCATATTTGTTGTAGAAATGCTCGTACTCTTTTGCTTTATCGATTGAATCTGTATCAATCGTTGAATGAATCAATTCATCGATGGAGCAACGGAACAATTCACACATTACCAACAAACGATCCATTTCTGGATAACTTTGACCACTTTCCCACTTATATATGGTTTGTCTTGAAACTTCCAACTTTTCTGCTAATACCTCTTGGCTCCATCCATACTGCTTTCGTAGCTTAACAACATTTTCACTAAATTTCATATGATCATCTCCTCTGCCAAAATTGTAGCAAAAACTCAACTTTCTTAGTACCAACTACAACGTACATCTCTCGACATTCATGTACATTTTACTTTACATTCCTTGTAAATCATAGTGTAAATGTGCATTTTTGATGACATTTGGGACAAAAAACTTTCAATAATGTAATGAACGGTGATAACTATGAGAAAGAAAAAGGGACAAAGCATATTGTCCCTTGAACTTATTTGCGGCGTCTAAAAATGGAAGTACCATCACTTCGTCCGCCTCCGCCAACACTAAACAAAAGTCCGCCACTGAATGCGATGACTATAAAGGTAATCAAACCTGTACCTATTCCATCAAAAAATCCAGATAATGGAGAAAATACCATAGACAGCAAATCCATCGGTTGTGATCCAATTGAGCTTGGAGTCCCACGATAGATTTCTACTTGTTCTTCCACATATTCCATATCGTATTCAAACTCTTCAAACAAACCAACATATGCATCCCGGTAAATTCGTGTCATCGCTTCAAAATAAAAATGCAACAATGCAATCTCTTCATCCAAATACAATGGAAAGATTTGGTCGGTCATCTGCGAACCCATGTCAGCTTCATTTAAATACTGTGCCATCTCACGACCAACAAGTGGTAAAAATGCTTCAAACTTTGGAAGTGTATATCCATCAAATTGCTCATTGGAGTAAAGCATAATAATCAATAACCCCATATTGTTGTCTCCAATTCCCCATTGATTGTATAAATCAACGGAATTGGCACGATAGTATTGAATGTCTTCTTCGGAGTCCACAAGAAAGGTTGCGACTACGATTTGAGTCGCACCATCCCCTAAATTTTTAGTATTTTCATACAATTCATTTGAAAATGTAACAATGTACTCTTTGACTCCTGCGGACAACACTCTGGCATAATCATTCACATAAAACACTTGTGAAGGATTTGGAAATTTCTTGGGAGTAAGGCTTTGAATTCCTACAATCACGACTACGACTATGAAAATCAAAGCGACAATTGCTTTTGCTTTACCCAATCGCAATCACCGGAAGTTGAGTGACTTGGTTCGAAACTTCCCAATAAGGTTTTTGTGTTCCAAAGCCAAGCATCGATGCAAATAGCACCCGTGGAAACAATCGAATGGATGCATTAAAATCCGCGACGGCTTCATTATATCTTTGGCGAGCAACATCGAGTTGATACTCAAATGACAAGACTGAATCCAAGAGTGTCTGGTATTGCCCAGTAACTGAGATTCCTTCAATTGGTGCTTCCACCAATGCAAGAACAGCTACTAACGCTACCACTTCATCGTTTTCTGCTTCATTAATCGCTGTTTGATCACCACTTTGAACAGCGTTTAAATACTTTGTCCGTGCGGTAGTAACCATTTCGTAAATCTCAGAGGCGTATGTTTGTAAGCCATTGATGGAAGCAACCAATTGTTGTGTAGCGTCGGACCGTAGTTGTAGTTTACTTAAGATGACATTATATTTTTCTTCAATTGTAATTTCAGAGCGAGTAAAGGTGTTATAACTGTTCCATGTGATACTTCCAAATAAAACCGAAATTACGGCAACGACAATTGCCACAATAGCAAGTGGACTTTTCATGCTTATTCCCCCTATAGACCAATCATTCATCTGTATGATGACTGTGCCTTTTCTTAAAATATCATAAAAAAATCGATTCCACAAGGGAACCGATTTACAAATTAATCATTTAGAGAGTTATGTGGTATTTTAGTCAACATATAGCGACTCAGTTGTCGTCTATTTCGAAACGACAACACTTGTAAGTGAGGATGCTTACTAATCTCTTCGATTAATAAAGGGCGTACATTCTTACGAAAGTGAAGAATCCAAGTAATAAATTCCCAATCAAGTTTCTCGTTGCATCCTGGAGTAATATCCAATCGAGACTTGTGTCTATAGATAAAAAATCGTTTGATGGCACCCCATAAACCACTCCAAGTGGAGTAATCTAAATGAATCACTGTATCTGCATGTTCTAGTCTTGAGGGAAGTGTTTTTCGATAATTGCCATCAATAACCCACACAGTGGACTGCATCCATTTATCGTGTGCTTCTTGAAACAAATCTGCAGGTGCGACTTCCCAGTTAGGAAGCCAGTAAACCGTATCTAAATGTAATACAGGTAAACGTAATTCTTTTCCAAGAATGCGTGCTAGAGTAGATTTTCCACTACCTGCAATTCCAATAATACAAATCCGTTCCATCTAGTTTAAGCTGCTGGTTGTACTTGGATGGTTACTTTTGCGCTGTTAGAAAAACCACCTTGACCATCACGAATGATATAGTAAAGTGTAACACTACCAACGAAATCAACAGTTGGAGTAAAGCGAATGGTATCCCCTTCAATGGTTGCAACGCCATTTGATGGTTGTTGAGCAATGGAATCAATGACCAATGTGTCGCCATCCGCATCGGAATCGTTGGTCATCACGGCCATCAATATCGATCCACCTTGAGTCATGGTAAAGGTATCGTTTTCCGCAACAGGAATATCGTTCACTGAAACTACAGTGACCGTTACTGTTTGGGATTTAAATACCCCTTCTATATTTTTCACTGTATATGTAAATGTGTCTACTCCATGGAAATTTGCTTTGGGAGTATAACGAATTTTTAAATCTTCCGTTAAGATATTGACCGTTCCATTGGTCCCTTGCGTAACCGACTCAATGTTTAATGTAGATAAGTCATTGGTGATATCGTTGGCTAATACATCGATTATGACGTTTTGATCCTCTTGGACTGTTGCACTATCAGCAACCAATTCAAACACATTACTTGATGGGATGATACTAGTGATCACCATCGCTATCATATATAATGCAAATATCGAAACTAATGCAATTGGTAAAGTAAGTTTTTTTGATTTATTCATACATTCCTCCTAGAATCTCTAGGGATGATTATAGCACTAATTCCATCATTTGAAAAGACTATATCCCATGTGGTTTTTGTGAACAATCCAATATTCATATACGATTTTAGTCAGAATAGTTTACTATCATATCGATAATTGTGTATAATGAATAGGAGTAAATTAACAGAAAGGAGAACCCTATGAATCCCGTATTATTTGCTTTTTTGATTACCCTCTTTGCTGGCCTTTCGACAGGGATAGGTAGCGCCATTGCCTTCTTTGCGAAACGGACAAACACCAAGTTCTTATCCATCGCTCTTGGGTTTTCCGCAGGGGTCATGATTTATGTATCATTAGTAGAAATCTTTGTTAAAGCACAAGATTCTTTGATTTCAGAATTAGGAGAAATCACTGGTTCATGGATTACCGTCATTGCCTTCTTTGGCGGAATGTTGTTAATTGGTATCATTGATCGACTCATTCCTAAAGCGGAAAATCCCCATGAAGTTTGTAAGGTTGAAGACATGCTTTCAGGAAAATGCTCTTCTGATAAATTGATGAGAATGGGGGTTTTTACAGCCATTGCCATCATGATTCATAATTTCCCTGAAGGACTAGCCACCTTCATTACTGCTTTACAAGAACCTACCTTAGCAATACCGATTGCTGTTGCCATTGCAATTCACAACATTCCAGAAGGAATCGCAGTGAGTGTTCCCATCTACTATGCAACAGGCTCCAAGAAGAAAGCATTTATGTATTCCTTCTTGTCTGGTCTTTCTGAGCCAGTTGGCGCACTAATAGGCTACTTGATTCTTATGCCTTTGATGAGTGATGTATTACTAGGCGTTGTATTTGCTGGGGTTGCTGGAATCATGGTCTTTATCTCCCTTGATGAATTGCTTCCTTCCGCAAGAGAGTATGGAGAACACCATTTGTCGATTTATGGACTCGTGGCCGGTATGGCAGTGATGGCGATTAGTATATTATTGTTCCTTTAAAAAAAAGATGCGAATTTAAATCGCATCTTTTTCATTTTGTGGTTTTATAATTTTACATTTGCCTTTTTTGATTTCTGAAGTGAGCCAAAAATATCCACCAATCAATAATATAAAAGCAATGATTTTATAGGGAAAACCAGCAAGAGGTAACACCAAGACGCTAAATGCAATGCCAATGGTCGCAAAGAATGCGATGACGCATGTGGTGCATCCATAGGTTAACATCCCAAATAAAACAGCGAAACTAGTTGCAAAAGAACCCTTTCCTTCTTTTCCAGAAAGTTCCACATATGCAGAACTCAAGTTCATCATATAAGCGCTCATGGCAGACATAAATACATTCATAAAAAGGTTTAAGGCAACCAACCACCAACCAAAATCAGCGATTAGTTTTGGGTATCCTCCATTCAATGAATCAAGCACAAGATAAATGACAACAAAACTTACAAAATATACAAGAAAGAAAATTCTAAACTTTTTTTGCTTTGTCATGCTTAATACTGTATCTAACATGTTTGTCTCCTATTGAAATAGCGCAAGGAACTCTTCAAAGCCCTCTTCAGCTAATTTGTTTTTTGGGATAAATCGTAAAGCTGCGGAATTAATACAATATCGTAACCCGCCTTTTTCTAGCGGACCATCTTCAAATACATGTCCCAAATGAATATCCGATTGGAATGAACGGACTTCTGTGCGAATCATTCCATGGGAGTAATCATTTTTTGATTTGATTCTAGTGATTGGCTTCGTAAAACTTGGCCACCCACAACCAGAATCAAATTTATCTATCGAAGAAAACAACGGTTCATTCGAAACAACATCAACGTAGATACCTTCATTGTGATTGTTCCAATAATCATTTTTAAAAGGGGGTTCCGTTCCATTCTTTTGAGTAACAATGTATTGAATCGGAGTAAGTATTGAACGAAGTGTCGCATCATCATAGGTTTGTTTCCACGCTTCTTCTAAGAAGGAAACACGTCCTGAACTTTTTTCATATCGTTGAAAAAGAAAACTTGAATGGATGTAATATCGTTGATGCTTCTCTTCTGCTTTATAAAACGTCGTAAACGGTAGTATTTGCACTGCAATTGGTTTTTTAAATCGATTGGAGCGTGTTAAGGCCTCAAGTGAATCAGAAGCGATAGCGTATTGATCCTCATTTAAGGTGTAAATCACTGGTTGATAACTACTTCCACGATCACTAAATTGTCCATCTCCATCTGTAGGATCAATGTGGCGTAAATATTGACGAACTAATTTTTGATAGGTAATTACTTGATCATCAAACTCGATGTATACAGCTTCTTTATGTGACGTTTGATTCTTGCTGACTTGTTCATAGGTAGGAGAAGTTTCTACACCTCCTGTGTATCCAGAAATGACAGATAATACACCAGGAAGTACCTCAAAAGGTTCTACCATGCACCAAAAACAGCCTCCGGCGAACACTGATATTTGTTTCACGTAGATCACTCCTTTTTCATTGATTATATCACAAACCAACAGGGTTCATCGTTAGAATGCTTTGTTAATCCGAATAAGTCAGGCCTTCCGTTGAATCAAAGTAATATAAGTGTTATAATCAAGTAGTAATAAGCATTTCTTTTCGTTCACGAAATACGCTCAAGCAGGAGGAAATCCATGGAAATTATTCGCGCAAACCAAATAACCAAGAGCTATGTTGTGGGGAAAGTGGTAACACCTGTTTTGCGTCCCATGGATATCCACATCCAAGAAGGAGAGTATATTGGTATTGTAGGACCTTCTGGCTCAGGAAAAACAACGTTACTATATGTGTTAAGCGGTTTAGAGCAGCCAACAACTGGTGTGGTTTATTACGATTCAACGAATATTACTGAAAAAAAGGAAGATGATCGAATTTCATTACGCCAGTCTTATCTGGGATTTATCTTTCAATTTTATAACTTGATTCAAAACTTAACAGTAGAAGAAAACATTCAATTAGCTAAAGTCATCTCCTCCAAAAAAGACAGCTTAGAAATTGATCATGTACTTGAATGGGTTGGAATGAAAGAATATAAACATTACTATCCTCATCAATTATCTGGAGGAATGCAACAACGAGTAGCGATTGCAAGAGCCTTAGTAAATCGACCGAAAGTGATTTTCGCAGATGAACCTACTGGCAATTTAGATAGCAAAAACGGTCAGGATATTATGGAGTTATTCCGTAGGTTACATCATGAAGAAGGCGTCGGTATTGTATTAGTAACTCACAGTCTTGAGAATCTAAAAGATTGTACACGTGTCATTCAATTAAAAGATGGACAAATAGTTCCTCATGAATAAAGTTCTATTTACGTTTCGTTTTAGTTACCGAAATCTCACTGTAAGTCTTGCAAGATCCTTGCTCATGATGTTTGCATTATTCGTGGCATCCACGATACTATTGATTGTTACAAATACACATCATGCATTTTATCAAGTCCATGAGAACCGTGCAATCGAGCAATATGGACCTATTGATATTGTCATCACCTATGATTCTAACTCCACTTCAAGATTAGTCAATCAGCGAATCATTGCTGAAAAGTACGCAACTTCCGTGGAACAGTATTCGGTGTTTTTTAACTTTTACACCTTAGCCACTTTCAACAATGAAGTGGACTATGTTCAAGTTTTTTCAAGTAACGATGTGGGATATTATCACTTATTTTCTGCACTTCCTCCCACATTGAGTCCTAGTGAAATGGTGATTACCGACGATTTTGCTATTAGCAACAACTTAGTAGTCAATAGCAGCATTGAATTATCGATTTTAGGAGAATCATACGTTTATACCGTGAAAGAGATTGTTCCACAGCGTTATATGTTCTCTGGGAAAAGCATCTATATCAATAAAAACGATTTATTACATACCTTATTTTCGCTACCTCAGTTAAATAACTTAGGAAATACGTTGTACTTAAATGTACTTCCTCATGTAAACATTGATGATTTCCTCCATGATTTACAAGCAGAAGCTGCATTTGAATCCTATTACATTTTTCGAAGCGTTGACCCCTTACTTATTTCTCAATCCACCAATTATTATGCCTCTGTACTATTTGGCATTGGATTGTTTGGTTTGTTTGCAATTGGGTATGTCATCCATTCTTTGATTCCTCTTTTCAAAAGTGATTATCAAGCACAGTTGGGAGTGGTGAAATCGCTTGGTCAAAACATCACATGGATGGTGCCCATTTGGTTGAGTCAGTTTGCAATTTACCTGCTTGTGATTCCTTTGAGTGTTTATTCAGCCCAAGCGTTTTACCAAGAAAGCGCCAGTAGAGCCGGTGTCTTTAGCGAAATTAATCTACATCCAATCTTATCTGCGATCGCGATTGCCATCTTAATTGGTTTTGTTATTCTTGAGTTCTTTACATTGATTCATTCTTTTTCTCGCCATTCAAGTGTTAGTCAATCTTTAGATAAACGTAGAATGGCAATCAAACCAAGTAAAGTTCAAGGGGTTGTGTTACTAGTTTTCTTGATACTTCTTCACATATTCAATCCGTTTTCTGAAGGTGTTCAGGCACTCTTACTCATTGTTGTTTGTATATTGCTTTCCTTATACATCATCGATCATGGTTTCTATTTATGGAATCATTTACTTAAAAAGAAGAAAAACTACTTTCATTTAGTCAGCTTACCTTTGTTGAAGGAATCTACCGTCTTTCATAATGCAATGAAAGTTACTGTATTATCAATCATCATCATTTTGATTGCTTTAACCACTTCCTTAATGATTGATAAGGAAATTGTAACCCTTCAGAATCAGACGAAGGTCGATTATTATTTAAGCAATCTCTTTGATTATTCCCCTTCATTAAAAGAAGAAATTGCGCTTCACGAAGAAGTAGAACAAATCGATGAAGCTATCATCTTTCGTCATATTGTCATCGATGTTTTGAACAAACCGAAAAAGATGTCATTCATGGTTTCTACTTCTTTCGATAAACTTCAGACTTACTTTGATTTTACCTATATTGGTAATGTCTCCGAGGCAATGAATGATTCACAAGTACTAGCCGTTCTTTTGCCTATTTCTTTAGCGAAAGCCCATCAACTCCAAATTGGTGACTTTCTTGATATCCAATTAGGTGATAAGTTAGGAATAAAAACTTTCATGATGGCTGGATTTATTGATACGGACTATGATAATATAATGATAACCAATCTTTTTATCAATGAAGAAAGTAGACTTCTTCAATCAGTAAATGGATTGTTAGTCAATACGATCGATGGTGGCACATTTAAACAAGACATGATTCGAACGTACAGCTCACAAATGATGGTTGTGATTGATCTTGAAGAAATGACACAAAGCGTTGCTACTCAAGTACGTAGTTTAGTTGATTTTGCGATCAATATTTCAATCATGTTGGTCATTGCTTTTGGAATCGTCATAATGAATAACTCACGGGTGGTCTTTTATCAACTAAAAAGTGAGTATACGGTATTTTTATCTCTTGGCCTACCTAAAAAACAACTTCTTAAGCACGTGTTTATTGAGTTTGTTATGATGTCGCTGTTGATTGGTATTGTTTCTATTTTTATCTTGGTCGTAGCACTACCAAATCTTGGTTCCTTGATGCTATTGGTAGGATTTTACAAAGTAATCACTTTTGAATTTACCCGTAGCCTTGGATATATCGTACTTGGAATCCTTGTTTTCTTTGCAAGTTATTTTTTGTTTGTTCACCATGTATCCACTTTAAAAATCATCAATGAAATAAAAAAAATATAGGGGGATTTTATGAAAAAGTTCACATTGCTTTTATTTATGATTCTAACTTTTTTTGGATTGATTGCTTGTCAAACTACTACAAACAACAACCCTACCACACTTGCACCAGTTGTTGTGGAAGAACGACTGTCAGCGCCTTCTAATCTTCAGATAACTGGCAAGATATTAACATGGGATGCAGTCTCAAAAGCCACAGGCTATGAAATCTATCTCAATGATGTGTTGTTAGCAACTAGAACAGGTGCTTCTTACGATTTTACGAGTCAAACCGGTGATCAACTTGTATTCCGTGTGGTAGCGAAAGGAAACCCAGCGATTCAATTGCTGAATTCCTTGCCTAGTGCATCTGTTGCCTACCTATCAAACTCAGCACAGGAAATTAACGCTTTAATCGCGTTGTTAACTCCTGATCTTGGTGCGACAAATTCCGAAATATTTGCTCGCGAACTGGTTCGTAAAGGGATGAAAGCTTCCGAATTTGAAGCCGCAAAAGATGACATAGAGGCTATGGTTAGTGCAATGAATGACGCCGAGTCATATTCTGATGCTCATGCTGAAATGTCGAAGTTTATCGCTAAAAAACATAATCTTGAAGCATTCATTAGTGCGTATGCATTGGTGATGGGCGACATGATGTATGACGATGCACTATACTCAAAAATAGTAACTTCGGCTCACGATGAGTTGGTTTTAGCCATTGTTCGTACACTAGAATACTTCATGGATTTGCAACAAGCTTTTTCACCAGCATTAGTATCGAAAATATCAAATTTGACAACCGATAATCAAAATCCAATCACGGCTCAAGAGCTTGATGATTTGACATCTGAAATCGCAACTGTTTTCTTAGAAAACCTTCCAAGTGTCGCTGACATTCAACTATTCTTCTTATTTATGTCACGTGCACTTCAATCATTTGAAGGAACAGAAGGATTACAAACAGCCGTATTTAATTATTCGGAGGAAGCTTCTACTGCCATTCGTTTATCCATTGAACTTGAGTTAAGATTCATTGCTTCTCTTGACCTTGCGTACTTTACTTCACTCCTTGGTTTCCAAAATGGAGACATGCATGAAGAATTGAAAGCTGTAGAGATTTCGATACTTTCGACAATCGCTATGGCAAGATTTAAAGAAAATAACCAAGCTTTGTTTACACAAATTAGAAATGTACTTACTAGTGCTCAAAAAGAAAACCTATTCAATCAACTCAAAGTATCGATATCAAGTATATCTGACGAAGAAATCGGTATGGGTGGAATGAATATGATGGGCTTTCTTGCTTCAAGTATCAAGAACATATCTTATGCTCTTTTGGAATCATTCTTCGGTGTTGGAGATAAAATCTCCGATGCAGTATTAGACTATATTGTGGAAACCAATGGTGAAATACTTCGAAAACAAATGATTACCCAATTGTATATGTCAAATATGTATGATTATTATTCTAATTATGAAAATCCTGTTACTGGAGTGCCCCACGATAACTATACCGAGTACCTTCATGCGAGCAAAATCAATTCACTAGAGTTAGCAGGTTGTTATATCGATTTAATGAAGAAAGTACTCGATGCAACGACTGTAGAAGATGTAAAAACGGTACTTGAGTTCTACATTACGTATATCCCTGCTTCGGTACTAGAGTCAATGTTTGAAATTAATGCAGAATCAGCACAAACACTACACACACTCATTAAACAAACACTCGATGGTCAAGCTAGCAATCTTCGTAGTTTACTGGTTGATTTGGTCAATTATCTCCAATCAGCGAATTTGATTAACGAAATGAAAGCAGCCATGAATGCAAGCCATCAATACAATAAAACAAATTATGGCGCTGATTATGAGAACGGTATGTTTAGCTGGGAAGCTTATAAATACGATAAGTATTCGAACCAAATCGTTATAGCAAAACATGTGGATACCTTCATGACTTCCGCAAGAAGAGCTACATTGAATCAAGTAATCAATGCTGCGTTTGCAGTCATGAAATCACCTACCGGCTTAGCTTCTTTTAATATGACATTACAAGATGTAACGTCTTTAGAAACTGCATACATGGACGCACTTGATTTATTCCTCTCTGAAGCAGCTGTCATTCGAACATTTACCATCGCTTCACTGACCACTATTCAAAAAGAACGGATTGATCGTTGGGGCTTTGAAATAGAGTAACGATATGATTGTTGCTACTTTAATCTAAAATAGTAATACACCGTTGACAGCCCCTCGTTGTCAACGGTTTTTTTGATTTGATAGTTTTTTATGGTATACTATAATTACACATTTATAAAGTAGGCGGTATATAATGAAAAAATGGCTGATTCTTCTATTACTTGGAATATTTACATTTGGTTTAACAAGTTGCACGGTCTTAAGTACCACTTCAGAACTCTCTACCACAGCAACTGTAGTTACCACCTCAACAAGTTCTTCAAACGAAACATCGACAACTCAAACCGTACCACCAACCACTTCGGTTGTTACAACTGTACTTCCCACCACTTCAATTCTGACAACTACTTCCACAATTCCCACAACTACTTCCACGATTACATCAATGACCACGACAACCACCCAAACCACAGTTCCTGTCATCTTTGATACTCATTTAGAAATTACAAGATACCCTTTCAAGGTGGTTTATCAATTAGGGGATGAATTTAATCAAAGTGGCTTACGAGTCAATGTTGTTCAATCAAGTGGAACGAGAATTCCTGTTTCGCTCGATACGTTAACTCTTACTGGTTTTGATAAGACCAAGGTAGGTTTACAAAACATAACGATATCTTACAACAACTTAACTCTCGTCTTTTCTGTCTATGTGAAGGAACAAGTCCAGGCTGGAAATGTAATCCTTCGTATTGATCAACCGACAAAACTAGAATATACAAGAGGAGATGCTTTTGATTCCACTGGACTAGTGGTTAGAGTCGTCGGACTAGATGAATCTGAAATCATTCTTGCACCCAATCAGTATTCCATAACTCCTGCAAATATGAACCTCTTGGGAGAACAAACCATTCGCATTACTGCTCTTGGACTAGAAGCTTCGTTTGTCATTACAATCGTTCCTCCGATCGATGCCGTTCCGATTACAATGCCTTATTATCAAGGAATCTCTGGATTAGCTGGCCTCGAACTGGAACTAACTTTGCGAATCATCATCAATAGTAATCTCATACGTAAGTCTTATGACTCTGCTCGCCAAATCTTATGGGAAACGGATAGAGATCCAAATAACTCCAATAATCTAATCTTAGTGTACTTAGGAACATCTGTTTCTGGAGTATGGGATGGTGGAGTTACTTGGAATCGAGAACATGTATGGCCTCAATCCAAAATGATGAATCCGACCAACACCAACATTGGTGTGGCTACGGATTTGCATAACTTAAAACCTGCAGATCCGGGAATTAACTCTTCGAGAGGAAATCGCTATTACGATTCCGTTGCCATTCCCAATGTATCCTTTACCCCACGCGCAGAAGTACGTGGAGATTTGGCTCGCATCCTTTTTTATATGGTGATTATGTATGATTATTTAAAACTTATTGACTTAGAACCAGATCAACCACTCGCTGTTTATCGGATGGCAATGCTATCCGTATTGCTACAATGGCACGATGACGATCCAGTGGACGATTTTGAACGAAACCGAAATAACGTAATTTTCTCTCATCAAAAAAACCGTAATCCATTTATTGATTATCCTCATTTGGTTGATCTTATTTGGTAAATAAACTAGTTGGAGTGATTTCCAACTTTTTTATTTGTTGTGACTAAACCATTCATTGGATGTAACTGATTGCCACTTATCATTCAAGTCACAAAATAAAAAAGGGCAAAAAAACAAGATTGCTTGTTGGCAATCTTGTTATATGTTATTTACTGAATTTTTTTGTTAACAAGGTGACCGATTCAACACTTGTGGTTTGTGGGAACATATCAACAGGTGTCACTTCTTTAACAACATATCCACTATCTGATAATATCTTTAAATCTCTGGCTAGGGTTGCTTGATCACATGAGATATAGACGATTCTAGGAATCTTCATATCGTCAATCGCTTGAAGAAGTGCTTTGTCACAGCCTTTTCGTGGTGGATCGACGAAGATCACATCAAACTTATACTTATTCCATTTCTTA
The DNA here is from genome assembly GCA_030684695.1 of bacterium. Classification (GTDB taxonomy): domain Bacteria; phylum Bacillota_I; class Bacilli_A; order Izemoplasmatales; family Hujiaoplasmataceae; genus JAUXXX01. The sequence goes on from JAUXXX010000127.1 coordinate 25,304, forward strand.
ATGACCGTTTCTGCTTCGCCTACTTCAAAGAAGGCATTGGTAATATGATTTATCTCTGCATTTTTTCTAGCATCCATTACTGCAGACTTGATTAACTCAATTCCAAAAACTTTCGCAGCTTTTGAAGCAGCGGTTAAAGCAATGGTTCCAATTCCACAATAGGCATCGATGACCCGTTCTTTCCCGGTTAACTCTGCATATTCTAACGCTTTTGCATAGAGTTTTTCAGTTTGAATAGAATTTACTTGGAAAAATGATCGGTATCCAATGGCAAATTGAAGTTCCCCAATGGAATCAAGAATCGTCTCTGGACCATGCCAAATGGTGATTGGATCAAGAGCATAGCTGGATGGATCGGTTGCGCTGGTACGAGCAATCGCTATTAGTTCAGGAATCTTTGTTGTCAACTTCTTGATGATTACATCTTTTGCATCATGAAGAGGATCTGTGGTATGTAGAAGCAAGCTCAATTGCTTGGTCTTTGATGTTTCACGAATTACTGCAGATCGAAGAATTCCAGAGTTCGCTGCTTCGTTAAAGGCAGGAATCTTTAACTCATTAAAAATGTTTTTCACCAAAATTACTACATCTAACATGCGTTTACTCATGATAAAGCATTCCGATAGATTGACTATTTTATGTGATTTGGCTTGGAAGAAGCCAGCTTCAATGCCTTTTTCTCCATTTTGGAATTTAATTTCGATTTTATTGCGGTAATAATATGGATTGGCCATCCCAATCATTTCTTTCACTGGTACTTGACCAAGCCCTTGACGTTTCAAAGTGGTTTCCACACGATATTTCTTAAATGCAGTTTGTAAATCGTAGTCCATATGCATCAAACTACAGCCACCACATTCGTAATAATGTATACACTTTGGAGTTACTCGGTAGGGACTTTTTTCGAGATAATGTAAAACCTTGCCAAACCCATAACTTGACTTTCGTTCGGTTACTATAATTTCTGCCTTTTCACCTTTTAAGAAGTCCTCGACAAAGACCGTATAGCCGTCTTCTAGTTTGCATACGCCAAAAGCATCGTGGGTTAAATCAACGGCTTCAACGATATAGGTTAACTTATTCAACTCGTCCATCAACGGTTGTCCCCCTTTGGGTCAAGGCGTCATTTCAATTAGTTTGAAGACTCTTATACCTTTATTAATTATACCACAAAAGTCTTATAAATATAAGATGAACTTTTCGAAAGATTAAGAAGACCACCCCAATGGATGGTCTTCATGAATTATTAGATGGTATTGACAGATTTATTACGCACAAACCAGATTGCGACGATGAGTGCACCGACACTACAATAGATGTAAAGGACTCCTACCGATGTTTTTGCGATGATAAACGCCGCTAACATCGCGGAGAATGGAATCAACGCTTGAGACAAGACATTGGAGACACTTGACACTTTTCCTAACATATTGCGATCGACTTGACGTTGCATAATCATGCTTACAGGAATATTAAAACTGATCGAAGCAATGCCAAGTGCAAACATCATAAGTGTAGAGGTGATTAGTACAAGGTTGACTCCAGATAACTGACTATAATATAAGTTCATCGCAACAGCGATTAAGATGATGGGGATTAAGAATCCGATTAATGCTTTCTTTAACGACTTTCCATATAGTGTTTTTGTTTTCTGCTTCGATAAAACCAATGACATAATAATAGCAGAGACAGAAAAGGCAACCGACATCAAGGAATACCATAATTCAGGAGTTAAGAAAGCATCAAACAAGTAGCTTGGCTCTGTGGATAATCCAAATTTGATAAAAAATGGCATTGCGGAGGAAAAAGTAGGACTTAAGAAAAAGTTAAACGTTAACGCCATAATCATAATAGCAAGAATGCCTTTTTGCTTAAATAAGTATTTGATACCATCCGTAATATCTACGAATACTTCTTTTACTCCAGTAATTTCTTTGGCATGTGAGGAGGCGTCATAGCGGATGAACATTTCGGTCAGGGCTGATATTAAGTATCCTATTCCATTGATTAAGAAAATCCACCAAATGGGTAAAGCAGCATACATGATTCCACCTAATATAAGTCCAATGATGGATTGAAGAGCATGACTTCCTTGTAAGTACGAAGCTGCTGGTTGCAATTCTTCGTCAGAGACAATAAACCGAAGGAGTGAACCGCTTGCTGGATTAAAGAAAGAGGAGTTTGCTGATAAGATAATGGTCATGATGAACAAAGAAACGATTTGGACGATGGGTTCCACACCAAACGCTATGAGACTTCCAGTAATGATGATCGTTGCGCCTCGGATGTAATCTGTGACGTACATGATTCGAACTTTGTTCATTCGATCGGCCATGACTCCTCCAAATGGAATCAACAATACCAAGACAATCCCTGATACGAAGAGGAAACTGCCTTGGATCAAGGCTGCTCCTTCTTTTCCATAGGCCCTGTTGGCTATTTCTAAGATATAAAAACTAATAGCAAAGTTGAATAGAATATGTGCAACGTTGGAAACCATTACTCCCCAAAAGAGTAAACAAAAGTTTTTGTTTTTGAATACACGGGGTTTTGTACTCGTTGGCTGAATGATATTTTCTTCCATTTATTCGACCGTAATTCGAACGATGTCACCATCCGCCGAAGTAACATTCACAATTTCACCGATGGCTCCAGAGTTGATCATTTGGATTAACATATCGATGTCGATGTCCATATCTTCAATGGCATCAATGTTAAATTTGCTGGTTTTTAACAATTTTGCAAACTCGATGGGCAATTGAATGCGAACTTGATCTCCATCTGCGGAATCCACATAGACCTTAAGCATCCGAAATGGTGCTTTTTTATTCGTAATCAACTCGACAGTATTTTCATTGGTTTCCGCTTTCGAAGCTCCAAGCGCTGCGAGCAAGCGTTCTGCATCTTCGACCTTAATGATTCCTTTGTGTAATAAATCTAATATTTTTAAGCGTTCTGCTTTCAAATCGTCTTTTGACATGATGGGTTCTCCTTATAATTTAAGTTTTTTAATGAGGTCAAGTGCTGCTTCTACGTTCAGTTCACCTGAGTTAATTTTTTCAAGAATGTCGAGTTTAGAGGCTTTGGGTTCGGCGGGTTCTTTTTCTTTATCTTTTTCTTTGATTGGAGGAGTGTCTTCTCCACTATCTGGCTTGTATCCAAGTCCAAGAATAACATCATCAAGCATCTTTTTAATCGTTGGGTAAGACAGATCCATTTCTTTTTCTATTGCTTTGATGTTTCCTCGATTTTTAACAAACACTTCTATGAAGTACAACTGTTCGGTATCTAAATAGTTAAATTTGGATAATGTGAACTCGCCTTCAATGACGGTATTGCATTGACTGCATTTTAATCTGTGTACATGGAGATCTTGTTTGCACACTGGGCATTCTGAGATGACAGGATATTGTGCACGTTGTTTCAGATGGTCTTTGTGAAAATCTTTCATTGTATCTTTCATGAAATCGAATTTGACGCTTTTAAATTTTGATTTATCCATAATGGACTCCTTTGCTTTGGGTTAATCCCAAGGGTTTGTAGATTCGTTGGTTTGATTTGCAAAACTGCCTGTGAATCCAGATTCATCGAACCCAAGACGTTCCATGACTTCTTCAGGCATCCCCACTTGATAGAGTTGACTCATTGGTAAAACATGATAGTATTTCAATGTGGATTGTTTTGTATCATTGGAAGTAATCTTTTTCATCTTAATTTCCTCCTTATATGGTTTTGATGTCGACAACGACACCGTCATTACTTTTTACATGAACTGCGGATCCTTTGACACTGAGTAATCGAATCATATCTTGCTTACTGATAGGAATGGACTCTCCAGCATACTTTTCAAGTTTGACAAACGATAGACAAATTCGAATGAACAAAATCGAGATTGGTAAGAAGAATAAGAAGTTGATCCATCGACTGACTTTTGGTTCATCTGGAATTGTTAAGCGTAGTTTTACAAAGTGTGCTCTTTTTTGTTTTACCACTGGTGTTGGTTTCATCGGTTCAAAGAGTTCCTTATATGTTGCCTTTGCGCTTCTTTTTTTTGTGGAACATTCATACAGAAGTTGATTATTCACTCTTTTTCACCTCAAAACTTTTATTTTATTAATTTCTGACTTAATTATATGAAACATTTTTGTATAAATCAAGTGTTTTTTTAATATTTTTTTAAATAAAATAAAACGTCTCTTAAGAGACGTTGTTTTTTTTGTTATATTTTCGATTTATGATGATGATGAAACAAAATGTTCCTCCAAGTAGATATCCTCCATAATTGAATACTAAGGCATCGATGATACTTGGACCTCGACCTTGCACAAATAATTGAAGTACTTCACCAACGACAGATAATACTAGACCAATCCCCAAAATGTAAATCCACTTTTTTCGAAATCCTTGAAAAGAAATCGTCCATAACACTCCTGCAATTCCAAACGAAGCCATGTGGGCTATTTTCCTTATAATGGTATGCCATAATTCGATATCGATGATGAGTCTAGGAAACATCTGAGAAACAAAGGTTGTGATTGCTTCTACAAATGAGCCACTTAAACTTCCAGAAGTTTCACCACTTTGCAAAGAAAAAGACAAAATAAACAATGAATATAAGATACTGATGAGGAAAATACCCATTTTCATTTTATATGGCCTTTCATGTCAATAATAATATCACGAAGTTCAGCTGCACGTTCAAAATCGAGTTCTTTGGCAGCTGCGACCATTTGCTTTTCTAAAATTGAAATGCTTTTTTCCAAATCTTTTTTGGAAAGACGTTTGTAATCCACTTCACCAGTTTTTGCATCTACTTTTATACTAACCGCCTCATGGACAGCTTTCAATATGGTTTTGGGTTCTATGTGGTTCACAATGTTGTGCTCATTTTGAATGGCTCGTCTGCGATTGGTTTCGCTAATAGCAAACTTCATAGAATCCGTCATTTTGTCGGCATACATCACAACTTTTCCATGTACGTTACGCGCCGCGCGCCCTATAATTTGAACAAGGGAGCGTCCGCTTCGTAAAAATCCTTCTTTATCAGCATCCAAAATAGCAATAAAGGATACTTCTGGTAAATCTAAACCTTCCCGAAGTAAATTGATTCCAACTAAAATATCATAGACTCCTAGTCGCAGTTTACGGATGATTTCAAGTCGTTCCAGCGACTTAATCTCAGAGTGAAGATACGCCACTTTATATCCTAAACTTTTTAAATAGTCCGTTAAGTCTTCGGACATCTTAATGGTTAGTGTAGTGATTAAAATGCGTTCTTTTCTTGCAATCGTTGTTTCAATTTCTTGAATCAAATCATCAATTTGACCGTCCGACTTTCGAACAAACACTTCTGGGTCAAGCAATCCAGTAGGACGAATGATTTGTTGAATGACTTGAGGAGATCGTTGTAGTTCATAATCCCCTGGAGTAGCCGAAACATAGACCACTTGATTGATTTTCTCATTGAACTCACCGAAGTTAAGAGGTCGGTTATCTAGTGCACTTGGCAAACGGAATCCATAATCAACTAAGGTTTGTTTACGCGAGCGATCTCCATTATACATCCCTCTTACTTGTGGAAGTGTGACGTGAGATTCATCGACAATTAACAAGAAATCTTTGGGAAAAAAATCAATCAATACCGCTGGCGTTTCCCCACTGTCTCGAAGGGTTAAGTGACGGGAATAGTTTTCAACACCTGAGCAGGTACCCATTTCTTTAAGCATTTCTAAATCATACATGGTCCGTTGTTCAATGCGCTGTGCTTCAAGTAACTGATTATTTGCTTTAAAAAAATCGATTCGTTCGATTAACTCTGTTTTAATACGATGCATTGCTTCGTCAAGTTTATTACGATTGGTGATAAAGTGTGATGCTGGAAATAAAGATACAACTTGTAAATCTTGAACGATTTCGCCGGTCACAACATTAAATTTGCGAATACGTTGGATTCGATCAAAATCAAATTCAATGCGAATGGCATTGGTTTTTTCATACGTTGGCAATACTTCTACTACATCCCCGCGAACACGAAAGGATCCTCGACTAAAGTCAATATCATTACGAACAAACAAGATAGTAACGAGCTTTTCTAATAGTTCATCGCGAGAATTGATTTCTCCTGCACGAAGTGTAAGCATACCATCTCGGTAATCATCCGGATCACCGATGCCATAAATACAAGAAACAGAGGCTACGACGATGACATCTCTTCGTTCGAGTAAAGAAGAGGTCGCTGCATGCCGTAGTTCATCGATTTCTTCGTTGGTTTTTGAATCTTTTTCGATATATAGATCTTTTCCTGGAACATAGGCTTCTGGTTGATAATAGTCATAGTAGGAGATGAAATATTCTACTCTGTTTTCTGGAAAATATGCTTTAAACTCATTATATAATTGTCCAGCTAGTGTTTTGTTATGTGCCAGTACCAAAACTGGTCGATTCAATTGTTCAATCACGTGGCTCATTGTATAGGTTTTCCCTGTACCTGTGGCACCAAGCAAAACAAGTTCTTTTTCTCCTTGTTGTAACCGATTTACAATTTCTTCAATGGCTTTGGGTTGATCTCCGGTTGGAAAATAATCACTCGCTAGTTTAAAAAGACTCATACATATCACCTTATAACATTATAGCATACAATTGTTCCTCCTGAAACTACCTGAAGATTTAGCACTCTCTAAAAAGCACAAAACTCAGTGGTTTTCTATGATATAATAAACGTAGAGGAAGTTATAACTGAGGTATCCTACAAGTGCTACTTCATACTAATCTCGAACAATCGTTTTTCAATGAAAAAACGGAAATGAGGAATCCTTTATGCGTGTTGTTCTAGTTAGCATCGATGCTAAGTATATTCATACCAATCTAGCCGTCCGGTTATTAAAGGCCAACACAACGTATCCTGTGGACCTGTTGGAGTTCACAATTAAGGATGGTGTCGATACCATACTCGAACAAATCGCCTCTTTTCAGGCAGATGTCATTGGCTTTAGCGTCTATTTGTGGAATCGTGAAATCGTTGTGGATTTGATTGATAAAATTAAATCCACAAGTTCAGCCAAGATTATCTTAGGTGGGCCTGAAGTCAGTTATGATGTTGAAGAGCTATTCTTAAAAACAAAAGTAGATTTTGTTATTTCTGGAGAAGGTGAAATCGCATTCCATCATCTATTGGAAGCACTTGATAATTCCACCCCAGTTCAAGACATTCAAAATCTATCTTATAAAAACAATGAAGGCCTTCACTCTAATACAGTAAAACCTATCCCCGTGCTGGCAAAATTACAAAGTGGGTATCAAGTAGTTCCAATCAATCCCCATAAAATTCAATACATAGAAAGTTCAAGAGGTTGTCCATATCGTTGTTCGTATTGTTTGGCTTCTTTGGATAAACCAGTACGTTACTTTGATGAAGAGCAACTGAAAGAAAATCTACTTGAGCTAATCAATAGCAACGCAAAAGTCTTTAAATTTTTAGATCGGACATTCAATGCACACATTAATCGCTCCAAAAGAATCTTTGATTTTATTATCAAACATCATCGAGTTGGTCAATCCTTCCAGTTTGAAATAACAGGCGATGTTTTTCCTCAATCGCTCATCGATTATTTGCATGAAGTCGCCCCTAAACACTTATTTCGATTTGAAATTGGCATTCAATCCACTAATCTTGAAACCAATCAACTTGTTGATCGCATCCAAAACAACCAAAAGTTGTTTCAAATGATTGAATGCATCCAAAAACATCAAATCATTGATTTGCATTTAGACTTAATCGCTGGCTTACCCAAAGAAACAAAGCCTATTTTTCAAAAAACATTCAACGATGTCTTCGCACTTCGACCCTCAGAACTTCAACTTGGATTTCTCAAGTTCTTAAAAGGCACTAAAATACGCCAAGAAGCTCATAAGTATGACTATTTATTTCAAGAAAATCCTCCCTATGAGATCATTCAAAGCACGGATATTTCAATCGCAGACCTTAAAGAAATCCACAAAGTGGAAGAGATGCTTGAAATCTTTTGGAACAAGCGTTATTTCCCTATGACATTTGAACAACTCAAAGAACTAGAAGATCCCTATTCTTTCTTTTATAAGTTGTATGAATTTCTATCGAAACCGATTTCAAAATCTTTGCCAATGCTTGCACAATCATTCGAGTCCTTTCTTACATCCAATCCTGATTATGATTTGGCCAGTCGTTATGTCAAAATCGATTATTTAAAACACCACCCCATAAAACCTAAGATTTGGTGGGAACAAGCCTTTAGTATCCATGAAAGAAAACAAATCATTCGAGTATTTCAAAGCAAAAACCCTATCTTCCTCATTGATGATTTGTACAAACGAGCTGTACTTGTCCCTCATAAAGATACCTTCAACATCGCTATCTTCGAACCAGCTGGAGTCGTTATCTTTCCACTTGTACTTGAATAATTCAAACTCAATTGCTTTTCCTATTGATATATTCTTTCTAATGAGTTAAAATCTAATTAAATCGTAGTTTAAAAAAACTACAAAAAAAAGGAGATTGAAATGAAAAAGATATTGTCTATCCTCGCAGTATTCATTTTCGCAGTGGTATTGTTCGCATGTCAAAACGGTGCTAAAACCGAATGGAAAATTGTCATGCTTACCGACGTAGGAACCATTACGGATAAGTCATTCAACCAAGGAACATGGGAAGGTGTTAAAGCTTTTGCAGAAGAACATGAAATTAATCACATGTACTTTAGACCAAATGCAGGAACGAAAGCAGATTACTTAGAAGCTATTGATTTAGTAGTAGCAAATGGAGCAAACGTTATCGTGACTCCTGGATTCTTATTCGAAACTGCAATCTATGAAGCACAAACAAGATATCCAAATGTATACTTTATCCTTATTGATGGTGTTCCTCAATTAGGGGATTACTCCACTTACGAAACAAAGAGCAATACTGTTAATATCTTATTCCAAGAAGAACAATCTGGTTTCTTAGCAGGATACGCTGCAGTTGCAGATGGTTATACAAAACTTGGATTCATGGGTGGAATGGCTGTCCCAGCCGTTGTTCGTTTCGGTCTTGGATTCGTTGCTGGAGCATATTATGCGGCTAATGCACTAAGCAAAACCATTACATTCGAAGCTGAAAGATATGAGTATCTTGGAAACTTCGATGACTTACCAAATCATACTACAAAAGCAAACAGCTGGTATGCAGCTGGTGTTGAAATAATATTCGTCGCTGCTGGTGGAGCAGGAAACTCTGTTATGAAAGCTGCTGAAGATTCGTCTACAGTTGCTGTACCAAAAAAAGTAATCGGCGTTGACGTTGACCAATCTGGCGAATCCGCTACCGTCATCTCTTCTGCAATGAAACAACTAGCTGTTGCTGTTCAACAAGAATTAAAAGCCCTTATCATTGATAATGCCTTCAAAGGCGGACAAACCTTGATTAAAGGTGCTGTCGAAGGCGGCGTTGGTCTTCCATTAGGAGCTTCCTTCAAGTTCGCAACATTCACTGAATCTCAATACACAACCTTGTTAAATCAAGTGAAAAACGGTACTATCGTTGTTCCACAAACCAAAGCTGAGTTGATTACATTCTTAAGTCAACACGCTGGAAACCCATCGATTACACCACTAGTAAATAGAGTTAGCTAACAAAGTTATTTTTTGATGATTTGAGGGGTGAGATTCACACCCCTCTTTTTCAAACAAGGAGGTAATTATGAATTACGCGATTGAAATGATTAACATCACAAAAACCTTCGGAACATTGATTGCGAATGATAACATTACTTTTCAGGTTAAGCCAGGTGAAATTCATGCTATTTTAGGGGAGAATGGAGCTGGTAAATCGACACTGATGTCCATTCTGTTTGGTTTATATACTGCAGACTCTGGGACTATTCTAATTAATGGTCAAGAAGTGAAGATTAAAAACCCAAATGATGCAAATCGTTACAAAATCGGAATGGTCCACCAACATTTTAAATTGGTGGATGTTTTTAGTGTTATTGACAATATTCTTTTGGGTGCAGAAACAACAAAACACGGTTTTATGCAAAACGATGTACCTCGAAAAGCCATCGAAGAGTTGTCTATTCGATATGCTCTTAAGGTGGATTTAGACTCTTATATTAAAGATATCAGTGTGGGAATGCAACAACGGGTTGAGATTCTCAAAATGTTATATCGAAATGCAGATATCTTAATCTTTGATGAGCCAACAGCTGTTCTTACTCCTCAAGAAATTGAAGGGTTATTCAAAGTCATTAAGGCATTTGCTGCAGAAGGAAAATCGATTATTATCATTACTCACAAATTAAATGAAATCAAGGCAATCGCTCAACGCTGCACTGTGTTACGAAAGGGAAAACACGTTGCCACAGTAGACGTATCGAATACATCCGTGGAAAGACTGGCGGAACTAATGGTAGGTCGTGACGTTTCTTTTGAAGTAGAGAAATCAAAAGCAAATCCCAAAGAAGTTGTCCTTGAAGTAAAAAACCTCAACTTACAAAACAAAGATCGCACGAAAATGATTCTTAAGAATGTTAACTTTCAAGTGAAAGCCGGCGAAATTGTTTGTATTGCTGGAATTGAGGGGAATGGACAGACTCAACTGATTAACCTCATTACCGGGCTGGATAAACTGCATGACTTGAACTCTCACATAACATTGAACGGCGCGGATATTACAAACGTAAGCATTCGAAAACGATTTGAATTAGGGATGTCACACATTCCTGAAGACCGTCAAAAATATGGATTAATTCTTGATTACACTCTGAGTGAAAATATGATTTCGAATACCTATTACTTTGATAAGTTTCAAAAAAATGGACTATTGAAGTTTGAAGCGATTTCTGCGTATACAAATCAGTTGATTGAACAATATGATATCCGAAGTAGTATGGGAGAGTATACAAAAACACGCTCCATGTCAGGTGGTAATCAGCAAAAAGCAATCATCGCCAGAGAAACTTCGAGGGAGCATCATCTATTGATTGCGGCTCAACCAACTCGCGGACTCGATGTAGGAGCGATTGAATATGTTCATAAAACCATCGTTGCTCAACGTGATTTAAACCATGCAATCTTAGTGGTTTCACTTGAACTAGATGAAGTAATGACCATAAGTGATCGTATTCTAGTAATGTATGAAGGTGAAATTGTGGGCGAATTCGATCCTTTGAAAACAACAGTGGAAGAAATTGGTCTTTATATGTCTGGATCGAAAAGAATGGAGTTGAGTACAGATGACATTCCAAGCATTCATTAAGAAACTTGTAGCTTCTCTTAAAAAAGCAGTCTCATCCTCTGCATTCACGAACACTTTCTTTGCGATATCCAGTGGAGTTTTGGTTGGTTTTGTGATTATGCTTTTGACAGCAAGTAGTCTTTCAAATGCTGTCAATGGTTTGTTTCGATTACTAACAGGCGGTTTTCAAAGTCCTTCCATGTTAGGAAATGTATTGTTTAGTGCCGCTCCTCTCATATTGGTGGGTCTATCTGTCGCGTTTGCTTTCAAAACCGGATTGTTTAACATAGGCGCTTCGGGGCAGTTCATGATTGGTGGTATATTTGCTTTGTATGTCGCTAATTTGGTTTCACTCCCACCTGTGATTCACTTTATCGTAGCTGCGTTAGCAGCGATTGTAGGTGGTGCAATATGGGGGTTTATACCAGGACTATTAAAAGTAAGATACAACGTAAATGAAGTAATTACCTGTATCATGCTAAACTATGTCGCTGCTTATACTTCTGTCATGGCAGTAGAAAATCCGGCTGTATATGATCGTGGAATTACTGCAATCTCGATTGATTATCCTACTGCAGAAATTCCAAGACTTGGTTTAAACCAACTCTTTCCAGGTTCATACATTGACATGTCTATTTTAATCGCTATCGCGGTGGCGATATTGATATGGTTTATTTTAAAAAAGACCACCCTTGGATATCAATTAAAAGCGGTTGGATTTAGCAAAGATGCATCGAAATATGCAGGGATTCCTGTTTCAAGAAATATGATCCTTTCCATGATGATTGCTGGAGGACTTGCTGGATTAGCTGCGGCTATGAACTACTTACCTGCAAACCCTGACTATTTTAGATCCTTTTCTCAAATCAATCCCATCGGTTTCGAAGGTATTTCCATAGCATTAATCGCGCAAAGTCATCCAATTGGCATTATTTTTTCTGGAATATTCATCAGTTTCATCAAGAAAGGTGCTTTATTGATGCAGTTCTTTGGCTTTAACAAAGAAATCACTTCGATCATTATGTCTGTAATCATCTATATGATTTCGATTTCTGCATTTGTAGGTCAATTCATCAAGAAAAGAAAACTGATGAAAAAACAGAAGTCCAAACTGATAGATCAAAGAGGTGATGCAAATGTATAGCAACCTCATTACTTTTTTATCTCTTGTTCTAATTTTAGCGATTCCTTTGATCATCACCGCCACAGGTGGACTGTTTACCGAGCGTAGTGGAGTTACCAACATTGCATTGGAAGGAATTATGATTCTAGGTGCATTTACTGCCTTAATCGTGACCAATCGAATCACTCCTGAATCGGTTGGTGGACCCTTTGTATTGTATTTAATTGGGATGTTCGTTGCAATTGTCACGGGTATTCTTGTGAGTATCTTACACTCTGTTGCCTCGATAAAAATGAAAGCCGATCAAATCATCAGTGCAACCGCAATTAACACCCTCGCTCCTGCACTTGCCTTATTTCTTACCTATACCTTAACATTAGGCGCACCTAACGATGACAAACTCCCCATTTTTAGTGGATTTAAAATTGCTCAAATACCAATTTTGTCTGATATTCCATTCATTGGCGATTTGTTCTTTCGAAATTTCTACCCTGCACTTTATTTTGGTATTATCGTTATTATCGCAGCCTATATCATTCTTTATAAGACGAAGTTTGGTTTGCGACTACGATCTTGTGGAGAAAATCCTCACGCAGCGGACTCTGCTGGAATCAACATTTACAAGATGCGTTACATTGGCGTCTCTATCTCTGGTGGATTGGCTGGATTAGGTGGATTCTTCTATATCACTAGTTTCACTACTTCTTACCATGCCAATGTCGCTGGTTATGGATTCTTAGCCATTGCAGTATTGATTTTCGGAAACTGGAAACCATTGAATATTGCACTGACTGCATTGTTGTTTTCAACGCTGCTAACATTTGCTCAAGGAATTGCGTTTTTCCCAGAACTAGAAAGACTCGTTACACAAACACTAAACATTAATCTAAATCTAATCAGTATGCTTCCTTATTTGGTAACCATCATTGTACTAGTGCTCACTTCGAAAAACTCAAGATCGCCAAAAGCATTGGGTCAAACCTACGACAAAGGTCAACGTTAACCCTCTATGCCCATTCGTTATCTCAGTCTTTAGCTTCGGTCATGAAAAAGAGCACTTCATTGTTGTAAAATAGCAATGAAGTGCTCTATATTTTTTTATTGATTATCCCTTTATCGACTTTTCCTTCATGTAGTGGTAATTCCCTGTAACCTCTAGTTTAATTTCTCCAAATACCGATAAAGATCTGTGATGGGTCTTTTTTTGTTTAGGGCTTCTTGTATATCGCAATAATCAATTTCAATTCCTTTGGAGAATACTGCTTTTCCACTTAATCCTTTTCCTAACAAATCAACCGCAAAACTACCCATTTTACTGGCTAACACACGGTCAAATGCTGAGGGAGTACCCCCTCGCTGAATGTGTCCAAGAACTGTGGCTCTTGTTTCATACAAGGTGAAGGCTTCAATCTCTTTAGCCAACACATTCACATCAACGATATTTTCAGCCACCACTATGATGATGTGTCGTTTTCCCATTGCCTTTGCATTTTTAACGCGTTCTAACACACGTTGCTTTTCAAAGCCCGTTTCTTTGGTAATTACGATTTCCGCTCCACAAGCTACTCCAGCGAAGATGGATAAATCTCCACAGTCTCTACCCATCACTTCAACTACCGTGCAACGTTGGTGTGAAAATGAGGTGTCTCTTAGTTTATCAATGGCATCAATTGCCGTATCAAGTGCGGTAAAAAATCCAATGGTGTATTCTGTAGAAGAAATATCGTTATCAATCGTACCAGGAAGTGCAATGCATTTGATTCCCATTTCATTGAGCGCCATCGCTCCTCGATACGTTCCGTCTCCACCAATGACAACCAAAGCATCAATACCATGGTTATTCAAATGTTTAACCGCAATTTCACGAACCTCTTTTTGAGCGAACTCTTTTAAACGGGAAGACCCTAAAATGGTCCCTCCACGATTTAACATTTGACCAACATCATTTCTTCCAAGTTTATAGATTTTCCCTTCTACCAACCCTTTATAGCCATCTTGTATTCCATAGGCCTCCATGCCATAATAAATCGCTGTTCGGACCACAGCGCGGATGGCCGCATTCATCCCGGGTGCGTCTCCTCCTGATGTTAATACTCCTATTTTCATTTGTATGTTACTCCTCTATTTGCTCAATACGGTCAATGATTAATTGCGATTGATGATTTCGTACTTCTAAAGTTCCTGAAAATACATATACTTGATGCCTTTTTAACAATGCAAGATATTCATGATGCTTTTTAGGAAACAATACTGCTTCGATAGTTTGAAGATGATCTTCAATCTCAATAAACGACATCGGTTCCTTGCTTTTTGTCTGAATGGTTTTGATTCGTTGCATAACACCAATGAAGCGAACTGGCCCTACCTGGTCAAGTACTATTTCACTGGGCAGACATATTTTATATTTCTTTGCATAGGCTAAAAACTGATTTAATGGATGGTACTGCATGGAAAAGCCCAATAATTCTTTTTCTGATTGTTGTAAATAATCAAACTCATACTCCTCATAAGGCGTATACATAAACTCCATGCTTGATGGTCCATCGCCAAGTTCCGCAAACCGAATAATCGGTTTTAAATTTTCGATAAGTGTCCGTTTGTTTTGGCCAAAGCCATCAAAAACGCCTGCCATAATCAGCGATTCAATGGCGCGATTGTTGATGTCTTTTCCTCGTCTAATAAATTCTAGGAAACTGGTAATTGGACCCAAGGATTGAATTTCGACCAATCGCTTTGCGATGGTTTCACCAATCGAACGAATCCCTAAAAATGGATAGCGCAATTGCCCTTCTTCGAGACGATAGTGAGCGGAAGATTCGTTGATATGTGGCGGTTTTACTTCAATACCTAGACGTCGACATTCTTTGATGTATTCCGCAGTGGCATTCAATGAACCCGCAACAGAATCCATCAACACCGCCATAAATGCGGTCGGATAATTGGCTTTTAAATACGCCATCCAATATGCAACGAGTGCATAGGCAACCGAATGAGACTTATTAAATCCATAGTTTGCAAACTTAACGATGTAATCATAGATTTCATTGGCAATATGTTCGCTATGCCCTTGCTTGAGGGACTTGCTCACAAATTTCGAACGTTCTGCTTGTAAAATAGCATCGCTTTTTTTACTAACCGCACGTCGCAATACATCAGCTTCGCCAAGTGAATAATTGGCAAAATCGCGTGCGATTTGCATGATTTGTTCTTGATAAACAATAACCCCTTTGGTACCTTCTAAAATCGGTTGTAAAATGGGGTGAAGATATTCAACCTTCTCTTGGTGAAACCTTCGTTTTAGGTACGTTGGGATGTTTTCCATGGGTCCTGGGCGAAACAAAGCAATGCATAAAGAAATATCATCAAATGTAGTTAACTGCATTTTTCGCATTAAGTTCATCATACCATCGGATTCTAGCTGAAAAATTCCTAAAGAATGTACATCTTGAAGAAGTGAGAACGTTTTGGAATCATCAAATGGGATTTTATATACATCGACCACTTCAGAAGTCGTTTCTTTGATCAACTCTACCACTTTTTGAATGGTCTTTAAATTGCGTATTCCTAAAAAGTCGATTTTATTAAGTCCAATGCGTTCTAAATCAGCGGCTTCGTATTGTGTCTGGTACATGTCTAATAATCCATTTTGCACAGGCGAATACGCTAGGACATTTTCTTGAGTGATAATGATACCAGCAGCGTGTGTCCCAATGTGTTTGGGTAAGTTGATAAGTTTTGAAGATACTTCGAATAAAAACGCAACTTCTTTGTTCTCAATTAAGTTGTGATATTTTTGCGGTTGATCTTGAATAAAATCTTGAATGGAATTATTCGTAGAACTTAAGTACTCACTAATCTCTGATAAGGTACTATCTGGCATTTTTAAGATTCTACCAACATCTCGTATGGCACTTTTCCCTTGAAATGTCCCAAAGGCAACGATGTTGGTTACATGATTCTTGCCATATTTATCTACCACATAACGAATGACTTCATCTCGTCTATCGTCTGGAAAATCCATATCAATATCGGGCATAGTAATGCGTTCTGGATTCAAGAAACGTTCAAAAAACAAGCCATGCTCCAAAGGGTCCACATCGACAATCCCTAACACATAGCTTACCAAAGAACCTGCCGCAGAACCACGTCCTGGTCCTACAAGGATTTGGCTACGTTTCGCAAATAAAACGAAATCCCATACGATTAAGAAGTAATCTTCATATCCCATTTTTTCTATCATGGATAACTCAAAAAGAAGTCGATTCAAATATACATCGAATGTCGCTTTTGGCCGCGTCATTTGCACATATCTTCTATCGAGTCCTCTTCTTGCCAATCTAGACAAAAATACAGAAGGTAGTTCGTCAGTAGGTAAGGGATATTTAGGAAGATGACGTTGTCCAATCGGGATGACCCAAGTAATCGAATCGATGAGTCGTTTCGTTCGAAGGATTGCTTCTTCATACCCTTTATACCTAGTATTTAACTCTTCTATGGAGAGTAAAGATTGATCTACTGCTTCTGTCGTAAACAAACCACTCTCCATGGAAATGGTATCTTTTAGAATTTGAGATAGTATATTGGCTGCTGTTTTATCCGATGATTGATAATAACTAACCTGATTAATGATTACGGTGTTACCCAATTGTTCGTACCATGGAGCGACAATCGTTTCTACTTCAAAGTTGCCCAAATCAATACCCAAGTACCATTCTTGTAAATACTTATTGTACTGACCTACTAGATACGTTGCTGTGTCAAAGTCTTGTTCTAGTGCTGTTTGGTAGAAATCTCCTTTGCTTGGAGATTGAACAAAGAAGAGTCCTGTGGACCAATTGGTTAGCATTTCCAAAGTGATGGGAGTGGATAACGTATTGATATGGGAACTAATTTGTATTAAATTCTGATATCCATTCTGGTTTTTTGCATAAGCAATTAATGTAGATGATTTACCAAAAACACCGGTTATCGGAAACTCTAGTCCAATAATCGGTTTAATTTTGGCTGCAATACATGCCTCACTAAATTTAATCGCCGCATACATGACACCTTGATCTACCAATCCAAGTGTCTTATATCCAGCGACACTTGCTTTTTGAACAAGGACTTCAACGTCAATTAAACTTCCATTGAGGGAATAACTTGTCTGAATCATTAAATCATAATTCATCACATCTATCACCGGTTAAATTATACCATAGAGTGTTAGAGTTCCTTGTACTCATTTCTTTTTTATGATGAAATAAAGACCAACTAAACCTACAACTGTCAGTAGTATCTGAACCCAGTATATCTCATTCAAACCATTTGGTTCCTCTAGAGGCTTTGCCATATCAATTCGAAACTGTGCTGTTTCGTATAGCTGATTTTCCATGTATAATTCCAATACATAATACCCAGACTCATCCAAATAGATGTGGTCAACGAACAGCTCCCCATTTATTTTAGCAACTCCATTTACATAGATTGTTACGGGATTTGTCGATACACTATGTGATTCTATTCCCCGAAAAGAGGGCAAGATTTGTACTTGATACTCTCGCTTAAGCCCGTTGATGCCTTCTAGTACAATTTCATACTTCCCTGCCTTCGATAACACAAATCCATTGGATACTTTTTCTC
The DNA here is from genome assembly GCA_030684695.1 of bacterium. Taxonomy (GTDB): domain Bacteria; phylum Bacillota_I; class Bacilli_A; order Izemoplasmatales; family Hujiaoplasmataceae; genus JAUXXX01. The sequence continues at coordinate 43,297 of JAUXXX010000127.1, forward strand.
CATTCACAAAAATAGAAGGTGCATTGGTAAAGATTGGAATGGATTCTTTGCTCGTACTGTTTTGAAGTACTCCGTTTAATCTCGGCTCAATTGTAATCTCTTTTTGGTAATAGTACCCAAAATATCCCATGATATTGATCATGTAAATTCCGGGTGTTTCAAGCAAATATGGAGAAGTCCTCACTTGTCCATTGACCTTTAGTACGCCACTTGTGGTAATTTCGATGGGTTCATATGGATCATGTTTTGATAATTCATGCACCCATTTGGGATGGACGGTTAAGTAAAAACGAAGCGTTACTCCTGTGAAGTTCATATAGGAAAGTGTATATTTTGATGAATCAAGTGGTTGAAGGTTTTCGGTTTCTTCCATGATGTTACATTGGCCAAAACAACGAAAACGTTGATCTATATCCCAATCAATGTGTTGAACCAATGGGATTATTTTAAAGGAGGAATCGATTTGATAATAAGGGCCATGTTGATCCAATTGTACAATCAATTGATCAAAAATATTTCCACTATAAAATATCTGCTTTTCTAGTTCTATGGAGTCAATAAAATACCCATTTTTTTGAATGAGTATCAACTCCGTTGGGTAATGGTACCATACTTGAAAATCTTGAATATATCTCGAGTGCTCCACCACTACAATTAAAGTATCCCCTACATCTGCGATAAATGTAATGTCCACCATATACTCTTTGGAGATAACAAACGTGTGAATCAACTCATTTGTTTGAGGATCCATCACTCGCACAAAACCTTCTTTTTGATCCCAATGATTGTTCTCACGGAAGTACCCATACTCATATAAATAAGTTTCTCCATGTAAACGACCATTAACTACTTCATTTGGATACGGTTGAACCCCTTGCATCAAACACCCTAACCACATAAGAAACATGTACCACCACATAAAAAAACCTCCTTTGTATACAAGATACGTCAAAGGAGGCTGGTTTCTTTTATGAAATTATTGGTGTGTCAAACGAAGAGTATCTCTTGCAATCATGACTTCTTCGTTGGTTGGTACAACAAAGACTTTAATTGTAGAGTCATCTGTAGAAATCAAACGTTCAATGCCTCGGCAATTGTTTCGTTCACGATCAATTTTGACTCCAAGAACAGCCAAACGGTTGATGATATTTTCGCGAGTTGATGGAGCGTTTTCACCAATACCTGCAGTGAAAACGATGGCATCGGCTCCACCCATGTACACATAATAACTAGCAATATAATCTGCAATTCGTTTTGCTTGAATTTGGATTGCTAAATCCGCGCGATGATTGCCCTTAGCGGCTGCATCATTGACATCACGGGAATCACTCGAAATACCAGAAACGCCTAAGTAACCAGAGAATTTATTTAAAGTGTTTGTAATTTCCTTCACTGATTTTTGTTTCTTAATGCCCATATATTCAATAATAGCAGGGTCAATATTACCGCTTCTTGTTCCCATTGGAACTCCTTCTAAAGGAGTGAATCCCATGGTTGTATCCACAGATTTTCCAGCTTTTACTGCACATAAGGAAGCACCATTCCCAAGATGAGCAACGATGATATTCACTTCTTCTGGTTTCTTTCCTAAGATCTCAGCAGTTCGATGAGAAACATATTTATGGGAAGTTCCATGAAAACCATATTTCCGAACACTATATCGTTCATACCATTCATAGGGAACGGCGTACAAAAAGGCCTCTTCTGGCATCGATACGTGAAACGCTGTATCAAATACACCAATATGCAAAACATTGGGCAATACTTCTTTAAACGCCTTCACACCCGTAATATTTGCTGGTAAATGAAGTGGGCCTAAATCAATAATGCTTTCAAGCAACTCCACGGCTTTGTCATCCAATATGCATGAATCGGTAATGACATCTCCTCCATGTACAATTCGGTGTCCAACTCCTTCAATTTCTTCAAAAGATTGGATGATGTTGAAATCAATCAATTTTTTCAATAAAATAGTGACTGCTTCTCCGTGATGTTCGATATCACTTGTTTCATTGATTTTTTCACCATTTACTTTTATGGAAAAAATTGAATCCTTCATTCCGATTCGTTCAATCACTCCTGTAGTAATCACTTTTTCTGCTGGCATATCTAGTAATTGAAACTTTAGAGATGAACTGCCTGCATTTACTGCCATTATTTTAGCCATTTTTATGTTCCCCTTTGTGCATGTTTTCTTTTATCCATTGGTTAATATGTGAAATCGTCATTCGTGACGATGATTCATCTTGGAAATCGGGTAATTCCACAATCAGCGCTTTTTCAATCTTTGTAACAGTAGGACCTTGTTTTTGCAGTATAAGAATACTTTTACTAAAACGCTTAAACATACTAGATGGTAACTTGATTAATCCAATTACAGAATACTTTTCTTGAATTAATTGGCGAAAGTCGTTACTTTGAACATGATCGAAGAAATCATCGAAAATGATAGAGAACACGAATCCAGCAGGTTGTAAATTTTGATGATGGTGAAGTAGCACCTCATAGGGAAAATAACGTTCTTGTGTGAGTTCATGTTTGGAAAAATCCATTACCAAGCAATCCACCCATTCTCCTAGATAAGTCATGGTATCTTGAAAAAATAGTTGAGGTTGTTCGTCAAGCATTGCAAAGAGCGATTGAAGCATTGAAAACATCGGTTTGGATGCCTCTACCCCAAACAACTCTACTTCTTTGTCAAGCGCATGTTCAATGGTAGCTAGTAAATTTCCACTCCCTGCAAGTGGATCAAGAAGGCGGATATGTTTTGGATGAATGAACTTCTCAATCAAATAAGCAAGAAATATTCCCACGGTATCTGGAGTAATCACTTGATTGGAAATCCCAAGTTCTTTGAGTCCTTTTAACATAACCAATTGCATTGCTTTCCTGATTTCCTCTTTATGAAAGGTGGTTTGCTTAATAGAGGAAAGAAGGAGTTCTAGTTTTTTTTGCCCTTGTAATGAAATGTCTTGGAGAACACTCGACTCACAAGCATTCAATACAGCCTCATGAAGTGCTTTGATGTAATCCCAATCCATTTCCCTTTGAAGCAAAGATGCAGATTGATCTAAATATTCAAACATCACTTCGATATGCTCCTGATTTAGCATAGTAACACCTCAATTTATTTTAACATACTGAATAAATATTCACAACAAAAAACTCATGATTCGTGGCCGTTGAAAGATAAGCGACTTTATGATAATATAATGACGGTGATCTTATGAAAAAACTCGCAATTCGATTAATTCAATGGTATCAACGTGCCTTTTCAGGCAAACAGCCGACCTGTAGGTTCAAACCCACTTGCTCCAACTATGCCATAGATGCTTATCGATACCACAACTTTTTTTACGCTTCTTTGTTAACAATTTGGCGAATCATTCGGTGTAATCCCCTTGTGAAAGGTGGATATGATCCGATTCCAAAGTTTAAAAAAGAATTAAAAGCGCAATTAAAGGCAGAGAAGGAATCACTTGTTCAACCCTCAAGTCCGAAAAAAGACGACGCTTCTTTGTAGCGTCGTTTTTATTTAGTGGTGTGTTGAATGCGTAGTAGTTGAAGACGAGTCCATGTTATTGTCATTCATGCCATGGAAATAGGCTAATTGTGCAGGGCTTACTTCATTACACGCTAGCATAGCACGCTGCGACACGAATGGTCCTACAAGCTGATAAAAAAAGGCCGCAATCAAAATAACAATATAAATGGTTGTTCTCCACACGTGAGGCAATGCCTCATTATGTAATAATACTTGAGCCATCCCAATCGATACCGTAGCTTGAGGTAGTAAACATCTCACTAGGTATTTCACAACAGACTCCGGTGCATGTTTCACTTTTGAACCAACCACGACTCCAACTTGCTTGCCAACAACTCGAATGACAGCATATGCCAATGCGATTAAAATGTATATAAAGATTGATGTTTCCGCCTCAGTGATGAATACAACCAAATTCATACCAATCAAAGCAAAAAATGCAAAGATGAATGGAGGAGTAAATGCATCAATGGCTTCATCATTTTCTTTTCGTACTTGTTTGGGAACGAGGTTAGTAAAGATGATTCCACAAAACATCGGAGTTAAGATGGGGCTAACGATGAAATGAATCTCCCCTAAATGGAATTGATGCATCGATAAGGCAACACACAAGACAATAGCGAAAACGGACTCTGTTAAATAGTTTTGTTTATATTCAGGATCTTTTTTAGCTGTCGTACGAATAATCAATGCTAGGGCAGCTCCGATTCCCCCACCCATTAAAATCGATCCAAGTATTTCAAAAACTGGTTCCAAAATAGCATGGCTTGATTCAACGTGACCACTTTGATTCACAGCAGTTGCTATCGCCATTACAATCGCGAATAAAATAACACCGATGATATCGTCTACTCCAATGTGAGGCATAATAGCATCGGTTAAGTGACCTTTTGTCTTAAATTTTCTTGAAATATACATTATTGTTTCCGGAGAAGTTGCCATGGCAATGACTCCAACTACCAAAGCGATTTCCCATGGTGCCCCTAGTAATATAAACAATCCCGTTACGAACCCTACTGTAAAAATGGCCTGGAAGATGACGATGACAATAACTTCTGAAATACTATGGAATAGTTTACGATGATGAAGTCTTGTTCCTAACTCAAACGCAATAAATGCCAAAGCAACACTTGAAATCAAACTTAAATCCGTATAAATAGATTCAATATGAAATCTCTTCAGCAAAAAACCGACAATTATGCCGGAAACAAAATACCCTGTAATCGATGGAATCCGTAGCGCCTCGCTCAAACGTGCAAGAAGCGTTCCCAGTACGATTAACAATGCGAGAAAGGCAAAATCGGTAAAAATAGTTTCGTTGATATTCCCTGCAAGGGTAAGTATACTCATCACAAGACCTCGATTCAAATCCCTAATCCATTATATCAAAGTTTATGAAATAAACAAGCCAATAAAACACCCCTGAAAACGGATTCAAATGATTCTTACAAGAATATAAAATGCAAGTTTAATTTCTAAATGTTTAGTGTAGTTGTTTTCCCAACCTGTCTTGATCCTGTGATCAACAATACTTTGAACATTTCTATAGCTTCAATGTTCTTCTTTTCAATATGTCTTGTGTAATATATCGTGCCACCTCTTTTCGTAATTAATGGAATTCAACTCCATTTTAGACGAACACAGAGATTTTTTTCATCAAAAAAGGTCTGATACCTGAGGCGATTTGTAAATCGCTTTGATATCAAACCTATTCATTCAAGGTGTTTTGAGTAGCCTATTATAATACCATCTATATGCAAAGAAGACATTTGCTTTATTTACAAGAATATACCGTACTTGGACCACTGCCACTCTTATAAATAACGCCCTGTCCATCAAGCTCATTTAATCTTCTTATTAAAGAACTCTTCTCCAGCCCTATTGCATTTTCGATACTTTGTCTTGATGACTTAGGAAAAGCTTTTAAATATGCAAGAATTGATTCTTTGCTTTCCAACTTCGGATAATCAAAATTTGTAACTGGCAAAACAATTCTTATTTGCGATGTTGAAATTTCAAAAGAAGGGGTTAATTTATACTGTTTGTAAGAATCCATAATTCTATTGATACCTGTACCAAACTGCTCAATGAGCTTTAACCTAAAGAATACGTTGGCTATGATTGGATTTCTAGAAAGTGATGTTAGTCCTTTACAAAACTGTTCTTCATCCATACCTTCAGGAAGACCTCCAGGTGATGCAATCTCAATCCTGTTATCAAACATTGCAATCTGAACACCAGCATTCAATAAATAGTCTCTATGAATGATTGCATTCGATAGTGCTTCTCTAAAAGCAATGAACGGGATTAATTCTCTGGTTGTTCTGTGTTTACCGTCAATGATTTGATAAGATGAATATCTTATTTGAAACTCATCTATGGATTGATCAAAATACTCTAGTAAAGATTGATTCTCCAAACGTTTTCTATCCAAAAAAGTATTAGTATCAAGTTTAAACCGCGCAATGTCAACATATGATTGACTAAGTTTGCCATTATCAGCAAGCAATAAAGCTGCATGATTAAATGTATTTTCACCATATAGACCAAGTGTAGTCAGTATTGCAACACTAATCTCATCAATGTTTAGAATTGCTTTGAGTTTGCTTTTTAAATATTTAAAACTCAATTCCTCTTTATCAGAAGTCATTTGATCATAAGTGAGATTTTTACTTTTCAAAATAAGTCGAGTTAAATTATTACCATCAACAGGAATTGTTGATGTGTTATTTCTCATGTAAGCCGTATTTTGGTAATAATAAGGACCATTATCACCTTTATAAACTACAATCTCTAATATGAATTTGTTGTCTATTTCTATAATATTCAAATCAAAAAAAGGCTTCGGGGTTATTGTTGTATTGATTGTATTTTCAATATCAATCCTGTCTTTGTTAATATTTGAATTCCCCACTATTTCTCCATCATCACGAACACCTATGTATATTGTACCATCATGATAATTACTGAATGCTGATACAGTCTTGAGCATTGATTTAGTAAATTTCTCTTTCAGTTCAGTAGTCTTAGATTCACTAAATTTCATTTAAATCACCTCTGAATATATAGTAGCATTTATCGTTTCGTTTTGCAACTATAAATATAGTTTTCGTTTCATTTTGAAACAATGTTATTTTTAAACGGTTCACAATGAATCGATTATAATACTATTGTCTATTACCTTAAATCATAGACTTTTCTCAAAATTACAGTCTGTATAAGAGTTAGATGAACTAATTGTCAAAAACAACATCGACTGAAAAAACACTTTGATAGAAAATAAAAACGGCTAATAAAATAGCCGTCTAAATTTCAAGTGGTGCGGATAACAGGACTTGAACCTGCACGCCTCACGGCACTAGATCCTAAGTCTAGGGCGTCTGCCAATTTCGCCATATCCGCATATACATGATATAAATTCACCAAAAATGGTGACCCGCGGGCGATTCGAACGCCCGACCCTTTGATTAAAAGTCAAATGCTCTACCTACTGAGCTAGCGGGTCTTGATGAAAAAACTGGCTGGGCTAGGTAGATTCGAACTACCGATCTCGGAGTCAAAGTCCGATGCCTTAACCGCTTGGCCATAGCCCAATGACCTGTGAAAAACGTAGTGGGGCGATTGATGGGAATTGAACCCACGAATGTCGGAGCCACAATCCGATGCGTTAACCACTTCGCCACAACCGCCATGATGTTTTTCGCAATTTATAGTTTACCAATTTCACATAAGGATGTCAAGCATTATTTCTTTAAAGCAACCATGGAAAAAAATAAACGGAAATTCACCTGTTATCGCTGTGAATTTCCGTTGGAAATCGTTACTCTGCTGAGATAGAAAGCCCAAATCCTTGATCTCCTAAATGTACGAAGAACACCGGGCTAACATAACTTGTCATGTGGATCACTGCTGTTGGATACTTTGATTCTATTGCTTCCTTTAGCTTTTCTGCCCATTCTGGCTTATTTAATTGGATAATATCAATGTATAATCTTGAGTATTTTTTAGCATATGTTTCAACTTTATCCATAAAGTATTCATAGCAAGCTTGATTGGTTCGCTCTTTCCTTGTCAGTGCTAACTTGCCTTCCACCATTTCAATGATTGGCTTAATTCGTAATACCGTACCCAATAACGCTTGAATTCGATTCAATCGTCCACCACGGAATAGGTGCATTAAATCACTCAATGTAAACATCACACAAGAATCTGAATACAATCGATCCGACCGAAGAACAACTTCGTCAAAAGAAGCACCGTCGCTGATCATTTTTTGGATCAATGGAATGACATTAGCTACTCCAAATGACGCTACTTGTGGTGCGAACACTTTGAGTGTCAAAGGAAAGTCCATCATTGTTGATGCAATTTGAGCAGATTGATAGGTTCCACTTATTTTATCAGACAAAGTGATGACAACGACGTGGGTATATCCTTCTTGATGAAATTGCTCATACAACTTTAAAAATTCTCCTGGAGATGGTTGACTCGTTAACATCTTTTTAGCACTGTGAAGGTGTTCGATCATTTGACTTGTAGTGATATCAAGTTCTCTGTAATCAACATCATCAATCGAAACATTTAAAGAAGCCACTTTGACAAAAGGAACTTGTAGTAATGTATCTCTGGTTAACGTAGTACTGTCAATCAATAAGCCTATTTTTTCCATAAAAATCCTCTCTACTATATAATAAAGTACTCTATCACACATATAACTTTATCAAAAATAAACCTGACTGTCAATAACCTACGCAATATAAGAAAAAGGTATTTTTGTAAAGAAAACAACCGACAAATTTGTCGGTTGAATGAATGATTATGCTGATTTTTGTTTGTGATCTTCAATAATTTTGGGAATGAGGTTTCCAGGAACTTCTTCATAGCGAACAAATTCACGAGAAAACGTTCCTGATCCTTGAGTCATCGCTTTTAAGTCAATGGTATACTTGATAATTTCGGCTTCTGGGACTTCCGCAACCACTTTTTGATAACCAAGTTCAGAAGGCTCCATACCAAGAACTCGTCCACGACGTTTGTTCACATCGCCAAGTACATCTCCTAAGTATTCATCTTTAATGGTAACTTCGATGCGATGAATGGGTTCTAGAATCGATGGTTTCGCTGACTTGCATGCTTCTTTAAATGCAATCGAAGCAGCCATCTTAAACGCTAATTCATTGGAGTCCACAGGGTGATACTTTCCATCTGTTAAGATGCCTTTGACACCGATAACTGGGAATCCAGCAAGAACTCCATGCTCAAGAGTTTCTTGCAAGCCTTTGTCTACCGCTGGGAAATAGTTTCTTGGAACGGCTCCACCGAATACTTCTTCAGTGAACTCATAGTTTTTATCTTGGATAGGTTCAAAACGCATGACGACAACCCCATAATACCCAGATCCGCCTGATTGTTTTACATAGCGTCCTTCAGCGGTTGCTGTTGCCTTAATGGTTTCACGATAGACGATTTCTTGGTCTTTCATTTCCACATCTACTTTAAACATATTCTTCATTCGATCGGTAATATATCCGATGTGAATAATTCCTTGTCCACCAATGAGTAATTGAGACGTTTCTTTGTTTCGAATGATTTCAAATGTTACGTCTTCTAGTGTAAGCTTAGCTAGTGAGTTGGATAGTTTATCTTCATCAGCCTTATTCTTCGGATGAATTGCCACATACATGGTCGGTGTGGGAACTACAGGTTTATCATAGACAATTTGAGATTTGCGATCTGAAATGGTACTTCCAGTAACGACTTTATTCATCTTCGAAACTGCACAAATATCTCCGGCATGTACGACTTCCGCAGGGATCTGAGTTTTTCCACACAAATGGAAAATTTGTCCAATTTTCTCAACGTCTCCAGAAGCGGAAACGAATACTTCTTGGTCTTTACGTAATGTTCCTGATTTCACATGAATGTAGTTAATCATCCCCATGAATGGATCTACAATGGTCTTAAAGACAAATCCAGAGAATGGCTCAGAGTCACTATACTTTCGAGTGATTGGTTCTAATGTTCCTGGTTTTACCCCAACATTTTCTTCTAATTCTTGAATACTTGGGAAGTATTCGCGAATCATGTGAAGTAAGGTCAATGGCCCAATATTCTTAGTCGCAGATCCGACCATGACAGGAATGGCATCCCCAGACATAATCGAGAGTTTTAATCCACGTTTGATTTCTTCCATTGTCAATTCTTCGCCACCAAAATACTTTTCAAGTAACACTTCATCGGAACCGGCAACGGTTTCGATCAAGTCTTGGCGCAAAGCGAGAACACGGTCCATCTTATCTGGATAGATGTCTCCGTCTACAGCTTTTTCACCATCATAAATACGAGCTTTTAACTCGACTATATCGGCAAATCCACTGAATTCATCTTTCTTACCAATTGGCAAGCAAAATGGAACTGCTTGAGCACCTAAGCGCTCTTTAATTAAGGCTAGTAAGTCATCAAATTTAACGTTTTCTTTGTCCATTTTGTTGATGTAAATAATGGCTGGAAGATTATTTTTCTTAATTTCCATCCACATTTTTTCTGCGCCAACTTCGATTCCTTTTGTGGCGTCTAAAACCAAGACAGCCCCGGTTGCTGCTTTTAGTGCATACTTAATGTCTCCAATCATTTCATCTGCACCTGGTGCATCTAAAAAGTTAATCTTTGCATTCTTAAACTCAACAGGGATGATAGCGGTTTGTAGTGATGTCATCCGGTTGTGTTCTTCTAACGTAAAATCAGAGACGGTTGTTTTACGTTCTACTTCCCCTTTTTTTTCAATGCCTCCAGCACTAAAAATCAAGGACTCTGCAAGGGATGTTTTACCACTTCCCAAGTGGCCAAGCACAATGACGTTTTTCAAAGACTCAGTTGTGTATTCTTTCATTGTAATTTTCTCCTCTCGATTCTAAAACGCTTACAGTCTATAATATTATATCATAGAGCATTGAAAAATAAAGATTGTCCCAAGAAACATTTTAGAAAAAAAACAGCGATTTAGAGTGAATCTGTCGCTGTTTTTATTTGAGAACGGTAGATATTTGCATAAACACTATTGTTTTTCAATAAATCCTTGTGTTTGCCTTCTTCCACTTTAATTCCATTTTCCAAGACTACAATTTTATCTGCGTTCTTTATCGTAGACAATCGATGGGCAATAACTACCATTGTACGACCTTGTTTGACTTTTTCTAAAGCTGTTTGAATGAGAGTTTCGGTCTCTGTATCAATATTGGCTGTGGCTTCATCTAATACTAAAATCGCTGGGTTATGCAAAACGGCTCTTGCAAAGCTGATTAATTGCTTTTCACCAACACTTAAATTTCCGCCACCTCGAGAAATCATTTGTTTTACACCATGTTCGAATTTATCCAATAGTTTTCCAGCACCAATGTCTCGTAATACAAGTTCGACTTCTTCGTCGGTGATGTTGGTTAATCCAAAACGTACATTGTCCGCTACCGTCCCCTTCAATAAGACAGGGTCTTGTAAAATGATGCCAATATGGGTACGGTACGTTCGTTTTGAATACGTAGTGATGTCCAATCCATCCACTAAGATACGCCCCATGTCTGAAGGTTTAATGTCGTAAAACCGCATAAGTAGACTCATTAAAGAGGATTTCCCAGAACCTGTATGGCCGACGAGTCCAACCATTTGACCACTTTTAATGAATAGATCAATCCCTTTTAAAACTGGATGTCCTTCCGAATAAGAAAACCAAATGTTTTCGAATGTTATGTCTCCGTGAAAGCGCGGAATGATTTCAAAGGATCCATCTTCTTGGTCCCCATCAATGATTTTGAATATTCGTTCTGTTTTGACAATCGCATGTTGTAAGTTTCCGATTTCACGAAACAATGTACCAACTGGTTCTATCAATCGACTTAGGTAATCGTTGTAGGCGTAAATAATCCCAGCAGATACCACAAACCCTGAAATCGTTAAATACCCATTGCCAAAGTAAAACACGATGACCGCTGTAACAAGTGCCCCAATAAGACGAATCATGTTCCAACCAATCGATAAATGAAGTTTGGTTTCTTTTAGTTTTTCTCTTGAAAAATCTGCGGACAAATCGTTAAACTTCTGTTCGGTTTGAGTTTTAAAGTTAAAAATTTGCAAGATGGATATTCCATTGATAATTTCATTTAAGTTGGCTGTAATCATTGAACTTTGCTCATTGACCTTCACAGCAATGGTATTGAGTTTCTTAATAAAAAACTTGAGCCATAAGTAGACAATAGGGAACACCAAGAAGGTCAATAATGCAAGTGTGGAATCCAGATAAAACATTCCAATGTACGCAAAGATTACTGCTAAGGTTGCATTGACTAGTAAGTTCATAATGGTCGAAAACAAATTCATCATTCCAGAAACATCCGAGATGATTCGATTCGCAATTTTTCCTGCAGGTTCACTTTCATAATATGTCATCGGCATTTTTTGAAGACTTCGAACCGCATCTTTTCTAGCGTCCCTTACAATATTTACGTTGATCATTGAAGTAGAAATACGTTGAATGTAGGTAAAGAGTATTTGCAAAAAGAATCGCAAGAATAGCAGTAATAATAACACAGTTAACGGAGAGATAAAAGGTTGATAAAATGCCAATACTTGGGCCTTATCCAATAATACTGATTCGTATGTATATACTTCTCCGCTTGGTAAAGATACTGTAAATAAATTGCCATTTAATTGTTTGTTTCCGCGAGGGACGACGTCTTCTATCAAGTAGTATTTCCCTTGATAAATCATCACAGAGATTCCTTCGCTAACATTATCTTCTTGCATAAAATATCGACCATTATATTCTACAGTAGTTGATGTTTGTTCACTGACTTCGGTCCATGGTCGTTCAATCCCGACCAGATAATCATCTAAAATAGATTTAACCAGCAGTGGAGCGATTAACCCAAGAACTTGAACAATTAACATGGACACGATTGATATGGTGAGGAGTTTTTTATATTTGGCGATATAGCGCCAGACTTTTTTCATTGTTTTCATATGTGCCTACTTCATCGTCATTTGTTGAATATATTGTTGCTTATACCAGCCTTCCATACGGAGTAACTCCTCATGTGTACCCCGTTGGCTAATTTTACCATTTTCTAAAACTAAAATAATATCTGCATCACGCACAGCTGAAAAACGGTGAGCGACGATGATGTTCGTTTTGCCTTGTCGATATTCTTTTAAATGATCGATGATCGTATCTTCTGTCTTGGCATCCACAGCGCTTAACGAATCATCGAGGATTAATATTTCAGGATTCTTAATCAACGCTCTGGCAATCGAAAGCCGTTGCTTTTGACCTCCTGAAAGTGTAGAACCAGCCTCGCCCACTTGTGTATGTAGCCCATCGTTTAAATACATTAAATCTTTTTCGAAGTCGGCAATTTTTACCGCCTTGTCCAATTCAGTCAAATTGGCTTTGGGGTTACCAATCATGATATTTTCGTCAACTGCACGTTTAAACAACATATGGGATTGTGGAACGTATCCCACTAAATTTCGAATATCATCAATGATATAGTCTTCAATCGGCACTCCATCCACAAATATTTGACCCTCTGTTGTATTAAACTCACGAAGCAGTTGTCGTATTAGGGTAGACTTTCCTGCTCCGGTGGGTCCTACAATTCCAATGGTCTGACCTTTCTTAATGGTAAACGTAATGTTTCGGATGACAGGTGTTTTATCAAACGGATATTTAAATGTTACGTTCTTAAAATCAATTTCATTAAAGTGAATGATCGATTTTGATGTAGGTTCATCATGCACTTCCGCTGTTTGCTTTAAAATTTCATCGAAACGATCGACGGAGATGGTGGCATTGTTGATTTGCGAAAAAATCGTTGATATTGAAATAATCGGTCCATAAAGCAATCCAATGTAGGAAACAAAGGTGATCAATCCACCAAGTGTCATTTCTTGGTGAATGATAAAATATACCCCAAATGCAAATGCGAGAATATAGGCAATCCCATAAATAATTTCAAACAGTGGGTTGAACCAGTTTTCAAACCGTACAATATAACGCCACGATTCAATGTCTTTATCAATAGCAAGGTATTGTTTTTCCAAGTCGCTATCTTCTTGAACGTAGGCTCTGATTGCTTTTTGACCCTCTACGGATTCTAGTACTTTTTCTGTCATTTCAGCATATATTTCTCGGTGTCTTTTGATATACTTGCGTTTGTTGGTACGGATGACATTTAAAATGGTAAGTCCAATGGGCATAATGATAATCGAAATTAAAGTGAGCTTCCAACTAATTGTTGTAGACATCACTCCAATTGCAAAAAATATCAGACCGATATTAAAGACCAGTCCTTCCAAAAGAGATGTTGCTGCGGTCGTTATTGCTTCTAAATCATTGGTAACTCTTGAAATCAGATCGCCTTTTTCATACATTTCATAAAAACGAGAATCCATTTCAAACAAATGAGTTAAATATTTCTTACGTAGCTTGAACGCTAATTTTTGAGCTTCTACGTTGACGATGTAGTTATATGTAAAACTTAGTAAATACCGTCCCAGTGGTAATAGCAATAACGCAAACACTAAAAAGGATAAACTACTGGAGTTTACTCCTCCTGATACAATGGTATCAATGGCGAGTCCCAACACTCTAGCAGGAGTAAGTGAGATAAATGCAATACAAAGAAGCAAAGTCAACATCAATAAATATGTTTTCCATTCTTCTTTGATAAACCAACTAATCTTATGAAAAATATTGCCCATATTGTTCTCCTACTTAATGAATCTTCCTTGAGTAAATAATTGTCGTTCCATTCGAGGCAATGCTTGTTGCTTCGCTAGGAAAAACCACTCTAATACCTGTTTTGTTTCTTCTTTGCTTTCGATGGTAAAATCAAGTCTACATTGCTTAATTCCCGCTTGAGATAAGGATGAAAGATAGTCAAACAACATCAATGGTTTTGCATGTAACATACGAATATTGCAGAAACCATCATTCTTTAATGGGAATGATACTCCCACACGATCCGTTAGCACGTATTGTTTTTTTGAACATAGCGTACAATGTGATAATTTGACACCAAATGTTTTGGCGATGGGACAGTATTTCGAAATCATCAAATCCATTCTGCCATACACCACCATTTGTAAATTGGGAGTATGGTGGAACGTTTCTTGGTAGCGAGTCACCATGGAAAGAATCTGATGTTGATGTAGTTCAGGAGACAAAACAACGACTTGTGCTCCATGATCTGCAAACAGCGCCACAGTATGAATATTTGTTGTGTTCAGGTATTGATCCGCAATCCAAGAAGAAGATGGCTGATTCACAAGTGTTCCTAACTCGTTTATAACCAAAGGTGTCTTGCTGGCATCTTTTTGGTGATCGGTTTGAATTCTTTTTTTTGCCTTATAAAACGTGGTTGTAGGATATAGACTTGCATCAAAGATGAGATCTTCTTCTACGTAGACAAATTGAATTCCTGCTTGAATCACTTCAATCAATTGATCCATTGTTTCTACACGAGCACAAGTAAGTTCTTCTACATTGGGAAATTTTCCCAGGAAAGGTTGACTTACAACAACCTTTCCTTGATCACGATAAAGTAATTTTTCTTCCAGTAACTGTAGAGCACTTCTTCGCAAATCATTGAGAACTTTTACAGGAACAAACACCCCCGCTTGGCACTCTAAATGAAGTGATTCGTAGAAGAAAGGAGTGTTACCTAATTTTGAAAGTTGCTCCATGATTTGCTCTTTCGTGGTTGCATTTTTTTGTGCTTGTTGAACAAAAAAATCACTTTGGACAAAGACTTTATGCCCCATCGCATGAAGATGTAACTCGATGGGTTTATCGATGACGCAATGCACAAAACCGGTTAAGCAGATTTTTTTATAATCCGTATGCAAGTATTGCTCCAGCCCTCGTTCAAGTACAATGTCTTGAGTTTTCATCATGATGGTATGTAATGGGATTTCTTGCGCGACATCAAGTGTCACAAATTCCCCCATTTTCGCAGTTTTTACTGACTCATTGTCTTGAAGTATTCGTGAAACTACCATTCCATAATCTCGATCAAAAAGGAAGCGAACACCATCACCCACTGATAAATCATCAAGTAAAAGCATTCCCACTTTCCCATGTTTATATTGTATTACTTTTCCCGCCTCCACACCAATATGGTTGGGTCGATACGATTGGTTGATAGAAGTTGGGGTAATATCAAACAAATAACCTTCTGTATAATCCCGGTTAAAGACACGTTTTAATCGATCAATCGCGGTATCTAGTGGTGGAGTTACTCCTTGATAGTAGCTGTCGATGGCACTTGCATACTCAAGAACAGTCGTTACTACATATTCTGGTTTTCTCATTCGACCTTCGATTTTAAAACTATCGATTCCCGACTCAATCAATTCAGGAATTCTTTTTATGGTCATTAAGTCTTTGGTAGACATGAGATAGCTTGGTTCTTGAATGGATTGGTCTGAAGTAGTCAAAGTATATGGAAGTCGACAACTTTGAGCACATTCCCCTCTATTGCCACTTCGATATCCAATCATTGAACTGTGAAGACAGTTTCCTGAGTAAGAAACACATAAAGCCCCATGGATAAAGACTTCAATCTCTACATCCACCAATGCCTTTATTTGTGTAATCAAATCGATATTGGTTTCTCTTGCTAAAACAATCCGTTTAACTCCAAGTTCTTTGAGCCACATTGCCTGCTCTATGGTATGTGTATTGGCTTGTGTTGAAACATGAATATCGGTATGTGGATACCGATGGATGAGTATGGAAAGTAATCCAAAGTCTTGTACAATAAATGCGTCGATGTGATGCTGTACCAAAAAATCAGTATACGTTAATAACTCTGACATTTCCTCATCGAAAATTAAAGTATTAACTGTAACAAATAAACGCGCCCCCCGAAGGTGGGCGAACTGGATCATCTCTACTAATTCATCATCTTCAAAATTGGAAGCATTTGCTCGTGCCCCAAATTTCTTTCCTGCTACATAGACAGCATTTGCCCCTGCATTAATTGCACCAATCAACGAATTTTTATCTCCAGCAGGTGCTAATAATTCCACTTTTTTCATTCAAACACATCCAATCAACATCGATAATTATACCACTAATGATGTACTTTTTCACAATAAAACAAAAAGAAAAACAACCCACAATGTTGGGGTTGTCCATGTGTATTCTTGATCAGGATAAACGGTATTCTTCAGGTAAATTTTCCATTTGGTCGAGTAATAACGTTTCTAACTCCTCAAAGATTTCCCGTTTTTGCATCGGGAAACAATCGTCGCAAAAATTGTCTTTGGGACAGTTTGCACAATACACACTTGTCATGTCCTTGTACTCATTAATGATTGCAAGAGTAGCCTTGATGGTTTGAACTTCGTCCTGCCGTCGTAAAAAGTAATAAGCTTCGAGGACTTCTTCAATGACCTTATCTCGCAGTTCGTTGATACCACGCATTGCTTTGATTCGATGGCTTGTTTTCATACTACCTCCATAATCACCATTCTCTTATGTGACCATTTCCAATTCCATTATATCGAAATATTAGCGTTGATAATAGATACCTACAAAAAAAAAATAAAAAAGTTCGATATTTGGAGATATCAAACTTTATTTTGTAAGTGGCAGGGGTGACAGGATTCGAACCCGTACAAACAGTTTTGGAGACTGTCGTGCTACCGTTGACACCACACCCCTAAAAGGCATATATCTATTAAACAAGATTTCATAGAAATAGTCAAGAAAAAACCGCTTGAAACGGCTAATTTCAAGCGAGTTTTTCTATGGATAGAAGTTTATAACCTTCTACTGCTAATGCGGATGAAATGACATCACTGGAGACAAACCCATCAAATAATACGTAGCATCCTTCCAAGGATACTTCTACATTGGTAACTCCATAGATGTTTTTAAAAATATGATTAATATCGCGGGCACACCCTTCGCAGCACATACCATCAATGATTGCTTTTTTCATTTGTTGTCCTCCCTAAACAGCCTCATTATAGACTATCATTTTTGAAAAGTAAACAATCTAACAACTTTTCTCTAAAATGTAAGATTTTGCGATATTTTTAATCCAAATTGATTGGCAAAATCAATCGCCATTTCACTGGAAAAATCTGCTATTTCCTGTGGCTGATGAGCATCAGATCCGATAACGATACACACATCTTTGAAATCTTTTACCACATTCCAAAAATCATATCTTGGATACAAAAAATCCAAACATCCCTCTTTATAGACCGATTGTTTTCTGATTCCTCCTGCATTTATCTCTAAAGCCACATTGTTTTTAATTGCTGAGGCAATAATTCGCTTGGTTACCTGCAATGCCACCTCATCAAACTCATATTTCCCCTTATCAGACAAATAACTAGCAAGAAACAAATCAGGATGGACAAGCACTTTAAAAAATCCAGTGGCGAGAGCAGCTTCGATAGTGGAAGCATAGTCGAGTGCTCTGGTTTTATCCATTGGTTCGTATGTATTATACAAGCCATTTGGAGTGTGAAAATAATGAACCCCTAGCAACAAATAATCGACATCTTGAAGTAATAACTCGTAATACTCATCGTGTCCTTTGATGTATTCAATTTCAAGCCCTTTTCGGATTTTTATCAATGAAGAATAGTCTCTTATCGCTTGATTGACATCTGGCAAATAGACTTCTTTAAACATTTGGTAATCCATTTGTCGTTCCAACCAATTGTTCACATACTCCTGTGCAGTCATGAAACTCCTTGGTATGGGACCATGATCCGACATACCAATCTCTTGTAATCCTTTTTGAATAGCTACTTTTATATAATCCGCACTCATTCCAGTTGCGTGTCCACACAGTGCCGTATGGGTATGATAATTCGATATAAACTGCATATTTTTCACCTCATGAACATTGTATCATATCCAACTCAAAAAAAAGAAAAGTGATGCACAAGGCAGCACTTTTCCCAGGGAAGGGATTGGTCTATGAGGACCCGTTAGGGAAAATGAGTCAGTTTACGCTAAAAATATATCATCTGTGAGCGGAGATTTCGATGTTTTACTAGCCTTCTTGTTGTTCATCTGGGTAAACAGTTGAATCGCCAACTCTTGAATGGTTTGACCACGATACTTATATCCTTGAAACTTTGATTCTGCCTCAATGAATCGTTTTTCTATGACATCATGGGGTTGTTTTGTGAATGCTGCTTCAAAGAATAACACCAATTTAAAATATTCATCGTTGTATTTCTCGTCTTCATGCAATCCTTTTAATGTGTGAACAACTGCGTTCGCAACATCAAATTGATTGCTTTGGTAAGCACAATACACCATCATGATGGATTCATAATCATGTCGTTTGATGATTTGATCAATAATCCGTGTGTAATACTTCAATGCTTCGGTATATTGTTGTTCCATCAAGCAACAGTCTGCGTAGTTAAGGTAAGTGACACGATCAAGCCTTGGAATATCATTGAAGTTTAAATAGATTAAGTTCTTTTTCAACATCCGTTTTGCTTCGTCCACATTTCCAAGCTTTTTATAAAATGTGGCGATGTTCATCCGGCAAAAGACAGCTTTGGTATAGTTGAGTTGTTCTTCGAGCTTCGGCAATGCTTTGTTTGCATAAATAAGCGCATTGATGAAGTCACTGATTAGCGAGTAAGCAAATGATACGTGATAATTGGCTGTTGGCTCTAGTTCTGGATAGTTTGCAGCCAAATAAACCGTCAAGCGAGCATAGTGGATCACTTTTTCTTGATCCTTCATGATGCCTGCATAGGCGGCCATATATTCATAATACAAGAATCGATGTTCATTCGATAATTTATCCACAAAGTGTTTTAAGAACTGAATTGCTTCACCGATTTTTGTGTGATTGACTTGATTGGTATAGTTCACTTCTGTAATGTGGTAGATTAATTGGGCCAGGTGTAAAGGAACTAACAAAATGGAATTTTGATAGTTGTCAAATTGTTGATGCATTTTTAGATAAAAAACTTCTGCTTCTTTAAATTTGGAGAAGCAAACACAGGTATAAAATTGGCTGAAGTTCTCATCCAAATTGGCAATCACCGATTTTGGTGTAGTGATTGGTATGTGTAAGTGGTGAGCCATTTTATCCACAATTTCATCGTACCCTTCAAAGTTCTTCTGCTGGGCACGTCTAAAATTGGACTTTGGAATGGAAGCCTCTTCGTTAATATCTTTTTGGGTAATTGCATTGACCTTTTTGAGATACTCTACCATAACCAAGACATCTGCTCGGTTTTGGTAATAGAAATTACTAGAGAACTCATAGATAGTCATATTGTATCAACCTTCTTTTATACGTCAGCGGAAAAATCGAAATCCTTTCACCGCTGGCAAAATAAAGAAGGAGTTGTTCCTAATTATTTAGCAAGAAAATACTGGTTTTGGATATACGATTTCCGGTTCTGGATCGTCAGCTAAAAAACGTGGTGCTGGATAAACGATTTCTGGTTCTGGGTCATCAGCCAAGAAACGACGGTCTGGATATACGATTTCTGGTTCTGGGTCATCAGCTAAGAAACGACGGTCTGGATATACGATTTCTGGTTCTGGGTCATCAGCCAAGAAACGACGGTCTGGGTAAACGATTTCTGGTTCTGGATCGTCAGCTAAGAAACGACGGTCTGGATAAACGATTTCTGGTTCTGGATCATCAGCGAGTTGGACGGGGTAATAAAACTCATTAGTAGAAATATCAGCTGTTCTTAACACGTTAAACGACACAAACATTGTAACTGCGAACACCATAACAAATAACGACTTCCATGCAAACTTTTTCATAAACAATCTCCTTTAGGGCGAATATTTTTGTTTGAACATTGTGTCTCAAACAGGAATAACATGATGTGTTTTGCTTTCTATCATCATCTTATCATAGCCCCAAATTATTGTAAATATTTGCATTTTAGGATATTTGTCTTTCATATTATAACATATTTCAAACTATAATCTATATAATATTCTAAAATTAGAATCTTTTTCACTTAAGATTTTTGTAAGGACTTCTTTTTAATGGCCCAATCGCCATAAAAATTAATTTAATAAATTTTCAAAAAGATTCAGAAAACGGAATATTGATCAAAAAAAGCAACCGAATTCGGTCGCTCTTATGATTTTTTATTCTTTTAATGCGAATCTTTCAATCATTTTTTGTTTATACAGTTCCTCTACAGCAAAATGAAGTTTGGTGACAACATTTTTTTGATGTAAGGGATATAAGTAATACGTATCGTCTAGTGTTGATAAATCAAGACAATCTGTAGTTCCTAAATAGTCATATTCAATGTGTAGAGAGTACATTGATAATGGGTCTTTACGAAGTTCAAAGGATTCACTGCCAAAGCTTCCGTGCAAATGGAATCCTTGAAGATCATGACGCAATGTAGCGTTTCCCAAACGAATATATCCTTTGGAGTTGGGTAGAGAATCTACCGCCACTTCATCTTCAAAGAAATATGTTCCGTCTAAAATTTGTTTTTTGACGTGTTCGCGCTCAAATTCATACCAATCTGGGATATGAGCAAATTCTGTATCCCCAGATTCCGCATGTAGTCTTCCAAGCTCATCCATTTCGTAGGTTTTATGACAATGATTGCACCAAAGTTTGGACCCTTTTGAATCCATCTGATGTTCGGTCAAACACGAAGGGCATAAGTATAATACTTTATGGAGACCTTTCGCACGGTCTTCGTAAGAAATCTTCAGTTTATTTTCAAATTGATACTTGTATTCGTCATAAACAAAAGCATCATTGATCCGTTTGTTGATTTGTGGAACACTTAATTCAAAAATATCCTCTTTTGTGACGATTTGCGTCATATCTGCAGAAATCCGTACTTTCCGCTTTTTTAGATTCCATACGGGTTGGCTTAAGTAGTTCCCATGCATGTTGAGTACAACAATCGGGTGCTTCATTAATTTACAAAGTTTACCTAATGAATCTGGCAAAATGGCATTCGTACCAGCCAATGAATATCTTGCTTCTGGATAAATGGCAATGATGGTTTTGTTGACCTTTAGGGAATGTTCAATTTGACGTATCAAACTAATGTCGTTTGTAAACTTGCGTTTACACAAACATCCAACATCCCGTAATAGTTTTTCTCTGCCGATGAAACCATCTATAGCCACTATATAGTTAGCTTTATGTGGAAAAATTGCAGCGGTAGTTACTGAGAAATCAATAAAGGCATGGTGAGTACATAATAATACATATGGTGGTTTTAATCCCTTCATATGATGCTTGCGTACTTTAAGGTGATGTCCCCATACCGTTGGAAAAGCCAAAAGCCAAGCCAAGATGGTCAAATACCAGGCTTGTTTTTTCGGTTTTTTAAGCATATCAAAACGCGTTTCATGTTGGTCCTTCATTATTTACTCCTTAGTTTTGAATTGATGAAGCAGTCATCACACAATTCTTTCCATTTTTTTTAGCCTGATACATTCCCATATCCGCTTGGTAAATATGGTTCATAATATCTTGGTTTCCATCCACCATTCCATGACTTACTCCAATGGATACCTGAATTTGAATTTTTATTTCCCCATATACAAACCATCTATTTTCTACAGCTATTCGGGCAATATCAGACAAACGCAGTGCTTCCTCCAAACTTACTTGAGGCAGCAATCCAACAAACTCTTCCCCACCATAACGAGAAAAGATAGCATTATCTGGCAGGTTTCGGTAAAGAATATTACTTAGATCCTCTAATAACAAATCCCCCACTAAATGTCCATGGGTATCATTCACAAGTTTAAAGTCGTCAATATCTATCATCATTACTGCAAATGACTCTTGTGAACGAAATGCAGATTGAAAATACCGATCCACTCTTTCAAAGAACGCTCTTCTGTTCAATAGCTTTGTTAATGCGTCATGAGAAGCATCAAAATCCAAGCGTTCAATCTTTTCTAGGTAGGCTGTCATATCGTTAAATTTTAGCAAATATCCATTTATCCGTCCACGCTTTGTTTTTAAATCGACGGTTTCTACGATATAACGTTTCTCTTTGATGAAAAAGGTACTTGTTTGTTTCAAAAAAATCGCGGAATATACTTCGTCATCTCGAATGTAGCGTTTAAGTGGCATACGATATAAAAGGGGTCTTGATTGAAGGGATTGGATGGCTTGATTCCATGAAACGATTTCGAATCGATCGTCAAGAAGCAACATCGGATCTGTCGAATGCTCAAATGTAGCTCGGTGCGCAAGTGGAGCCAAATCAAACACTTCGTAATTGACAGTGGCATATAAAATAATATAACCAAGAATCACATACAAATACAAAGAAAGATCGATTCCCAAGGTATGGGTTGTCAGGAATATTGGAATTGTTGCGACAGCTGTTATGGCAGAGCAAAACATCATTGCAAACGATTGCTTCTTTTGAATTCCAGAAGATTTGATAAAAATCTTAGCATACATTCCTGTTACAATTAATACAAGTATCACATTATATACTGCGTTCACAAAATAAAGGAAGCCCTTTTCAATGATTAATATTGCTAATCCAAAATTATCAATCGATAAGGAGTTGTCGATATCAAAGGATTTGTAATACCAATCCATCGAGGTAAAGTAGCTTAGTTGAGCAGCGAAAAACACAAGCAGCGGGACTACTAAGAATGCATAATGCTTTTTGAGCGAGAAATGATAGCTTGGTGTTTTAAAACGAATGGCAATGATCAACCAAATTGTTGATAGAAACGGGATGGCTAAATATTGAACTCGATTTGACAGCACTTTAGTAAGTTCCGTTTCACTCATTAACTCAAGTGCATAACCAAATGCATAAACAGCTTCTAAGACAAACAAAAGCCCAATTTGAGACAGACCATTTCGACGAGGAATACGTACAAAAATAACAATAGCGATGGCCAATGCCACCACAGCCAATGCAATCGTACCTCCAATAAGCAAATAATCTAGCCTCATGATTTCACCCACTTTTTTTTATTATATCACGAGTCATCTTGAAGTATCATAGAGTCAAAAAAAAGAAGCAATACATTTCGTTGATTTCAACAAATTGTATTGCTTCATATTATTTCACTGCTTTTTCTAACGCTTCGATTTCATCGATGTATTCGTCGTAAGTAACCATCTTGTCATAAACGATACTTTGATCAATCACAATCACTCGATTCGCAACTGTTGACATAATCTCTTGGTCATGACTGGTAAACAAAAGGTTTCCTTTAAAACGGGTCATTCCTTGATTGAGTGCAGTAATGGATTCTAAGTCCAAATGGTTGGTAGGGTCATCCATAATTAATGCATTCGCCCCAGAAAGCATCATCTTAATGAGCATCATCCGTACTCGTTCTCCTCCGGATAATACATCACTCATTTTAAGGGATTCATCTCCTGAAAACAACATTCTACCAAGCCATCCTCGTATAAAGGTTTCGGCTTGCTCTGTTCCGGTGTATTGACGAACCCAATCAATGAGATTGATTTTCTTCTTAAAGAACGCTCCATTGTCCTGTGGAAAGTTCGCTGTTGTAATAGTGACTCCCCATTTAAAAGATCCTGTAAAAGCAGAGTCCTCTCCAGCCAATACTTGGAATAGACTGGTAAGTACTAGTGTATTATCACATAAGAACGCAATCTTTTCGTTTTTTCTAATCGTAAAATTAATGTTTTTAAATAATCCTGGTTTTGTGAGGTTTTCAACAACCAAGATTTCATTTCCCACTTCCCTAGACATTTGAAAATCAATAAATGGATATCTGCGTAGTGAAGGTTTGATATCATTTAGTACAATCTTATCCAACGCTTTCTTACGTGAAGTGGCTTGTTTCGCTTTGGATTTATTCGCCGAGAACCGGCGAATAAAATCTTCTAATTCCTTAATTTTTTGTTCGGATTTTTTGTTTTGATCTTTGGCTTGACGTAGAGCTAATTGACTCGATTCATACCAGAAATCGTAGTTCCCAGGGTATAAGCTGATCCGTCCATATTCCACGTCGCATATATGAGTACAAACATTATTCAAAAAATGACGGTCATGGCTCACAATGAGAACTGTGTTTTCAAAATTGATTAAGAAATTTTCAAGCCAACGTACGCTAATAGGATCAAGATTATTGGTGGGCTCATCTAGGAGTAATACTTCGGGATTGCCAAATATTGCTTGAGCAAGTAAAATTTTGACCTTTTGCTTGGCGTCTAGTTTTCCCATTTTTTCGTGAAACACAGTTGTTTTAATACCTAGTCCAATTAGTAGAATTTCTGCATTACTTTCAGCATTCCATCCATCTAGTTCCATAAACTCTGCTTCTAGATCAGCAAGCTTCATCCCGATTTCATCCGTAAATTCAGTGACTTCGTAAAGTCGATCTTTTTCTTGGATGATTTCAACTAAACGTTTATGTCCTTGTAATACCGTCTCAATCACCGTAAAAGAGTCAAAAGCATTTTGATTTTGACTTAAAATTGAAAGCCTTGCCAACGGGTCCAACCAAACGCTTCCAGCTGTTGGTTCAATTTCCTCGGTTAAGATTTTCAAAAAAGTGGTTTTACCAGCGCCATTTGCGCCAATAACCCCATATGCATTTCCTTTAGTAAATTCTAAGTTGACTTCTGAGAACAACTTACGACCACCAAATGATAGTTCAACGTTCATTACTTTTAACATATTTTATACCTCCTGAATGTTTCTGGAGTTTGGAACCTTTGTGCCCGGTGGGAAAACAAGGTAAAAAACCAAACCAATTGCAATGATAATCATGTGAATCATATAAAACAGACCATATCCATATTGCTCAATGAAATGACCAAAATACAAACTACCTAACCCCGTATAAATACTAAATGTTAATGTAATGAGCAAAATCCCTAAAAAGACATTTTCAACCTTAACAATTTTTAAAACGACCTTGATATGAGCAAACAAAATAATTCCCCAAGCAATTCCCCTAAACAAAGTAGAAATCGCAACAATCCATATTGGCATGTTTAGTGCATATACGAGGAAGCGAAGCGAAAACATCACAGTAGCTGCGATATACAAATGACGTTCTTTAAATTGATTTGGGTGTAAGATTAAGTACCGCATCATGAGTACTTCCGCCACAATAAACGCTGAGAAAATAAAGCCATATTCTGTTGTTGTTAACGACCTTGCGGAGGTAAGATATACTGCAAAGAAGGAATCTCCAATGCGCACACTACCAATCACAATGGTGTAAAAGATTAAATAGCGGAAGAAACTTTTGTTTTTAAGTAGCGCCTTTAAATCTCGCTTGGGTCGTTGTTCATGCGTGGAGGGTTCCTCTAGTGGCTTGATCCATGAAGTAATAATCGCTGTCAACCCAAAGAACACACCTGCGATGACAAATAAGATATCAAAACTTAGCCACAAAATGGCAATTCCAGCAATCGAAGATGCTACGACATAAGCGATGGATGCATGAATACGAATGGAGGTATAATCTATCTTTTCTTTGTTCGTAAACAGAGCTGTGAACCCATCTTGAATGGGCATATAAGGAGAACAAAAGAAAGCAATCAATGTAATCAATAAAGCATACAACTCAAACCCTGAAACTTGGGTAATCAGAATAATCGCAATTCCTTCAATAATGGTCATTAATTTTAGGATGCGTCTACTGGTTCTTGCATCCTTCACAAGGAAATTCCATAAGGGATTTACAAGAATGGTTGTAATTGGAGTAATCGCCAGAATGACGCCTAATTCAGACTCACTTAACCCTTTTGAAACAAAGTAAATACTCATAAAGGGATAAAACAAAGCATCTCCAAAAAAACGGATGAAGTAAAAAAGTTTAAACTTTACAGTTTCACTCAACTAGATCACCCCATCTATCTTCCATATCGACAAATTATTATACATGGAATCATCAATAATTGCAACAACTTAAAGGCGCCAAACCACATAAAAATAGGTGTCACTGAATCCATTAGATTCTCCTCTTTCAATCAACGATTTTCTTATGATACTTTCATTCATGATTGAAATGTACCGCTGTATTTATTCCACCTCTTTGGTCGTTACAAGATCTAAAATTTACGATTCATAAAAATTATTTTTCCTTTTGAAGAATGGCTTCATTTGGCTCAATACCTAAAAAACATAAAATAATCGTGAAAAAATATTTCAAATAGAGGCCTTGACAAAGGCTCTTGAACTCATTAGTATGAATGTTATCTTTGATTCAACGAAGGAGATTTTTCTTGATGTTAAAGCAAATTGTGAAACGTGATCAAACTCTCGCACCATTCCGTAAAGAAAAAATTGTCTTAGCCATTTATCGAGCCGCGAGTTCTGTTGGAGGAACCGACTTTTCGAAGTCAGAAGAGTTAACAGAAGAAGTCATCCGTATTGCTTCTGTAAAATATCCAAACGGCATCGCTGAGGTGGAAGGCATTCAAGATATTGTAGAAAAAGTATTAATCGAAAATGGTCACGCACGTACAGCGAAAGCATTCATTCTTTATCGTGAAAAACGTCGTGCATCCAGAGAAGCGAACGCACTTATTGGTGCCACCATTGAAATGTTCACCGAGTATTTAAACGATCGAGACTGGCAAATCAATGAAAATGCCAATACTCAAAAGTCCATCAATGGGTTAAATAACTATGTTCGAGAAGAATTCACAAAAAATTATTGGCTACATGAAATCTATCCTGAAGATGTGAGAAATGCTCATTTGAATGGTGACATTCATATTCATGACTTAGGTTTTTTTGGACCATACTGCGCGGGATGGGATTTGCGCTTGTTATTAAGCAATGGGTTTGGTGGTGTCATAGGAAAAGTCGAAAGTCGTCCACCAAAGCATTTTCGCTCCTTCCTTGGTCAAATCATCAACTCCACCTTTACCACACAAGGTGAGACCGCTGGAGCCCAAGCCTGGTCTTCTTTTGATACGTATGGAGCTCCTTTCATCCGATATGATAAATTAGACTATAAGGGAGTAAAACAAGCTTTACAAGAGTTTATCTTCAACTTAAATGTCCCAACACGTGTAGGCTTTCAATGTCCGTTTTCCAATCTGACCTTTGATATCATCGCTCCATCCACCTTACGTAATCAAAACGTCTTGATTGGTGGGAAACTAATGCCAGAAACCTATGGCGATTTCCAAGCAGAGATGGATTTACTCAACATCGCATTTTGCGATGTCATGATGGAAGGCGACGCCAAAGGCAGAGTCTTTACATTCCCGATTCCAACCATCAATGTTACAAAAGACTTTGATTGGAACAGTCCTGTTGTTGAAAAATACATGGAAATCACTGCAAAGTATGGAATCCCATATTTTTCCAATTATGTCAACTCTGATTTATCGCCAGAAGATGCCCTTTCAATGTGTTGCCGTCTTCGTCTCGATACTACCGAACTACGGAAACGTGGTGGTGGGTTGTTTGGATCAAACCCATTGACTGGTTCGATTGGAGTTGTTACAATTAACCTTCCCCGATTGGCATATTTATCAAAAACCGAATCTGAATTTTTCACAAGACTGTGGGAAACGATTAATATCTCAAAGAAAAGTTTGGAACTAAAACGTAAAGTGATTGAGGAACAAACAACCAAAGGCTTGTATCCTTATAGTCAACATTATCTACAAGACGTGAAACTAAAAAGTGGAAGTTATTGGTTTAATCACTTCAACACCATTGGACTCATTGGAATGAATGAAGCTGCGCAAAATCTGTACGGAGAATCTTGTGACATTACGACTCCTTTGGGTCAAGAGTTTGCAGTCCGTACATTACACTATATGCGTGATGTGATTAAAGATATTCAAGAAGAAACCGGCAATTACTACAATCTGGAAGCTACCCCCGCAGAAGGTACCGCTTATCGTTTAGCCAAAAACGACAAATCGAAGTTTCCAAACATCATCACCTCCGGACATGAAGTGCCCTATTACACCAACTCCACGCAACTGCCTGTTGGGTATACTTCTGACATTTTTGAAACCTTAGATTTACAAGATGAGTTACAATCCCTCTATACCGGGGGTACCGTCCTTCACTTGTATGTAGGGGAACGAGTCAAAGATATCCAAACAACCAAATCCTTAATCCAAAAAATCTTTACCAAATATAAACTTCCTTACGTCTCCATTACTCCAACATTTTCTGTATGTAATGAGCATGGATATTTATCGGGAGAACATTTCACTTGTCCCACATGCGGAAAAGCATCCGAAGTATATACTCGAGTAGTTGGCTACTTACGACCTGTTCAAAACTTTAACAAAGGGAAAAAGGCGGAATATATGGATCGCATGAAATATGTCATACAAGAAGAACTTCCACAAACTATGGGGTATGATGTCTAATGTTTGTGGGCATCATCAAGTCTTCTTTAATTGACTATCCGGGAAAAATCGCCACTGTTTTATTTACTCCTGGATGCAATCTAGATTGCTTCTATTGTCACAACCGCTCCATCATCGAACAAACGCAAGCTGAAATCCCTTTTGTTGATATTGTATCCTTTTTAAGGAAACGTGTTGGCTTGGTGGATGCAGTAGTCATTAGCGGGGGAGAACCGACGATTCATCCTTCTTTAGAGGAAAACATTCGTATCATCAAAGAGATGGGCTTTTTAATTAAACTAGATACCAACGGACATGATATAGAAAAAGTATCCCAATTAATTCAAGAAAACCTCTTAGATTATGTATCCATTGATTATAAAGCACCCATCGATGACTATGTCTTGTATACAGGGATTCATGCAAATCCAAAACAAGTATTAGAAACCATTGCATTCGTGGACTCAAGTGGCGTCGATTATGAAGTAAGAACCACTGTATTCCCCCAATTAACCATACACCACTTGATTCAAATGGCAAAAGAACTTCCTATTGTAAAACGCTATTCACTCAATCCTTACCGAAAACCTACTCTATATTCTTCAAAACATAAAGAGTGGGTGGAAGAGACCGCTCATTCGGATCAAGACATTCAACGATTCTGTGAAGAATTATCGGTATATCAACCTCACATGGTCTTTCATCTCTAAAGAACAAAGGGTGAAGATTTCACCCTCAACGAATCATGGATTCGTCTTGATGTAGACGATTACATTCCGAATGGAAATGTTCGTTTGGGTGTGTTCACACCCTTAGCCCCTATCCAATTGGCATTGGGATTACACTCTGAATCATATTCAATGCGGCGTTTTGATCAGAGTTGATCAAGATGCCGCTTTTACTTTGATACAACCCGCGTTTTATTCGTCTTCCGGAGAACTCCCCTTTACGGATGTCATCCTTGTCTAAATACGAAGCTTTGGACGTATAAGCCTCGTTGATGACTTTGGCAGTGATGCCTTCTTGCTTTGCCAAATAGAGAATGCGGTCTCTTAACCTAGCCAGCGGAATCGATTTTGTCCATTGGTTGTAGGTGTCAGATAGTCGCTCGTCTTTGAAGGTGTCGTTATAACCGATGATAATTATACCGACCTCTTGTTTCAAGGCGTGGTCAAGAATCAGCTTCGCCGCTTTATAGATGCCATACGTCATCTGATGATTGCGTTTGTCGATCAACTTAATCATTTGTTTGGTCAAGACATCTTGGTTCGGACGAAGACTCGCGAGTGTTGCGATTTGTTTATGGTAGTGCTGATTCATACTTTTGAGACGCTTACCATCAAGTAACAGGTGTTCGTTGTTTGTGACAGAACAAAACGCAAGATTGTTATATCCAAAGTCGATGCCCATGCTTTCTTTCTTGGGTGTTACTTCTTTTGTCGTTGCTTTCTCTTGATAGACATAGATCACTTCCATGTACCGGCCATCATATACGGGTCTGATGGTGATTTCTTTGATTGGTTTGGTTTGGATGCATGGAGGTGTTTGGATGTCTAAGAATAGGGATTCGATTTCACTTAGTTCTTGCGTGTATGCACGTAATTTGTTACTGCATGTTTGAAGTTCATGGGAGATTCGTTTGATAAAGTTGCTTCGAGGTAATGTATAGGTCTCTTGTTTGGGTTTATAGACCATTCGATCAAATAAAGGATAATAGGCATTTTGTTTTAGATAATGCGGTAACCTTACTTTCTGTTTGACTTTTGACTTAAGCGTTCCAAAGAACGCCTTCATCGCTTCGTCGACTTTGCGAATAACCATTTGTGCTTGCGATGAGTTTAAAACATGATAATGTTCACTGTCTTTGAGAAGGTGATAGTTGTCTTCAAATGACAAATGTTGTCTTGTTTGAAAGAAGTGTTGACGAACGTTATACAAGGCTTGATTGTACAGACTTTT
>JAUXXX010000010.1 GCA_030684695.1 bacterium
TTTAGTTGGAACTAGTTCGATTGCCTTTGTTGATAATTCACTGAGAATCATTTCCAAGATAAACTTTAAAGGACAGATTACATCCATTCAAGATCACTATGTCATAACAACTACATTTGGAAGTTTCTTTTATTATGGCTATGAAGCCGGTGCACGAATAAGAATCTATCGATTGATAGAAATAGAGTCAAACGACAAATGAGTTAGTGCTTTCACTTACATTGTTGTCTAATTCCATCACTTCGAGAGTTATTTGATTCAAAGTAGGGCTGGTACATAATCTATCAGACCTACTCAGAGTAAAAAGAAAGTATCATAGTTAGAGGGTGCTTTTTTTAATGGTATCCACGAGTTGAAGTTGCATTTCAGTCTACTACATATGAATATATGAAAAGGGTATCATGTTCATAGGTGTAATGAGGCAATCAAAAGAAGTTGAGATTATTCTTTTGAGATTCTAAAAGGAATTCACTTATATTTATCTTGTCTTTTGTAGTTATTCGAAAAATTTCTTTGATAATACAAAAAGCCTTCCGAAATCATGTTCGGAAGACTTTTTTTTCAGTCTGAGTATTATTAGATGGGAATGCTTCTTTTTTTATCTAAAATGGGGAAGTGTTTGCATGGGTCACCAAAAATTGATTGGTTTCATGATCGAATTCTAAAGTAGAGATGGCACAATTTGCTAAAAATGTTTTGTATTCAAAGCCGATGTTCATTTGAACAAGAAGCGCTTTGATGACATGGGAGTGAGCTACTACAAGTATATGTTTATTCTGATGTTCTAAAGCGATTCTTGTCAGTGAGGTGATTACACGGTGTTCCAACTCGTGATTTTTTTCCATACCTGGGATTAGATTTAATAATACTTGCTCCTGATAATCCTCTTGAATCTTCTTTCCATCGTATTCACCGAAGTTTCGTTCGATCAATTCGCTATCTTCATGAATGTCTAGAGGTAGTTTCAATTCTTCACGAATCAATTCAGCTGTCCTTAATGCACGAATCAAGGGACTTGAAACGATGACATCAATTTGATAGCAGTGATGACTAAAATACTTCGCTGCCTGGATGGCTTGCGAAATGCCTGTAGAATTTAAGGGATTGTTTAATCGTCCCTGGACAATCATTTGTTTGTTTGCATCGGTTTCACCGTGCCGAATGATGGTTATTTTTGTCAAAGTATCACCAAAAGTATTATACTATAGGTTCATCGATTTATGA
The DNA here is from genome assembly GCA_030684695.1 of bacterium. Lineage (GTDB taxonomy): Bacteria > Bacillota_I > Bacilli_A > Izemoplasmatales > Hujiaoplasmataceae > JAUXXX01. The sequence goes on from JAUXXX010000010.1 coordinate 1,225, forward strand.
TATAATATTGATACGAGGTGAGAACTTTCATGAGAATGGTCGATATTATTGAGAAAAAACGTGATCGTCACGCAAACACACAAGCAGAAATTCGTTTTGCTATCCAAGGGTATGTAGAAGGTAAAATCCCAGATTATCAAATGAGCGCATGGCTAATGGCCATCTATTTTGTCGGTATGAACGATGAAGAAGCATATTATTTAACAGATTCGATGTTACACAGTGGAGAAGTCATTGACTTATCCTCGATCCAAGGAGTCAAAGTGGATAAGCATTCTACCGGTGGAGTTGGTGACAAAACAACGCTTGTTTTGGGACCAATCGCTGCCTCTGCGGGAACGATTGTTGCGAAACTTTCTGGCAGAGGTCTTGGACATACAGGTGGAACACTCGATAAACTAGAATCCATCGAAGGATGTCGCATTGATTTAAGTCAAGAAGCATTTCTAAAGCAGGTCAAAGACATCAACATTGCCATTGCAGGCCAAACCCAAGAAATTGTTCCTGCAGACAAACTGATGTATGCGCTCCGTGATGTTTCAGGAAGTGTACCCTCCATTCCATTGATTGCTTCCTCGATCATGTCAAAAAAACTTGCAAGTGGTGCTGATGTGATTTGTTTGGATGTCAAAATCGGCGATGGCGCATTCATGAAAACCATGGACGATGCTCGGATTTTATCCAAGCTCATGGTTTCCATTGGGAAACAAGCAGGAAAAAGAGTCATTGCATTTATTACTGATATGAACCAACCGCTTGGCTTTGCAATTGGTAACCGTTTGGAAGTCAAAGAAGCCATTGATACTCTTGCAGGAAATGGTCCAGAAGACTTGACTACTTTATGTGTTGAAATTGGCGCTCAAATGATTTATCAAGCTCAAAAGACTTCTACTATTGAAGAAGCCAAAACATTGGTACTGGACTTGATTTATAAAGGGAAAGCACTCGCTAAATTTCATGAGTTTATTCGTTCCCAAGGAGGACATATTCACAACCTTGATACGTTTATTCAGGTAAAAGAAGTCATTCCGTTTGTGGCACAAAAGGAAGGCTACATTCACAATATAAAAGCTCAGTCCATCGGTTTAGCATCCATGAAACTCGGGGGCGGACGTGAAGTGAAAACCGACATCATCGATCCAATGGTTGGGATTTTGCTTCATAAAAAAGTCGGAGCTTATGTCAAAAAAGGCGATGTCTTGCTTGATATTTATGCAAATAAGAAAGTTTCATCTGAAATCTTGGATTCTTTGTTGGATGCTTTTGATATTCAACCAACCAAACCAACTCCTTCCCCTCTCATTTGGGAAATAGTCTCCTAAGTAAGATTTCTTGAATCTTATAAACGACTATGATATAATATTATTAGAATAATAAGGGAGCTTGGGGAACCGGGCTGAGAGTACAACTATTC
>JAUXXX010000016.1 GCA_030684695.1 bacterium
GGTTTTGCTTCATCGCAAAAAATGTATGTTCTTCAATGTCAAATCCTAGTTTCGAAACAAAACGAAATGCACGAAGTATTCGTAATGCATCTTCTTTGAATCGTTCAAAGGCATTGCCAATCGCACGAATGACTTGGTCTGCCAAATCTGCTTTGGCTCCAACTATATCAATTACATGTCCGTTTTCAGTCATTGCCATAGCGTTGATTGTGAAGTCTCTACGGACCAAATCATCTTCAAGAACATTGGAGAACTCCACATTCTCAGGCCTTCTTGAATCGAGGTATATACCATCTAATCGGTAAGTTGTCACTTCAAATGCCAAATGGTCTTGAAAAACGGTAACTGTTCCATATTTAAGCCCTGTATCTTTGGTTTTTTCAAAGAGCGCTTTGATTTGATCGGGTGTTGCCGAGGTAGTTATATCGATATCATTTGCCGGAATGTGCAAGACATAATCTCGGACAAATCCTCCAACGAAAAAAGCCTCAAATCCATTGAGGGTTAGTTGATGCAAGATTTTTTTGCCTGATTCTATGTATTTACTCATTTATAACACCCCCGATATTATAACATAACTTGTATTGCTGTGCTACTTGTATCAATGCATCATGTTATAATAGCCTTGGTGATAACATGAAATCGATTGAATCTGTGAAAATCAAAGAACAAATCATTGAACGCTCTCGATTTATAGGAATTCTTGTCCCTATACAAAACGAGCAAGATGTTGTTACAATCTTACAACTTTACAAAGAAGTTTATCCTCAAGCCAATCATTATTGCTATGCCTATGTGATTGGACAGACATCTCAATTGATTAGAGCATCCGATGATTCTGAACCTAAAGGAACGGCTGGTTTGCCAATCCTCGAAACATTAAAGAACCATGGACTAACCAACGTACTAGGAATTGTTGTTCGCTATTTTGGTGGAACATTGCTTGGAACAGGTGGATTACGAAGAGCCTATGTTTCCTCGATTCTCTTAGCAATCGAATGTAGTACGTTTGTTTTTCCTCATCAAATAGACACCTATTCCATTGATATTCCTTACGAGCAACTAGGATCATTGGAAGGATTTTTGCGACTTCATGTGGAAGGACTCCTTGTCGAATACAAAGACCGTCATGTTTCATATACCTTTGATATTTTACATGAACACTATGATAAAATATCAAGTCAAATCAATGCCCTGACTCATTATCAATCGTCCTTACAGTTCAATAGTGCGAAGACCATATATCGATAAAAGCGAACACCTCATTGGCGTTCGCTTTTCATATCGTTATGCAAATAAAGCACTAATGTATTCAAGCAGTGAGACAAATGCATGCATAAAGAAAAAGCCAATAATCACACTAATCATCATTAACAACAAACGAATGGCATCTCCAGAGTTCGCTTTAAACACTTTTTGTAAATCGAGTGCTTGCATCGACCGATAAGCTACGAATGTAAATGGAAAAAACAATAAAAATCGAATTGCAATAAATACGGTAGGATCAATCATGAAATCACTCCAAAATTGCGTCTGGGATAAACTCATCGGCATTCATATTGGTGAATACAGAAACGGTTAATTCGTTTGGTAGGCATACAAGAGGTCGGAGTCTAGAGTCTGTTGGACTTTGAAGTTCACACAAATCACGCGGACTTTCTTGATAAGCAATTCTTATTTTTTGATTTTCTACCATTAATTTGATGCCTACTACTTGGTTATCTTTGGCATAGTTATCTACTAAGTAGAGCATTTCCATCGACTGAGTTGTCGTTCCAGGGACATAAAAAATGCCTTCGCTTGCTAAACCAACGTTAATCTGATTTTTATAGGGGGTATTATAGATGACATATTCGTTGGTATGCAAATCAATCATTAAGATAAGTTCATCTTTATAAAAGACTTTTGCATACAACTCCCCTGTAGATTGCATCGAATCCCATAGTGATACTGCCCCAAACAACAACAAGAAAAGAACGGATACGATACTTAAAAACAGAACATCTTGTTTACGCATCCAATCCCCTCCTTCAGCGATGAATCTATTATACTAAATATATGTGATTTTTCCAAGAAGTGGTTTGATTTCTTTTGGCAAACACCATGAAATTTGGTATAATAGAACAGGTGATATTTATGAAAAAGATGATAGCTTCTTTTATTGTTTTAATGATAGCCTTCAGTGTATCTTCTTGTACTACAACCACTGTTTTTACCAATCCAAACAAAGATTTTTGTGTGCCAGCAACCAATACAGACTACTATAAATGCGATTTTTCTTGGACATCGTATTTTGATACGATTATTCGTCTGACAGTCTATCCATCGAGTGGGGACTCCAAGACACTGCAAGAAATTCGCGATTCAGTATCTACGATTTTGCTGCAGCATCACCAATTATTTGATAAATACAATGCGTATGAAGGCATTAACAACATCTATGCCATTAATCAACAAGCAGATACACCAACACCATTAAAAAATAATGAGTATGGTAAGATGCAAATTGATCCGATTCTTTTTGAGGCCATCCAATTTGCACTCGCTAATGAAGAGTTAGTGAAAGCAGAGTCTGTAAAGTTATTTAGTATTGCCTTAGGACCCGTACTAGAAATTTGGCACGACTTGAGAAATCAAACCTCTTGTGTGGATGATTTTTTCTTTGGTTCATTGGTATGTGACGCTCCCAGTCCACAACTATTTAATCGTACGTTTGCAATAGATTCAAGTAAGATTATCTTGGATGAAACAACACACTCCATTGCTTTTTCGGTTCCTTATATGCGACTTGATGTTGGAGGATTTGCCAAAGGGTATGCTGCGGAAGTCGTCACTGATTTTCTTGATGATCTAAACATTCCCTATATTTTTAATGCAGGTAGTTCAAATGTAAAAGCTGGCGGAGTGAACCCTCAAACACTGGATGGTTTTTACAATGTCGCATTGACACAGCCCATCATTGGATTTTCGCTGTCCCAACCATTCTATGGAATTGTCAAAGTTGGCGAAGGGGTTTCGATTGTAACCAGCGGTAACTATCAACGATACTTCATTGGCTCACAAGATGGTAAAGTGTATCACCACATCATTGATCCACGTACATTCTTCCCTGGAGGAGACACGATGTCTGTTTCTGTATTGCATGAAGATGGCGGGCTAGCGGATATCTACTCTACTGCTGTTTATTTACTTGGGTTGGAAGCCGGGTTGGCGTTTGTGAACAATACTCCTGGACTAGAAGCTATTTGGTACTTAAATGATAACACGATACAAGTTTCAAATGGAATTGCTGTGGGTACATTTACATATAATAATCAGTCTTATCCTCAATATACCTTAAAATAACAAAAGCGAGATTTTCTATTTCTAGATAATCTCGCTATTTATTTATTCATATTCAGGATTTCGTAGTTGATTTTCGAAAATAGTGACCATTCGTTTACTTACTAAGCCAGTAAAGATTCCTGCAGGAATGGATGTTAATAACATGTATGGAATCAAATAGACAAACTGTTCGGTAGAAATGAGCAAAATGAGGGTGAAAATCTGACCGATAATATGCATAATCGAACCCGCTACACTGATGGAAATGATGGAGAAAACCTTCATTTTTCGAAAAAGGATCATCGTTATAATCGCTAGAACACCGCCGCCAAACGATGTTAATGACAAGATACTAAAGAATCCACTATATAACAAAGATACTAAGAAAATCCGAACAAACAAGACCAGAATGGCTTCTTTTGGGGAATAAACCATTAGAACAACTAGTACAATAATATTGGCTAATCCGATTTTAATCCATGGAGCCGCAGGATAGATGAACGGTGAGATTGCAGACTCCACAATAGATAAAACAATGCTAATGGATATTAGAATAGATAAGAACACAAGCTTCTTTAGTTTCATAAAATCACCTTGAATCATTGTATCACATTGCCATAAAACTCTCAAGCAAAAACGCAAAGCGAGCAATTGCTTTGCGTTTATATTTTCAAATAAAACTAGTTAAGATCTAAGGAAAAGTCCGTGTACTTCGCTTCTATGACAATTTTTCCTTTTGTAGTCATAATACCATATAATCCATCTAACTCATACAACAAATACCCGTCTCCAAACAATAAGATGTTATCATAATTGAACTCGACAATTCGAATTCCCTTCATGTTGAGCAATCCATATTTGCCATTGCTTCTCATCACTATTAAATTTTGATCAATGTCGATGATTCTGTTTCCTGTCAACGCAATCGTTTCACTGGCTTTTCCGTTGAATAACTCAACGGTATTTGTGCGTTCTAAACTAGCCCACGCTTTCCCATCGATGATGTAGAAATCATCCAATGCTTCTAAATCGACTAAGACAGTAAATGACATAACCAGCTTGTTTTTAGGGCTATAGACATACAGTTGTTCTGCGGCTTGATTTGCAAACAAGAAATAGCCTTCCATCAATCCCATTCCAATGTCGTATGTCGTTTCACTGGTTTTTACACCTTTTAGATTGAGAAGAAAATACCGTTCATTCTTTTCTACAATATAATAGTCTCCAACAAATTCAATATCCGTATAGGAATCTTCAAACACTACTTTATTCGACTTATCAATGACCTTATAAAAATTTCCTACTCGAACAATGGCATGATTATGCTCATTGAATGAATTTGCAGAATCATATGTTGCTGGAATCACCAGTTTGTTTGACTTATCAATATAACCGTATTTGGTCCCTATTTTTACATAGGCCAATCCATTAACGAACGATCCTACTCCATCGTATGTGATTTCAATTTTCACCTTTCCAGAGGTGTCAATGAATCCGTATTTGGTTCCATTTGATACTCTTGCATACCCATTGGAGAAAAAGGAACTAATCCAATAAGTATTCGAATAAGAACTCTTGTTGGCATGATAAATGGGTTCTGTTAATTTTTTACCAGACGCATTCATCAAGCCTAACTTCTCATTGGCCACATACCACACCAATCCTGATTCAAAATCTCTTTCTAAAAAATCATAGTCGTCTTCAAACACCTTAGCGCCCTTTTTATTGATAAGATTATATTTGGTTCCAACCTTGACCAAAGCGACTCCGTCTTTGAATGCATACGCCTCGTCGTAATAAAACTCAATTACTTTTTTTCCTGTGTTGTTGATGTAACCAAACCGTCCGTCTTTTTGAACCGCTAACAATCCTTCAGAAAACAAATCTGGATTGACTAACTTGGGACTACATCCCGTCAATAAAAACAAAATCGCAACCACGAGTAGTAACAACCGAACTGAAACTTGTCGTTTCATTGTTTCCCCCCTTTAACACTAGATATAAAAATTATAGGACGGATCATCGGTCATTTCAATGGATTGCGATATAATGAGATCTATTTTTGTTATTTTTTTGAAAGTCGGTAATGATAAAACATCGCTCCCGGCCAAAATGAGACACCGATGCCAACCAATACAGCCCATGGATGAACAAAGAAATCAATGAAGACTACATTGAAGAATGTACAAATCCCCACAATCGCTAAATATCCAAGAATGGAAAACATGAACTGCCCTTTTCGTTTGTTAATCAGGAATCGTCTGTCCATGTTTGCTTTTTTTGGAAATGCTTCTAGTACATCTTCCGCATTGCCAAACTCTTGAATGGATTGTTCAATGGCTTTGTCCACAGGTGTTCCTTGTTCTACCAAGTCTTCCACTTTTTCCTCTAAACTGACAGTAAGTAAATGGATGAGCTCTTTTTTATCCGATTCATTAAAGTAATCCTTTAATAACTTGGATACAAATTTTTTTATCTGATTCATATGAGTTCACTCCCTAACATAGCTTTCATAATCTCACCAAGTAACCGGTATTCATCAAGCATTTCTTTATAATATGCTTTGCCTAATGGTGTTACTTTGTAATATCGGCGTTTTCCACCATGTGATTTCTCGCCCATGTAGGAGGATATTAACTCTTTTTGTTCCAATCGTTGAACAACGGAGTAAAGAGTCGCTTCTTTGATATCAAACTTATTTTGTGTGCGGCTTTTTATTTCATTTGCTAGTTCGTATCCATAACGGTCCTTTTCAGATAAGAGCTTCAAAATGATTGTATCAATGTGACCGCGAATTACATCACTGGAAATCAAACTACCACCTCTTTACGGTTTTAACACGTATCCTAGTGTCATGGCTTTTGGGCCACAATGTGCCCCTACAGCTGGTGTTAATAAATAATCATTAATATGTCCAATTTCTGGACGAATGGCTAATACTTTCTCCCGTACATAAGCAACTGCTTCTGGATTATTGGCATGAATGATAAACGGTTCGTAGTTTTTACCTTCGGTCTCTTCTAGGAACTTATCAATGACGCGATCAATGGCACGACTCATTGTGCGGATTTTTTCAACGGTTACAACCGCTCCAGCTTTGTCGATTTCAAGCAAGGGTTTGATTCGTAATACATCGGCTAAAAACCCAGCAGCGTTGGATAGACGTCCATTTTTGACTAAATATTTTAAATCATTTACTGCAAAATAAAGATGATTGTTATCCCGAATAAAACTTAAAGCTTCCACAATTTGAGCCATCGATTTACCAGCACGTGCCAATTCATGAGCTAAAAATGCCATTTTACATTGCAAATATCCGACGGTTTTAGAATCAAAAACAGTGACTTTTATTCCTTCTACCATATTGGCTGCAATCATTGCATTCTCGAAAATACCCGACATTTTCGAAGAAATGGTAATAAAAATTGCTTCATCACAGCCTTGATCACGCAGCATTTCATAACGTTCCAGCATCGTTCCAGTAGAAGCCATCGCAGTTCTTGGAAACAACGAAGGGTCGCTTTCAAGCATGTTATAAAATTCATCCGCTTTTAACTCTTCAAAATCGACATATTCTTTCCCGCCCATTAAAATTGTGGAACGTATGACTTCGATTTGATCCGTATGCGGAATGTAATCGATGGCGGAATTTGTGCAAACCAGTACTCCTAATTTTTTCATTCAATATTCTCCTTTACAGAATTAACTAGATATTCCCATTATAACGGAAACGGCGACTTTGTCAATAAGTCGCCGTTTTTGTGTGTTCGATATCTCGATTAATTACTGCCTTTAAATCGATCGTTTTTTGCGTATTTCGCAATGGTAATTTGAACGCGTTTTCCTTTTAAACGAGCGGATTTTAACGACTCAAATACCATGGATCCTACTGCGTTGGGTACATTGAAAAACGAAAATTCTGTTAAGATTGCAATATCTTGAATATCCCGACGTTCTACACGAACTTTTGATGTAATTACATCGAGTAAATCAGACACAGTAAGTCCATCATTTTTACCAATGTTAATATGGAATCTAGTGGAATTTCCTGAGCCGAAACTTCCAGGCTTTTTGGTTTCAAATTCTTCATTGATATCGGATTGATTTAAACTATCTTGTTCATTCCGATGGATAATTTTTAGTAAAGCAACGATAATTTGGTCTTCTGTAAGTTTTTCTTGAATGATTTTATTGAGGATTTCATACTCTTTATCGAAATTTTCTGTTTCGACTAAACTTTGTAGTTTTTGGATGAACTTCTCATTTTTCACATCGAGTACTTTATCATAAGTTGGTACGGAACGTTTCTTAATTTTTGTTTTCGTAATCCGTTCAATTTCTTCGATTTGTTTTAATTCTCCACGTGATACCAAGGTAAAGGAATACCCTACATGGCCAATACGTCCAGTACGCCCAATACGATGTACATAATAATCCGCTTTTTCAGGAACATCATAGTTAAACACCGCTTCAACGGCTTTGATGTCTAATCCACGGGCTGCGACATCGGTCGCAATCATGACATCGATGATACCAACATGAAACTTCTTTAACACGTCTAGGCGAGTGGTTTGAGGCAAATCACCATGGATTTTATCACAGTTCACTCCTCTAGATATGAGTTCTTGTGTCAATTCATCTACTTGTACTTTCGTATTACAAAAGATCAAAGAAAGCTTAGGACGATAGATGTTAATCAACCGATAAATGGCTTCTGTTTTGTTCTCTTTTTTTACCTTGTAATAGTATTGAATGATATCCGAGTTCGTAGACTCATCACCAATGACACGAATGGTCTCAGCATCGTGCATATACGTTTTCGCAAGAGCTAAAATGGTACGTGGCATGGTCGCTGAAAACATCAATGTTTGACGATTTGCAGGAGTGTTCGTGAAAATTTTTTCAATGTCTTCTTGGAAGCCCATTTTTAGCATTTCATCAGCTTCATCGAGCACCATGTACTTGAGGTTGTCAAGTTTGATGAGCTTTCGTTCTAGATGATCAATGGTTCTTCCTGGTGTACCAATGACAATTTGTGGTTTTTTCTTTAAATCCTTGATTTGGTTAATAATGGGATCTCCCCCAAAAACCGCAACCATACGACAATTGGCTATATATTTTGCCATCCGGCCCATTTCATCTTTAATTTGAACAGCGAGTTCGCGTGTTGGGCAGATGATTAAGGCTTGAATTTGATCAGAATCAAAATTGATTGATTCTAATATCGGGATACCAAATGCGGCAGTTTTTCCCGTTCCAGTGTGGGAATGACCAATCACATCTCTACCTTCTAATAATAAGGGGATGGTCATTTTTTGGATTTCTGTAAAGTCTACGAAACCCATTTCTTGAATTGCTTGTTCGATCTCTTTTTTAAATTCCATGTGTTCAACTCTTTTCTATATTTGACACCTATTAATTTGCTATTTCTATAATCGGTGGTGTCTATTCCGGTCCAAACAAAAAGTCAGCGGAAGCTGACCATTGCTAGAAATCAATGAAAGTAACTCCCTTATCCTTCAAAAAACGAGCCGTAACGCCTAGACCTTCCACTACCACATTGGTAAATGTTCCGTCATAGATCGTTTTGAAGCCACAAGAGGGAGAGCCATCTTTGAGGATAGCTTGCGTGCAATGATGTTTTTTTAATACTTCCCAAGTTAACTTGGTTCCACGTTGAAAGCAAAAAGATACATCACGGCCAAATTTATTGAGCACGCGGCCATCTTGTTGAATCTCGGATGGAATTCTAGGGGTATCTAGTCCCCCAAATACTTCTGGGCAAATAGGAATAATCTGTTTCCCTTTGCAAAAGTTGATGACATCATGATTCAAGTTTGAACCACCGTCATATTTGCAATGATATCCAAGTAAACAGGCACTTACTGCGATGTTTTCCATAATCTACTCCCAAATCGTGACTTGATTTAGAATGCGTCGATATCGATGTTGATTTTTTTACCGATGCGGGATGCGGCGGCGTAAGCAATCGTCCGAATGGCATTGGCGATTTTACCGCCTTTTCCGATGACACGGCCTAAGTCGTCTTGATGCACCAACACTTGGATGGTGATCGATTCCTCATCTTCGGAAAACTTTTTAACCATTAGGTCATCGGGATGGACGACGAGTGGTTTCACCAAATCCAAAATGAGCTTCTCAAAATTGACTGCCATAGTGGAATAACCTACTTACTTTGCTTTTGTGCTAAAAATTTAGCAATGATACCAGCTTGCTTGAACAGATTTTTAACAGTTTCGGTAGGTTGTGCACCTTGGTTCAACCAAGCAAGTGCTGCAGTTTCGTTGACTTCAACAAAAGCAGGGGTTCTGGTTGGGTCATATAATCCGACGATTTCTAAGAAACGGCCATCACGGCGTTTCGTAGCGTCCGCTGCGACAATACGATAAAAGGGGCGTTTGTGAGTCCCAAAACGTTGTAATCTAATTTTAACCATGGTTATTTCCTCCTGTGATAATTCTCCTGTAGTATTGTATCAAAGAGTTATCGTACTGTCAAGTGTTTTTTCTTGACAGCTATAAATTATTCTACGAATGAAAATTGCTCCATCTCTAGCAATGATTCTTCGACTTTTTTGACATTTTTTAGCGCTTCTATTTGCTTTTTGATGCGTGAAAACTGGTTTTCATCCACGTATCCGATGCAATACCCACGCTTCTCATTTTTATATGCAATGTTAACACCAAGTTTTTCGATTTCAGAAACTACTTTTGCGGATTGAAAATACGTAATAATACCTTTACGCTGGATCATAATTTACCTCGTTTGACAAGAATGATTCGCTTCAAAGGTTAACCCTTCGAATCGTTGGTTGATTTGATCAGTAAATTCAGACAAAATCGCATCAAATTCCTTTTTGGATGAAATATATGTTTGATACTGAGAACTAGAAAATAAAGCTATTTTTGCTTGCTGAAATGCTTGTGAGACCTTGGAATAATCCGGATGATGTTTGGAATACTTACTGACTTCTTCAAATGCTTGCTTAGCGGAAGTGAACTGGTCAAACAACGGTTTTGTTTGATTGTTTTCCATTAACTCTTTCAACGCACGTTTCATTTCTTGATAGACAGCTAGCTGTTTTAACTCATCAACAACTTCCCAGGTTTTTTCAATAATTGCTTGCTGGTTCATAACATACCTCTTATCTATTATATCACAAAATGAAGGTTAATTTTCTTGATTTTCGAAGATTTTCTCAATGTCTTGTTCGCTTAACTCTTGATAACTGCCTATGGGTAAATCATCAGGCAAAAACAAGTTGCCGATCGAGATTCTCTTTAAGGCAATGACTTCATTGGCAATGACTTCAAACATTCGTTTCACTTGATGAAATTTCCCTTCTGAAATGGAAATTTCCACATGAAATTCATCAAGCACATTTATTTTAGCTGGCTTGGTTCGAAATGGTTTATTTTCCCCATCAAGGATTTCAACACCCTCAAGTAAACTAGAATAATCACTTATGGGATGAAGCAATGTCGCAAGATACGTTTTGTATACTTGTTTTTTTGGACTAATGATCCGATGAATCAAGTTTCCATCTGTCGATAGTAATAGCAAGCCTTCGGTATCCCAATCCAGTCTTCCTGCCATGTTAAATTCAAATCGGGAATACGGTTCCAAAAGTAAGCTCATGACGGATGGATGGGCTTCATTAACGTGTGTGGATCCATATCCAACTGGTTTATTCACTATCAAATGAATGGGGTCTTTATAATAGACCATTTGTCCATCGATTACAACGACGTCTTTGCCAGGAAACACATCCATTGCACTATCCTTGGCAAGCACATTGTTTACGAACACTCTTTTTTCCTTGATTAGTTGTTTGACGATTGATCTTGATCCATATTGTAAATTGGATAGTAATTTATCTAGTCTCATACGTTGTCCCGCCCATCGAAAGCTGATAATCTTTATATACCCTTAGCCATTCCGCAACACTCCATGCTTGGTTATGACACCCTTTCGAAATAGAACCAAGGTAACCATCAAATACTTCCGCAACTCCGTTTAGTGAATCCACTTCCAAATGCTTTGCCAATCGTTGATAAATTGCAGAAACCTCTGCGACTGCATCGCTAGAATGTTCATTTGCAATCAATACACTCTCTAGATAAATGCCCATTAAGTATCCCCAAGAGGTGCCCATATGATAACAATGATCTCTTAATAATAATGGCCCATGGTAAGTTTGTTTGAATCTTGGATCGCGATACGATAAAGAACGAATTCCATATACATCCAGCAACTCATTCTTGGCCACTTGAACAATCGATTTCATTTGAGGGATGGAGAGCACCGTAAAGGGAAGCGTAATCGCATACAACTGATTGGGTCTAATGGATGCATCCATGGGATCAACAACATCATATAAACAGTGGGTAGACTCGTTCCAAAAACGAGCGTTAAACGACTGTTTTACGACATTTGCCAACTCTAGGTAGTTGGAATCATCCTTCTCTATCAAAGCCCCCAGTTCGCTCATAATACATAAGGCATTATACCACAACGCATTAATCTCTACTGCCTTTCCATGCCTTGGAGTAACAGCATAGCCATTAATCCTTACATCCATCCATGTGACTTGGTCATTGCCACTTCCCGCATGAATTAACCCATCTTGATCCATGTGTATGGAGAATAATGTACCTACTTGATAATGATGGATGATTTCTTGCAGTGCATGCCATAATTCATTTTCTACGAACTTCCAATCATTGGTTTTCTTGACGTATAAATATACGGCATTTACAAACCAAAGCGATGCATCTACCGTATTATAAAGTGGTTCTTGACCACGTTCAGGAAACATATTCGGGATTAATCCTCGATATTGATAAGTAATAAAACTGCGTAAAACATCCTTGGCTTCTGTAAACCGGTTGGTGGAAAGCAATAGTCCAGGAAAAGCAATCATGGTATCTCTTCCCCAATCGGTAAACCATGGAATTCCCGCTAAAATCGTTGGTTTATCTGTCGAAGCTCGGTGTGCAATAAATTGATTGCTCGATACGATTAATCGACGTTCAAATTCATCTCTTGCTTGGGCGTTATCAAGTAGAGTCTTGGTGTAAGAAATGTATTGATCAAAATAAGGTGCCAACGGAAACTCTGGTAATTCTTCTATCGTACAAGCAAGTTCTACTTCGATATTTTGATATGGTGATAAAGTCAGTTCAATATGGGCTGGTATAAAGTGATAATCTGCACGTTGATCCCCCATTTCATAATCAAAGATGGGGATGGTGGGTAAGGACAGAAGTGGTTCATGAGGCACAAATCTTCCCGTTGATGCTTTTAAAAGAATTCTACGAGATTGAGGCTGTTTTTTCACAACCTCCAATGTACTTTCTTTCATTAAAACATCAAAATCTGATGCACTCCAAGAAGAGGCATCTCCGTATTCTTTATCATTGAGCCAAGGTGTTATTTGGAATACAATACCTTCCTCAAAGGATTCAATATGGTAGCTTATCACTACCGTATTTTTCCCCATAATAGGGACTATTTTTTTAGAGAAAGCGACTTGCTTTGTTTTATATGTGAAGCTAGGCATTGGATTTAGTGCAAACCGAACCATGGCTACATCGCCATGATCATAAGAATCACTGTATCGCTGACTATCAAAGCAATAATCTCCTTTGGAATATGAAATCGATTCGACGGTTTTAGCTAGATAGACTCTTCGGTTCGTTGGAGGATTTAAGGATGCAACTAGATATCCATGATGTTTTCGAAACAAATCACCAGTAATACTTCCTGAACAAAAACCACCTATTCCATTTGCTAAGGCAAATTCTGGTAAGTGTTTTGGATCGAGTTCACGAAGTCTATTGATAAAAAATTGCTGATTCATATGACCACCTCATTACGATTGTATTATACCATAATTCTATGTGTATTACGGCAGAGCATGTTTTCCAATTGGAAAATAAATCTGCGTATGATATAATAAAATCGGTGATAAATATGATAGAGATGAAAGATATAATCCAAGAAGGTCATCCCCTTTTGCGCAAACGTGCAGTGGATGTAACACTTCCTTTAGAACAAACAGATTTAAACACATTGCGCGACATGATGACCTATGTGATTCGTTCACAAGACCCTGAAATATCCGAGCAATACCAGCTTCGATCTGCAGTCGGAATCGCCGCGCCACAAATTGCCATTCCAAAGAAAATGTTCGTTATTCGAACAACAGATGAAACCATGACGCATCTACATCAATATGCAGTAGTCAATCCAAAAATCATTAGTTTTTCGGAAGAATTGACCTACATTCCTGGTGGAGAAGGCTGCTTATCTGTGGATGAAGACAAAAACGGATTGGTTCCTCGTTCAACTAGAATCAAGGCGAAAGTGCATCTTGTCAATCTAGAAACTGGGGAAACCACAGAAACACTTCTTAAATTATCTGGTTATGTTGGCATTGTTTTCCAACATGAATATGATCATTTACTTGGTGTATTGTTTGTAGATCGTAAAAAAGAAGATTTGTCCAACTTACAACCAATTATGTTTCCTGAACCAGAGGTAGTGACCGAATAAATGCTTCCCTTCTGTCATGGAAGAATCTAAGGCAAGAGTTTATAACAAGGACTCATTATCTATCCAAAAAAATAAACCTGATCCCAAACAAAACGGGATCAGGCTTTTTTTATGATTTTTTGAATCTTTCCACTACTCATTCATATGTATAATGAAATAGTTTGATTTCTTAGTTAATGCCTTGCATAAACTTACCAAACGTTACACCAAATTGATAACATTCTTCAAGTTGATTACTGGATGGATTAAACTTAATACGGAGTCCTTCGATGGTTTTCATGCGAAGTTGCTTCAGCCTGGCCATTACATGGACTACCCCTTCTCCGCTCCATCCATAAGATCCAAATGCTGTCGCGAACTTTAATCCATCAATCACTGGATTTAGTTTATAAAGAACTTCCCAAATGGGTTCTACCGCATCAGATAAGATGGTGGTTGTTCCCATTAAAAACGCATCTGCTTCTTTGATTCTATTGACGACTTCTATGATTGGAGTTGTAACCAAATCGTACGTTTCCACAACCACTTGTTGTGAAAAGGCGTCTTGAATTCCCCTAATAATCTCTGATGACATTTTCAAAGTGTATCCATATGCACTTGCATAAGGTATGATAACGATGGGGGGATTGTTACTTGCCTTTGAAGATGCCCACTGCGTATATAAATTTGTTACTTCATCATAGTTGGTTTTATCAACTACGGGTCCATGACCAGTTGCGACATAATCAATGGCTAAATCTTTGATTCGATCTACCCCTTTTAATACAAACTTCTTAAAAGGAGACATGATACAATCAAAATAATATTTCAATGCTTCCCGATACTGACCGATGTTTGGAACATTTTTAGCTAAAACACCTTCAAAGGCGTAATGCGCTCCATAAAAATCACAGGTGAACAAGATCTTTTCTTCTTCCATGTAAGTAAACATCGTGTCAGGCCAATGAAGATTGGGTAACATGAATGTACGTAAACTACGGTTACCTAAAGAAATAACCATATCTTCTTTGGCAACAATGTGAGTAAACGAACGATTGATGATTTCTTTTAAGTTATTGATACCAGCATTGGTTGCGACGATTGTAATATTGGGATTGATTGCTAGTAAGCGCTCAATTGAGCCTGCATGATCTGGTTCTGTATGATTCATGAATAAATAGTCAATAGTCGAGACGTCCACCAATGCACTAAGTTTTGCTACATAGTCGTCTTGAAAGTTAGCTTTCGTTGTATCGATTAACGCTGTTTTTTCACTGCCCTTGACCAAATATGCGTTGTAAGTTGTCCCATAGACCGTTTCCATGGTAATATCAAACACGCGCAAATCATAATCATTTACACCAATCCAGTGAACATCTTTGATAAATTCTAATGTATTTGTTTGCATATAAATCCACCTCGCGATTATTATATCTTATTTCTATAAATTTCACAAACCAAACGAGTGTAGATTACCCCTCAAGCAGCCAGTTTTTGGCTGCTTGTGTTTCAAGTGGAGCCAATTGATGTCCATGTTTGAATAAATATTGGGTTACTTGATGATTGGTTTTGTTAAGAAGAGTGCAAAGCTCTTCGGTTTGATGTGTAGGAACAATCGGGTCATTATCGGATGCAAGAACCAACACGTTTGTAGTGTGTTGACGATCAGGCAAAATGAAACAATGAGGTACCATCGGATGATGTAATATAGCATGCGATACAACCGTATTGACATGCAATAGGTAAGAAGCGATTAAATTCGCACCGTTCGAATAACCAACCAGCACTGCAAGCGATAAATCCAACTCATATTGTTGAAAGATTGTTTCCAGAAATTTCTGAAACTCGTCGGTTCTAGACATCAGGTCTTCTTCGTCAAATACTCCTGCACTTAGTCGTTTAAAGAAGCGATTCATTCCTTGTTCTTGAACCATTCCTCTGAGTGAAATCACCGCTGCATCTTCATCATAATAGGTGGCTAGTGGTAACAAATCATACTCGTCTCCACCAGTGCCGTGAAGTAATACTATTGTGCGTCGTGAATTGTTTTTTGCTTTCTGATATATATGGAACATATAATACCTCTTTCGAATATTATTATCTTAATTATTCTATCACAGCCATCTAATTGTGGAGAATAACATGCACCATAAGTGCTTGAAAAGGAGAAAGAAGGGGGGTTATTGTTTGAAAATTTACTTATTCAACCTCTTGATTTCATGGTTTTGCTTTCAAATTGTTAAGTTATTTGGTATAATGATTTCAAATCAGTTCGAAGTTTGCCAAACTACTCAGTTTGAACTATAATTTTATGAAAAGAGAGGAAATTGACGATGAATATTGTAGCGTTTATTCGCCCTAAAGAAGAAGTTGTCTTTCTATACGATGATTATACTTTGACAGAAGCCATTGAAAAATTAGAAAAGTTTCGTTATACTTCCGTCCCTATTATTAGTCGAGATGGATATTATGTAGGTACCCTTACCGAAGGTGACTTATTGTGGGATATCAAAAAACACGATGATTTTTGCTTGTCCAAAGCAAATGATCGTTTGGTATCCAGCGTCAAACGAAATCGTGATTACCAAGCCATTAACATCAACGCCAACATTACGGAATTGATTATCAAAGCAACGGATGAAAACTTTGTACCTGTTGTAAACGATCATAATATGTTTTTAGGAATTGTAACCCGCAAAACGATTCTAAATTACTTTTTTGAACACAATTTCATTGTTTTGTAAGAAAATTGATAAAGGACGAATGGAAAAAATTCGTCCTTTTTTTTATGAAATTACTTGTATAAACGGATACGCTTTGATTACTTCCATGGCTTCTTTAATCAATGATTCTAGCACTTCTATATCTATATCGGCTAGCTTCTTGATGTAAAGACAGCCTTTTCCAATCGTGTGTTTTCCTAAGAAAGCCAATTTTGAAAATTGTTGAATATCAAAGGACAAGTAAAGAGTCCATGCATTTTTCCGAGATGCAAAGGAAAACAATGGCATGTCTCCGGAATGTCCGCTTTCGTATTGGTAATGAAGATGACCAAATCCGACAATGGAACCCCATAAAACGGGTTCTTTATTTGTCAGTTTTTTTCCAATAGCGATGAGCTGATTGATTTCTGCTTGTCGATTCGGCTCTAGTGTCTTTATAAACTCTTGGATGGATGAATTAGTTATTTGCATACGTTGCTTCCTTATATCAATGACTTTTGCTTCATACGTAATCCCATTATACTACAAGATATCCAATGTATTTGATTTCTTTGCTTGAGTAAAAGTATACTAACTTCATCCACATTCTGTGAGTACTTAATTAAAATTTGCAACGTAATCTATATCCATGAACTCTCAAGGTAAACAAAAAAGTCAATGTAGGAAGTCATAGAAAAAGTACACTCTTTCATTTGTATCCACTTGAGTTTTGATGAGTTCACACCGTTTGTCGATTGTTTGAATACCAAATGTATCTGGATGCTCAAAGGTAAGATATATCGTTTTATATTAAAATGTTGGTGATGTATCTCAAACATTCTCAATAAAAATTACTTACCCAACTTCTTACCCTAGTTATTATTTTCACGAATTCTGTATCTATACCTTCACCTAGTTTGACTAAGTAGTAACTTCTAATTCAAATTTTTAGCATTTCCTTAACTTTGATTGTATTTTTTTCCCTTATGAAAAGTAAAAAAATCGATTTTGTCATTTTTTGCCTTTATATGGTGATTTTCATGTTTGAATGCTGGTGTGATAAGTTCTTTAAAAACAAAAAACGCCCTATAAGGGCGTGAATTTGTTTAATTAGCTCGTATAACCGAACCAATTCAAGATTAATTTGGAGGACCCAGTCGGATTTGAACCAACGATCAGGGAGTTGCAGTCCCTTGCCTTGCCGCTTGGCTATGGGTCCAACACTGGATGAACCAATACTTGAAAGGTGGGAAAAATGAATGGTCGGGAAGACAGGATTTGAACCTGCGACCTCCTGGTCCCAAACCAGGCGCTCTACCAAGCTAAGCTACTTCCCGAAAAAAATGATGGCGCGCTCATCAGGAGTCGAACCCGAAACCTTTTGATCCGTAGTCAAACGCTCTATCCAATTGAGCTATGAGCGCGCGTTTTGGCGGTCCCGACGGGAATTGAACCCGCGATCTCCAGTGTGACAGACTGGCATGTTAACCACTACACCACAGGACCGCAAGTCTAATAACCTGCTGCCAATAGGCCTTTTTTTAGGCCGATATCTATATTAACAAATTCAGGCCTAAATTGCAACTTATTTTTACTCAAAAGCACTCGAATTTTTTATACACATATGCGTCTGGAGTGCATTATTCAAGAGTTAATCTATAAAATGATTTATAATATTAAATAGAAAGGAATTGATAAGATGACATCGAATGAATTTATGACTGGAACGAGAGTAACCCAAATTGAATTAAATGTATCCTCACTTGCTCGTTCTTTACAATATTATCATCACGATCTTGGTTTTACCATCCTTGAAAAAACCGAAGGTAGTGCAATCTTAGGCACCAAAGATTTTCAACCCTTCCTTCGACTAGTGCAAACGCCTACCTTGCCCTATATAAAGAAACAAGCAGGTTTATATCACTTTGCCATTCTTCTCCCGACACGTCAAGATTTAGGGCGGTTTTTACGCCACCTAATTGTGAAACAAATCCCCGTTACTGGTTCTGCAGACCATGGGGTATCTGAGGCGTTTTACCTAGAAGATCCCGATCGAAACGGGATTGAAGTTTATTCAGATCGCGATCATCGAATGTGGTATGATGAGTTCAAAGAACTGAAGATGTTTACAAAAGAATTGGATTATCCGGGTTTGTATTACGAAGCAGAACATGTAGAACCATATGCTGGGATTCCAGACGGATCCTTGCTTGGTCACATTCATCTGTATGTTCGTGATTTAGCAAAAAGTCGAGTCTTCTACGAAAACGCCATCGGATTTCACCCCATGGTAGAAAACTTTCCTGGCGCATTGTTCTTATCTGACCAACAATACCATCATCACCTTGGGCTCAATACCTGGCTTGGAAAAGGAATCCCGAAACGAAACCCACAAAGTTTAGGAATGGTTTCTTGTATGA
Organism: bacterium; assembly: GCA_030684695.1. Lineage (GTDB taxonomy): Bacteria > Bacillota_I > Bacilli_A > Izemoplasmatales > Hujiaoplasmataceae > JAUXXX01. The sequence continues at coordinate 19,004 of JAUXXX010000016.1, forward strand.
TTCGTTTTCCAAACTGTGAAACCATGAATGAGTCCTTAAACAACTTGAAGGATTTGGGTTTTGTTGTGGAAGAAACCAACTCTGGTTACCTGACAAAAGACCCAGATGACAATACCATTCACTTGCGTTTACAAGAATCCTGATAGAAAACGACTTCGATTGAAGTCGTTTTCTTTTATTTTTGAATTTCTTCTGCTAAAGCCAAATCTCCCTTGACAATCCAGCCCTTTTTTCGGAAGAAAAGATCGATTCCAAAAACTAAGACCAAAGGAAGTGCGATGTGCATCAATCCAATCAATAACAACGTTGAACCACTGGAGCCCATCGATGAAATCGTTGCGATTTGTCCTACCAATCCAGCCGTCCCCATTCCAGCTCCGCTGGCATCGGTCGTCATTTGAAAAACACTTGTGGAAATCGGACCTAAAATCGCTGAGACAATAATCGTGGGTAACCAAATAATCGGTTTCTTAATAATATTCTTAAATTGTAACATGGAGGTACCAAACGCTACTGATAATACACCACCAATGTTGTTATCTTTGCGAGACATTACCGCAAATCCAATCATTTGTACGGCACCACCAATTACCGCTGCTCCACCACCGATTCCACCAAGTGAAATGGCAATCGCAATCGCTGCAGAAGAAATTGGTGCCGTTAATGCCATTCCCATGACGACCGCAACCACAATCCCGATAATGATCGGTTGTTGAATCGCTGCTACCCGAATGAATTCGCCCAATGCAGCCATAAAGGAAGCAACTGGTTGTCCAATGAGGGAAGTGACTCCTAAAGCGATGAGAGAGCCTATAAGAGGGATGATTAAGATATCGACTGGCGTTTTCTTTTTCAACACATGTCGGAAAAATTCCACTACAGCGACAGTGGTCAAGTAAGCGACAACCGGATCAGCTGGTCCTACTTGTGTCGCGATTCCACCTGCCACAGCTCCAACAATCAATTTAAGTCCCGTTAATCCTAAACTATGTGCAACCCCAAGACCGATTCCCACTCCCATTAAACTTCGAAGAGCATTGGCAAGCGTAATCAAGGCATCGATGGAAAGCAATGTTCCTAATTGACGAATAATCACGCTGATGATTAAGGTCGCAAATAGTCCCAAAGCCATTCCATTTAATGTTTTTACAAGATAATTTACAAACGACTTCCAAAGGTTCTTTTTCATAGTTTTCCCCATTTCCATTCCAAAATTGCTTCTTTATTTTCTCACAATTCCTTTGAAAACTCAATGGATGTGATGTGGGAGTTTCATAAGATTTATGAATGGATTATTGAATCCCTTTCACAAAACTTGTAAATTGCTTCAAAGACATGAATTGATGAATTTCTTTATCTGTAGAGGATGATAATACAAAATCCATTGATTCTTGATTGGAAGGAGTTACTAAGATGATCCGGTAACTTCTATCCCCATTTGGTTTTGAAATCTTTGTGAAGTAGTGCTCAAAAAAGGACATCGATACTTCATGGTGATGATCTTCATGAATGTGCCTTATGGATACAATAAGTTTCCCATTCTCTTCAAAGAAATAATCCATTCGTTCCATGGAAACAATATCAATGACTTCATCAATCGCTTCTATTCGAAACACAGAAGTGTTTTCCAACTTGGTTGCTAAGACACGAAAGTCCCTCGAGTAAACTTGTCTGAAAAGTTGGTATTGTAGGCTAAAACGATAATAGGGATGATATCCGAAATAAAAAGCATATCGAGATAAACGAAAACTCAATAAATCAAATGGTAGGAATACGATGGCGATGCAAGCTATCGCCATGTATATTGGCAGTAAAAGAAGAAAGGCTAGAATTCCTAAGAATACATTTCTCCACTTCGACATTGATTCACCTTAATACAAATACAAATAGATGGCTAAAAAGTGAAGGAGTGTCCCAATGAACACAAATAAATGCCAAACAAAATGGGAGAATTTAAACCATTTAAAGGCATAAAATAAAACGCCAATGGTATACGAAATCCCTCCAGCTAAAATTAAGTAAAATGCAGGTACAGAAACATCATACAAAGGTCCGATGAGGGTAAAACCACTCCAACCAAGGAGTAAGAATAAAAACAAATGAATCTTACTAAATTTGTTTATTTTAATGGCCTTAAAAATGGTTCCTAAAATAATAATAGCCCACTGTACTCCTAGTAAAATCCAACCCATCGGTTTTTCAATCACTAAAATGAAAATGGGAGCGAACGTTCCACCAATTAAAAGATAAATTCCGATATGATCGAACCGTTTGAAGACATTTTTTACAGTCGAGCCATTTCGAAATGAATGATACAATGTTGACATTACATATAGTAAAATCATCCCAAACCCAAACACAATGGAGCTGAATACTTCTGCACTACTACTACTTTTGACTAAAAGCAAAATCAAGCCGGCAATTCCAAATAAACCCGCCACTCCATGTGAAATCGCATTGGCAATTTCTTCCCCAAGTGTTTGACGCTTTGATAACCCCATGTTCATCACCCTTTCACCAAGTAATTGTTTCTATTGTATCACAATGCTTACTAAATGAAAACCGTGAAGCGAAGACCTCACGGTTACTATACTACGAGAATTTATCGTAAAATACATTTTGTTTTAAAATTTTGTGTTTATTCAATACCCGGATACATGCATCAATCATCCCAGGCGATCCGCAAAGATACGCTTCAGATTCGGTTAAATCACCCGTGAATCGATCCACAACATCCGTAATCAGTCCTACTTCACCCTGCCAATTGTCTTCTGGAAGTGGACTCGATAATGCCGGAATGTATTCAAAGTTTGGAAACTCTTTGGACAACTCCAAAAATTCCTCTGTGTAATACAAATCTTTTAATGATTTGGCTCCAAAAAAGTACTTCACCTTTCTTGGCATTCCACGATCTTTTAAATACGCAAGAATCGAACGAATCGGTGCTTTTCCCGATCCCCCAGCAATACAAATCATATCTTTGTTGGAGTTTTCTTGCAAGTAGAAATCACCAAATGGTCCAGTAACAATAATCTTATCGCCCACTTCTAAAGCATTGTGTACAAACCCCGTGGCTTGACCTTTGGGAACCATTCTGATGATCATTTCAATTTGATTGGTTTGAGATGGATTGGATGCAATCGAATAGGCCCGAATAATATCAATCCCAGGAACCTTAATTTGAGCATATTGACCTGGCTTAAATGACATTGTATTGGGTTTTTTTAGTTTAAACTGAACCAACTTAATATCATAGGTCAGATCTTCAATATTGACAACTTCTGTATGGTATTCTTTAGCATAAAGCATGGTTTCTGGTATTTCAATCGAAATGTTATCTTTGACTTTTACTTGGCATGACAAGCGAACCCCATCTGCTTTTTCCTTTTCGCTTAAGAAAGGATCTTCCATTGCTTTCCGTTCTCCGCCGCCTTCGGTTACTTTACACTTACAAAATCCACAAGTGGCTTTCCCACCACAAGCAGAAGGAATAAAGATTTTTTGTTGAGCTAGGGTATTTAATAAAGTTTCTTCGCCAGTCACCGGAATTTTGGTATGTTTGTTAATCGTAATGATTTTTTCACCACCACCGCCAAGTAAATAACTGATTCCAATCAAGATGAGTGTAATAACAAGCATGACTCCGACGAGGATCAATGGTACGTATATGTTCATATAATCCTCCTAAATATTCGCGATGCCAGTGAATCCAATAAAGGCAAGTGCTAAAATTCCAAGGACAATAAAAACAATCCCTTTCCCAGCAAGCCCTTTTGGTAAATCACTATTTTTCGCCATTTTTTCACGAATACCTGCAAGAAGAATAATGGCGATCATCCAACCAACTGCAGAACCAAAGGAAAACACAGCGGTTTCACCAAAGGTGTATTCGCGGTTCACAAAGAACAACGAAACAGCCAATACAATACAGTTCACAGTGATGAGTGGTAAGTAGATACCAAACGCATTATAAAGCTTCGGTAGATATTTTTCTAGTAATAATTCTAAGATTTGAACCGTTGCAGCGATGGTAATCATAAAGACCAACAATGATAAATGTTCTGTTTGTGTACTTTTCAACAATTGATAGATGGGATAGTTGATCACTGCGGTTAGTGTTACAACCAAGACGACAGCGAGTCCCATTCCTTTTGCATTTTTCACATTGGTGGAAATTGCAATCAGTGGACACATACCTAAAATATAGGTAAGAGCTATGTTATGGTTGGTTAATGTTGCGAGAAGTAACTCGATTAATCGTTCCATTTAATGTCCCTCCATGATCCTATATTTACGTCGTTTCATAATACTTGGTCAATTCACGAATGCCCCAAATGAAGAGCCCAAGCACGAAGAATCCACCTGGAGCTAAGGACATAACAACCCAATTTGTCCAATTAGCACCCATAATCGAAACCCCAAGAATCGATCCATTTGCGAGTAACTCACGCACAATCGCGACAACCACTAACACGAAGGTATACCCCATACCGCTGGCAAAGCCATCAATTAAGGAATACTTTACTGGATTTTTGACTGCGAATGCCTCAGCTCGTCCCATCACGATACAGTTGGTAATAATCAAGCCAACATACGCTCCTAGTTGCTTTGCAATGGTTGGAAAATAAGCAGCTAAAAACATTTGAACGGAAATAACAAATGTAGAAATGACAACCATATACGTAACCATCCGGACTTTCGGTGGAATCAACTTACGTAGTAAAGAAATGGTTGCGGAACTTGCCATGACAACAAACGTCACTCCAAGTCCCATTGCAATCGCGTTTTCAACTCTATTTGATACCGCAAGTGAAGAACAAATCCCTAGTACCGCAATCACGATTGGATTGTTTTTCACCAATCCATCTTTGGAGATGTTAAACCACTTGGTATATTTTACTCGAATTAGTTTCATACTTTGGCCCCCTACCGTGCGTTCCACGCAGCGAGGTGAGCAGCGTAGTTCGTATTTAGGATAAATTCAAAAGCTTGTGAAGTTCTGGTAGCACCAACAATACTATCAACTTCATTGGGTAAATTCACTTGATTATCGTCTTTATTTATTTCGATGAATAAGGCGACATCTGTGTTTGGCGCTGGATATCGTTTTATTGAAGCTTGGTCAAATGTTTTTCCAACAAATTGTGCCAAATACGGAGCCTCTGCAACAACGCCTCCAAGTCCAGGTGTTTCTTCCTGTTGAAGGATAGTTATTGAGACAATCGTGACAAAATCGGACTCAAAGGTAATAATCCCAATGATGTCTCCCCACACTCCACCACCTATAAACCGAAAACTAATACGATTTGTGTCTTTTCCAACATAGAACGTATAGCCATCTAAGACAACCGTTTCAATCTTCTCGTTAAAGAAGGTATTGATGTTCGCGGCTGTGAACTGGTTTGCGTATCCATTCGCAATTAAGACTGTCGATTGATTGTCAAAATTTTTGTTGGCTTCGATACGATCTCTTGTAAGAGCATCCATCCCAACAAGAATCCCTGAAGTAAACAATCCAAGCACAAGAACAAAGAGTATCATTTTTATGTTTTGATTCATACGACTGCCTCCGTTTCCTCAACAGACAAACCTTTTTCTTTTCCAATGGTATCCAGAAGTGGTCCAATTGCATTCATAATAATGATGGAAAAAGTTACTCCTTCTGGGAAAGTAGCGAAGTTACGTATCACTACGGTAAAAAATCCGAGTCCTATTCCATAAAGAATCTTGGCCAAAGGTTTCATCGGTGCCGTGACCGGATCGGTTGCGACAAAGAATGCCCCAAACAATAAACCACCTAGCAATAACGACATAATAGGATCTTTAAAACCAGTGAGCCCGAATAGTTGACCCAAGGCATTTAATCCAAATACGGTAGCTAAGTAGAAAAGTGGAATTCTCCAGTCAGCCACTTTCAACACAAGTAATAAAATTCCTAATATCAAAATACCCAAACGGAATGTTTCTCCAATGGTTCCTGGCATCATCCCATTCAACATTTGCCATAGAGTGTATGGTATTTCTCCCCCACGATTAAAAACAATCAATGGTGTCGCTGCCGCTACGGCATCGATTCCTGGCGTGTACCATCCTAAATTCGGATCAAACCACGAAACCGCTGTAAATGCTGGAAAGGAAATTAAGATAAATAACAATCCAACGATTGCTGGATTAAAGACGTTTTTTCCATATCCACCAAACACTGCTTTTCCAAAGAAAACCCCGAAAGCAGAACCAACTGCCACAATCCACAAAGGAATCGTTGGAGTCATCAATAGCGCAAACACGAGTGGTGAAACATACCATGAAACATCAATACTGCGTTTTCTTGCTTTGGCAAACAACACTTCTACTGCAATCGCAGCACCGTAGGAGACGGCTGTGATTGCTAAGACATAAAAGCCAAAAATCACCGTGGAAGCTATTAACAAAATCAATAGAGCTCCGGTGTAAATCAGCAAATTTCTATTTTGCTTGGGGGTAATTGCATTACCCTGATTCATAATGTCACCTCTTCTATTTCGTCGATGAGTGGTGAGTATACATACTCATCCATTTTAAAATATTATAGCACACCACAAAGACATAAATGCTTGATATGCAAGAAAAAGAGTGAAAAGAAAATCAGGCAAGAGACTACTTGCCTGAGGAAATCGGATTTGATTTTAGTGCTTGATAAAACTGAATGTTTTGAATGGTACTTACCCCAACTGCAACAATAGTTATTCCAATGGTAATCCACCATTTGGCTTCTATATCAACGCGATATGCAAAGATGTAGGAGGCAAATTGATAAAGCATCAATGGCAAGTAAAAGGAAAGTAACAGATAACTGCTTTTATAAAAAGGCTTTGCTTGCACTCCCAATTGGCGAAACATTTTTTTAGAAAAGATGAACAATAAGATTCCCCCATGCATGAAGACTAGGAATAATAAGAATGTTACTCCTTCGACTTTTTGCAAGAGTGTGATAAAAGTATAGGTTATGATTTGAGCCGATAAAAACATCCCAAATGCCTGTTTTAATTTCATCTTCATCGTAGAGTTCTTCTTACAGATTCAATGGCTTGGCTAGGCCTGCATTGATTTCTTCTTGAGCAAAAGGATTGATATAGTGGCACGCGACGAAATGTTCTGGTTCAATTTCTATGAGTGCTGGTTTTTTGTCCACACATCCTTTCATCGCGTAAGGACATCGTTGATAAAAGCGACACCCTCTTGGTGGATTGATGGGCGATGGAATATCTCCTTGTAGTAAAATGCGTTCCTTTTTGTTATCGAGATCGACATCAAGAACTGCCGATAATAAGGCGTTGGTATAAGGATGTAGTGGATGTTGATAGATTGCTTTGGTGGAACCAGATTCCATCACATTTCCTAAATACATCACCACCATATGATCACATATGCTTTTCACAACCGCTAGATTATGTGAAATAAAGACGTAAGTCATCTTTAGTTTTTCTTGAAGTTCCATCAACAAATTCAAGATTTGAGCATGCACCGAAACATCGAGAGCTGAAACTGGTTCATCACAAACTAAAAAGTCAGGATTTAAAATAATCGCCCGTGCAATGCCAATTCGTTGACGCTGTCCACCTGAAAAATCACTTGGATATCGATACAGATCCTTTTCGGACAAACCAACTAATTCCAACAACTCAATGACCCGCTTTTTCATTTCATCGACGCTTGCACCACCCCTGATTTTCATTGGTTCAGAGATGATTTGGTAGACATTAAAACGTGGATTTAAAGAAGAAAAAGGATCTTGGAAAATCATTTGCATGTCACGTCTGATTTCTTTAAACTCCTGAGGGGACAACGAATAGAGTTTGTTACCTTTGAAAAGTACTTCTCCGCTGGTTGGCCTAACTAAGCCAATCATTGCGTTTGCTAAGGTAGATTTTCCACACCCTGATTCGCCAACAATTCCAAATGTTTCTCCTTGGAAAATATCAACAGAGACATCACTTACTGCAGAAACCACACGTTTTTTTGAAAATGGGAGTGCTCCTTTGACTGGGAAGTGGACACTAACGTTTTTCATTGATAATATAATGGGTTTACTCATGGGCTACCTCCTCGAAATCAACGACGTTTTGCGGATGAAAACAACGAATTTCTCTGCCATTGAGTAACGTTTTTAATGGAGGCATAACTTGACTACACTTCAATGTGGAATGTGAACATCTGGGATGAAAATAGCAACCCGTTGGTTTAAACATTGGATGGGGTACTGCATCTGGTATTTGCACAAATTTATGCACTTCATCACTCAGTTTGGGAATACTACCCAACAGACCAATAGTATATGGGTGATGGGGATGTAAAAACAGTTCACGAACTTTTGCTTTTTCCACAATTTTTCCACTGTACATCACATAAATGGTATCTGCCATATTTGCAACAACCGATAAATCATGAGTGATCAATAACAGCGATACTTCATGTTTTTTTTGCATGTCGGATAAGACATCCAATACTTGAGCTTGGATTGTAACATCCAAAGCAGTCGTTGGTTCATCCGCGATGATGAGTTTTGGCATACAAGCAAACGCCATAGCAATCAATACACGCTGTCTCATACCACCTGATAATTGATGTGGAAATTGATTAGCCCTCGATTTTGGTTCTGGCACACCGACCAATTCCAATGCTTTGATCGTCGCAATTCTCGCTTCGCCTTTATCCATTTTTCCATGACGAATGAATACTTCATCTATTTGCTTTCCAATGGTCATAACCGGATTTAATGCGGTCATCGCATCTTGAAAAATCATCGAGATTTGTTTTCCTCTGACTTCTTGCATCATTTGATCGGTATAGTCTTTTAAATCCGCTCCATCAAGGACTAACTCATCAACCCTTACCATTGCGGGAGGAGAATTTAATAACTTCATTACGGCTAAGCTTGTTACACTTTTTCCACATCCGGATTCCCCAACAATAGCAACACATTTTCCTTTTGGAATATCAAAATCGATTCCTTCGACTGCTTTTAATACCCCCATTTGATTGGGAAATATGACTTTTAAATTTCGAACTTTTAACATCAAATCTTTCATGATTGCTCACCACCAACGCCTAAGATTTGTGCTTCTGACATGGATGAAAACACTTCTTCTATATACGTATTGTTTAGGTTTTTAAACAACTTATAGATATTAGATGATTGCTTCATTTTGGGATTAAACACTTCTTCCATGACCAAACCTATTCTCATGAACGAAAAGACTGCTAAGAAAATCCCAATCCCAGGAGCGATGATCCACCACCAATGGCCAAACAATAACGCTCCACCACTTTGGGCTTCTGCCAACATTTTTCCCCATGAGATTGCTGTAGGGTCTCCAAGTCCCAAAAATGATAAACCGGCTTCTGCTACCATGATTCCTGCTGAGGTCAAAGCTGTTGACATAATCAATAAATGTGAAGTTCCAGGCAAGATGTGTTTCATCATGATATGCCACCTCGAAGCTCCTGCTAACTCCGCTGCTTTTACATAATTCGCGTTTTTTAGTACCAATACCAAAGACCGGATGACTCTGGCAAGTCCAGTCCAGCCAAACAAGGTAAAGATTAAAATAATCATCAAATAGCTTCTCCCAAATAAATTGGTCAGAACAATGGTTAGTGGTAAGGTAGGAATCACCAACAAGACATCAACGATACGCATAATCAAGGTATCTGCAAATCCACCAATGTAACCTGCACAAATCCCCATTAATGCACCTAGAAAAGCCAAGCTAACTCCTGTGACTACTCCGATGGTCAACGAAACTCGCGTTCCATAAATCAACATACTAAAAATATCTTGTCCTGTCGTAATCGTCGTTCCAAGTAAATGTTGAAAAGATGGGGACAATCCCTTTTGAGCACGCTGGGTCACATCATATGGATCATAAGGAGCGATCCATGGAGCGAAAAGTGCACATACAACCAAAAGAATGACAATGATTAAGCCGATTCTTCCTTTGGGGTGGCGCCACAACTTTCGTATGAATCCCCATATTCCTGAAAGCATTTCTTTTAATCCATTCATGAATGATTTCATCGTCTCTCACCTACCGTAACTCGAGGATCAAGCAACGAATAACAAAGTTCCGTTACTAAGTTCGCTACAATCGCGAAACTGGACATAAATAACATAACTCCCATCATTAATGGATAGTCATTGGTCGAGTTAGCTTCTAAAAATAATGTTCCCATCCCGTTCCAATTAAAGATTTGTTCGATGATTACCGCTCCTCCAATGAGTCCAGAAATCGACATCCCAATCGACGTTACAATCGGTAACATCGCATTTCGAAGAGTATGCTTATAAAGTACTTGTCGTTGACTGAGTCCTTTGGATCTTGCAGTTAAAATAAAGTCTTCATTGGTAACCGCAATCACAGAATTTCTTGTCCCTTGGGCATAAGAAATTATGCCCCCTATGGACATACTAATAATCGGAAGTGCTGCGTTTGCAATCACCACTTTGATGGCCTCAAAACTCCAATCAAATTGACTTATCATATTGGGGTTGGTATATGCAGGAAACAACTCTAACTCAAATCCCAAGTAAAACGATAAAATTAGGGCAATGAAGAAACCAGGAAGTGCTGTTGAAATCGTGGAAGCATTCAGTAGAGCCGTATCTTGCCACCTTCCACGTTTCCAAGCTGCGATTGATCCCAATGAAATACCAATTGATAAGCAAATGATTAAGTTGGTAACCGACAACACAAGTGTCCAAGGCAATCGTTGTGCGATTAGATCGCTTACCTTAGGAGATCCACTCTTAAATGATGTACCCAAATCAAAACGACTTAGTTTTTCGACATAATTGAGATATTGTTGAAACGTTGAAACATCAAATCCATATTGTTCTCTCGTGACTTGTTTAATGATGTCATATTCAATCTCACTCATATTTCCTTGTGGGGGATAATACCGCTCTGCGGGGTCAGTTACCCCGATTCTAGGAATGAAAAAGTTTAGGGTCATCACGATAAAGAAAATAAAGATGGCATAGAGGATGCGTTTGAATACATAACCTTTTTGCATGGCTCCTCCTATCCTACTCGAGTGATATTTTGAAGTGACTCGGAATTAAACACAGTCGATCCAGCTACACTCACATATCCTGTGTAGCGATCAATCCGAGCTACTGACAAAACATTCGAACTATAAAGTGGAATCTTATAGTATAAATCCGCAATCATCGGTTGTAATTCATAGATTAACTCGTATTTTCGGTTTAAATTCAGAGTCGTTCTCATTTCGTTTATTTTCGAAGTTAAAACACTATTTGCTAATCTTCCATAATTCGAAGACGTTCCCATTGTTACAAAGTGAGCCATATACATAATATCCACATTGGAAATCGAAAACGTAACTCCTTGAATGGTCATATCAAACTTGGATGTATACAAAAATGTCTTTTCTGGAGAAGATCCTTTTGCTTGATACTTGACTTCTATGCCAATTTTTTGAAATTGGATTTGAAGGTAAGAGATGACTTCTTGTTCTCCTGGTGTTCCTAAAATATGAAATGTCATCCGACTTTCACCAAGCATTCGATACCCTTGATCGTCTTTGTTTGGATAGTGAGTATCGAGTAATTGATTGGCAAGCGTTAAACGCTCTTCCACATTCGTAGGCAATGTATCCGCTGTAGGATTAAAGAAATCCACCAAACTTTCACGCATCAATCCATTGGACATTACCCTTCCGGATTGATTCAACACCCGATTGATGAGTTCATCTTGGTTTACCGCCAATGCGAGCGCTTTTCTAAAGTCTATGTTGGCAAGCACATTCCGAATGGGCGTTTTCTCAAGAGCTACTGGATTGATATTGAGCACCAAGGTTTGAGCAAAGGTTCCTTCTGCATTGGATAAGAATAAATCCTCACGTTGATCAAACAAAGACATGTAGTTACTTGATACTGAAGCATCAAGCACATCAATATGCCCTTTTAAGAGCGCATAGATCGCGACATTGAGTTCTTGATATAAAAGTAATTTGATCGTATCTACCTTATAAAGAGGACCTCCCTCGTCATCGGTAATGTGATAATCCACCCTTCGTTGTAAGGTGATGACTTGTGCATTGGAACGAGCCACATCAAGTAAGAATGGACCACATCCTACGGGGTTTTTATATTGATGTAAGGAATCCACGGAAGGGTCTTTGCTATTTAGTTGATTGTTCACACTCACAATTGGTTTCCAGATGTGCTCTGGTAATATTAAAATCGTGGTAAATAAAGTAGTTACTGCCCCAAGAACCTTATTTACATGCAGATAAAGGACGTAATCGGCATCTTCTTCTTCAATGAAATAGCCTTGTTGGCTGGCTCCATGGTGATAGGTAAAAATGCCTTGTTTTGTCAAGACTCCATTTCGGTGTGTGTGTTGTAAGTCGCTGGTCCATGCTAACGCTCCTGCATGATTGGAGAGTGCATTGTTGGTTCCAATATCAAACGTATAATAGACATCTTCTGCCGTGAATGCTTCGCCATCGGACCAAGTAATACCTTTGTTTAAGATAATCTTCACCGGTAAATAAGTTTTCGAAGAGGTTCCATAAATTTCTTCTAGACGATCATAATCGATTTTCCCTGATTCATCCACAATGGCTTGTCCATCTTCATCGACATAATACCATTCTTTGGCCAACAAACTGACGAACTGTCCAGTGTCTTCATCGTAGGAAAACAAGGTACTGTAAAGCATACTAGCAATGGTTGGAGCGACTCCTTCTCTCGATAACCAAGGCATAAAGGAAACCGGAAAAGAAGAGGCAACCGAGCCCACATATAAGGTGTTTGTTTCATCGAGTCTTCGGGGATATTCTGAAGCTTGGCATCCAAACAAACTACACCCTAGGAGGAAAAGCATCCACAGAATGCTCACTTTTTTGATCATAGATTCCCTCTTTTCAATAGAGTTCAAAACTGAATTGGTTTGGCCGCAGTCGGTGTTGGCTGCGGCCATTTATTTTGACAATTATAAATATGGGTATTCCATTTTGGTTCCAAAACCGTCTTTGGTAACACAGTTATCATAGATTTCTTCAATACGGAACACGTAGGCTGGATATCGTAACCAACGAGTTTTGTCTGGACGATGATAGACGTCATGTTGAGCATTGATGAATTGTTGATAGATTTCTCTTTTTCCAGAAGTGGTTTCGTCATGAATTTCCATTTTCCCACGTAACTCATAACTAATCATCGGTGGTTGATAAAATAAAACCGTAGCTTCAGGATTGACGAGATAGTTTGCATAACTATGTTTCTTTGCCATTTCTAAGCTGCCAATGCAAGTAAAATCAATTCGATGATGAGCTTCTGGGCTATACATATATTTCATTAAAACACCCAATCCACGTTGAGAATATTCTTTGTCATTGCCATCGTAACTATTGATGTGTTCCATATACGCGGCAAGTGTTTCTTCAAGATATTCTGGTTTTGGCATAAATCCGATGCCTTTAATCGATGCATTCAAACCTGCGGGTCCGTTGGAAATTAAAGCAGGATCGTGTGAACAAAAACTCAAAAATATTTTTTCGTTTGACATTTCTTCCTTGTTATGAAGCTTTGCGACGGTGTTTGCTCTGGTTTTAAATGCCCAGTTGAAGAAGCTTTCTGCTGTTTTCATGGTTATCTCCTCGTCTTGTTTCTTCTATTTTATTTTACTTTTGTTAAGCGAATTGCTTCAAAATTGATCCCAACCAAATAGCCAAAAATTAGTCCTTCTACATCAAATGTGACAACTCTACTACTGCCTGTTCTGTTCAACACAAGTATTTTTTGACCAGTAAATTCAAACTTATAGACGCCACTTTCTTCTAATATTGCATTTTCTCCTTGTGTGATTGTGAGTAGATAGGTCGCATCATTTCTTAATAACAGTGCAACATCATAAGTTGCCTCACCAATTACATACTGTCCACCAAATTCTCCCAGTAGTTCCCGTGAATAAAACAAAATTTCAGTTCTGCTGGTGGACATCGTGGATACTTTAAATGATACGGATAATACTCCGTTCGCATACGTGCCTACGAACGTTGTTGAGGATCCTCCGATGGTAAATGTAATCACATTGTCAAGAACGGTATAGGTTCCATTTTCACTGACAGGTCCATTGACGGTATCTTCACCCACATAGGTATACGTTCCATTTGCAAGTAAAGTAAGTGTCGCAGTGGTTTCATACATCTTCGTCTTCCCAGCAGATTGTGTTTTAAATCCCACATAGGTGCCTACAAAGTTCGGAGCTTTGAATTTTAAATGAGCAGCACTTCTACTAGCTGATGGAGCTGGCTGAATCGTAATTTGGATGGATCCATCTGATTGGATGCTTCCGATTACTGGGTCCTTCCCAAGTGGTAAAAGGGTAAATACTTCCCCAACTTTAGTAAAAGTACCCGTTTCTACATAAGAGAAATCATTACTTGCATGAGTCCATTTGGATGTAATAACATAACGATTTCCAGCTAATAGTTCCAAGACGACTTTATATTGATGGTCTGCACTGAGCACTACTGAGTATTCTCCGTATATACTCCTGTTATCGAGGTTTTGAGCCATCAGTTGATGACTTCCACCAAGACCATCTGATTTCGTGTATAAAATAGTCGTGTCTTGAATGACAATGTTCGATAAAATCTTTAAGTTATCTCCGATAGCATCGATGAGAATGGATCCTGTCGAATAGGTTAATCGATATTGTAACCCTGCTGTTTCCACTACTCCTTCTATGATAAATACCGTGGAATTATAACCATAACTTAATTTAAAAGCACGGTCACCGGTGATTGCTAAGTATAAGATAATGGTTTGGCCTACATCGTAAGCATTGATTTCATAAATGCCTGCGAGAGTGAAATCTCCATCCACAGGAATGGCTACGGTTTGTACTTCACGTGCTCCTGAAGAAGTAAGTTTCAGTGATACTTGATAACTGCCAACTCCTACAATAGTGCCCTCGATAAAAGCATCCGAACCGTCTGGTTTTAGTGAGATGGTCGTTTCATTGACCCTAAACTGTCCATGTTCGATATACTCATAGGCGGTTCCAGAAATGCTATATCTTGAAATAATCTTATAAAATCCACCCAGACCCAAAGAAAGCGAGTAATTGTATTTGATGTCTTCTATTGTGTGGGATCCTACATAATCTCCCCAATGAGATTCCTGATAATAACGAAGTGCTGTTAACACGTAGATGATTTCTGGGTCATCTTCATCGACTTTCATAAAAGTAATATTGGATGTCCCATAAGGTAAATTTGTAGAAAATACCAGATTTAGATTATCTACGGTGAATGTGGCAGTCTTTGGTGTTTCGGAAGTGGAATCACTATAAATCATCATATACGTTCCACTGCTGTGTCCAATGGTACCTTTGCCTTTGTCCACATCAAACAATCGACTACTCGATAATTCGAAGGACGAGTCTGCATGTATCCGCAAATAGAAGACCAGAGGCATCCCTAAATTTTCAATGTCGATTGCATAATCTCCAGCTAACGCTACCCCAGGTTTTATCGTCGTTGTCGTTTGTGTTGTTTGGCAAGCCAAAACGCTACCTACAAGAGCTCCCATAAGAAGTAACAAAGTCAAACATTTCATTATTCTTTTCATAACACCCATTTCCTCCTATTAATTGATTTTTCTTTACACATAAATTGGATGAATTCTACAAATATCGTCAAGTAATATGTCCAAAGTATAATATGACAACTTGTCACTTGTCAATACGACTGGGAAAAATCGCCGAAATACAAGTACAATTATTCGAATTGCTTTAGCATAGTAATAGGGTGTGGAAATCTGCATCATCTGAAATTGACAAACAGGAGACAGACGTGATAGTATGAACTAGCTACCATTTGTTTTACATGATAATCACTTTTACTTTTTTATGAACCGAGGATATCTATGATAGATAATGAATTAGAGTTCTACCAAATATTACGAGAAGAACTCATTCCTGCACTAGGATGTACCGAACCCATTTCAATCGCTTATGCCGCCGCGAAGGCAAGAGAAATTTTAGGAGAAGCTCCTGATCATATCCACATCTATGCAAGTGGTGGGTTAATCAAAAACATTCGATGTGTGACAGTTCCAAATACAGGTGGATTGATAGGAATAAAAGCCAGTGCTATTGCAGGCGTGGTTGGTGGGAACTCTAGCAAAGAACTCCAAGTCCTGGAAGACATTTCACCAGAAGATCGAATTCAAATGCGGCTTTTATTAGCACAAAACATCACAACTGTGGATCTTCTAGAAACGAAACTTAATTTGCATTTTATACTAAAATTAGGTACAAATCATCAGTATGTGGAAGTAGAAGTTAAAAACCTCCATACAAACATAACAAAGATTGTTCATAATGGAACTATTATTCACGAGGAAGAAGGCTCCTTACGTTTTTATCAAGGGAAAATGACAAATCGTGATTTTATGACGATTGAAGGCATAGTTAATTTTGCGTCAAACACCGACTGGCAACGACTAAAAAAAGCATTGCATCGACAAGTGGAATACAACATGGCCATCGCTTATGAAGGACTAACTAACCCGTATGGAGTTTCCATTGGGAATTCTATTTTGAAACACTATCCGACTGTATATGGAAAAATGAAAGGTCATGCCGCCGCCGCATCTGAAGCGCGGATGTGTGGTTCAGACTTACCAGTCATTACCAATTCAGGTTCAGGAAACCAAGGAATCGCAGCGTCGATACCAATCGTTGTTTATGCCCAAGAAATGAACTTAAGTGAAGAACAACTCTACCGAGGATTAGCAATATCCAACTTATTAACCATTTATCAAAAAAACTATATTGGTCGACTCAGTGCGTTTTGCGGTGCGATTAGTGCCTGCGCGGGGGCTGGAGCGGCAGTGACTTATTTGGCTGGTGGCACTTTAGAACAAGTTAAAATGACAGTTACAAACGCCCTAGCGGATGCTTCTGGAATTGTTTGTGATGGCGCAAAGGCCTCTTGTGCCTCAAAAATCGCCACTGGAATTGAAGCAGCCTGTGTCTCTCATTTTCTAGCAATGGAAAACAAAAGCTATCAACCTTTTGCTGGCTTTTTAGGGGAAGATGCGGATAAAACCATTCAAGCGGTCGGAAGAATTGCTTCAGAAGGTATGAAAGATACCGATCGAGTGATTCTCAATATAATGCTAGAAAAATAAAAAGATGGACGAGTTGATTACGACTCGTCCATCTTTCATTATGAATGTTTTTGAGTAGATAAAACAATCAGTATTTGAGAAGGTAAATAAAACAACCAAATGAGATTGATTGGAAAATTCAGTAAGAACACCCAAATGGAATCTGGAGCTAAATACAAATACGCAGCGCTTTGAGACAATCCCACTAAAGTGTCGCAACAAATGTAAAAGAGCAGTCCAAGTGCAAACAACCAATCACGTCGCCAGTATCTACAAGCCACAGCTGCGTTATATATCAAGTTGGAGTAATAAAAGACCGCAACAATGACAAGTACATCGATTGCACTTCCAACCACTATATAACTAATTCCCAAAAATATGAGCACAAATACCAAGCGTGCAATCAAGAATCTTCTTTTGTATGTAAGTTCTTGAACATGAAGCACCAGTCCAAACATCAGTTGAGCAAATGCAAAGAAGATGGTACCAAGTAATTGCTCTGTTCCTCGCAACGTTAAAAAGTAGTCCGCAATCACTGTAAAAATCATACCGATCAGGATGATATTCCATTTTTTGGAATTCACCTTATTCAGAAGTAAGAACAACAAACACACGACAATGGAAGTAAAATGAAATACACCACTTGGTAGAACATTAGGGACAAACAAGATAAAGATATACAGTACCAATTCGACCAATAAAAAAAGCGCAATCTTATTCGGTTTCATTTGAAATCTCCTTTTTTTTACACTTGATACTATAGCAAATCATTTCATTGTTTGTCAATGAGTGAATGAATGAATGCACAGGGGTTGCTCTCTTTTCATAAACGGATTATAATGTAGATACGTCATCAAATCGGGGGTATCACAAGCATGAAGAAATGTATTCAGACCTTACTATTTCCAAAGAACCTAGTCTTCATTACGGCAATCACTTATGGTCTCATGGTTTTTGTTAATGCATTGGCCAACATTATCCCAATCAATAATATCACAACTGGCGAAGTCTCAGACTCCTACTTTAATTTATTCGCTCCAACTGGATTGACTTTCTCGATTTGGGGTTTGATTTATGTATTGCTTGGATGGTATGTTTATACACAACTGAAAGGAATCAATGCAGTAGCCGACCCAGAAAAACAAGCCGTTTATTCGAAGGTTAATTTGTATTTCTCATTGTCATCGATTGCCAATTTCATTTGGATTTTCGCATGGCATTATCGTGTCATTTTACTTTCTTTGCTCCTAATGCTCTTTATTTTAGTTATGTTAATTCTCATTTCATTCCAATTTAAAAAAGTAAACACCCTGACTAAAGTCACGTTTGGTATATATTTTGGCTGGATTACCGTCGCGACGATTGCTAACGTAACCACTTATTTGGTTCGACTAGGATTACCCAATAACACGGTTGGCGCGAACCTACAAACGATTGTCATTTTACTTGTTGGTGTCGTCATCGGGCTTCTTACTTTGTGGATTCAAAAAAATGTAGGCTATGGACTCGTTTTAGCGTGGGCATATTTAGGGATTTATCTAAAACACATCGATCCCAATCAATTCGATTATGGATACATCTCGATTGTAAATACTTCGTTGGTTGGTATGATTATCTTACTTGCATTCAGTGGTTTTACCTTGTGGCGAAATCTTAAGTTACAGAAACAATAATGAAAAGGGTTCTTCCGCAGAAGGACCCTTTTTTTGTTTACATAAAATGGGTATATACCACCCAAAGTGACCCAAGGACAATTAAAACGAACTGTATTACCACAGCAACATTATAATATGAACTCAAACGTGTTTTTGGAAGATGTAGTGCGTATAGACCGATGCTTCCTGGAATGAACATGCCAATAAGAAACTCTTTTCTTGAAACCTTTGCTTGGAATAACACCAAGAAACGAAGAATCCAAACAACGATAAACCCGCCAACAAAGCCAATCCATAAAGAATATATCAAGACTCCTAAAA
The DNA here is from genome assembly GCA_030684695.1 of bacterium. Taxonomy (GTDB): domain Bacteria; phylum Bacillota_I; class Bacilli_A; order Izemoplasmatales; family Hujiaoplasmataceae; genus JAUXXX01. Next base: position 38,168 of record JAUXXX010000016.1, read on the forward strand.
TAAGATCAGTCACGAGAAATCACTCCCTTCCATATCGCATATGCGAAGGCAAGGACTGGTAAAAACAAAAGAGGTATCCATCCAAGTAACCAAAAAAGAATCAAGGAAATGGAAGAAAGATGCATTGCAATCAATACTTTCTCATGGTTTCTCATGAAGACACTTCCTTGTGCGATTTGACATAGGTGTGAATGATACCTTGAACGGAAACTTCAATGATTCTTCCGCCTCGATCAAATGAACCATAGGCATTGTATCCAGAGATAAGCCCATAGGCAAGAAGAATTTCGTCTCGATCAAAAGAGAAGTCATTCAAATGATCATGTCCGACAAACACCGCCTTCGTACGGCCATGCTCAAGCATTTTATCAAACATTCCCGTATCCATTCCTTGAGGATACACAGCTTCTTCCTTGCGACCAGTGATATTGGTGGGATTCATATATTGTCTTAGGGGCATATGAATGAACAGTAGCGAATTCACTGTATCGGTTTGAACATGTGTTTCATACCACATGACTTGAGAGGGTTTCAAATAGTCGTATATGCCTTCTTCTTCTGTATATACTTTTCTCTCAGCGTGAGAATCCATAAAATAAAGCATCTGAAAGGGATTGCCTTGGTAATTCATTTGAATTCGAAAGTTACCCACTCCACCAAGTTCTAAATCCGGACCGACTTTAAAATACAAGAATTCTGTCTGAGGAATACGGTTAACATATTGGCTATGTGGATGAAAGTCTGTTTCATGATTGCCAAAGACAAACGTCCAAGGGGTTTTCAGTGTTTCCATAAAGTGAATGAGTTGTAAAAATAGCCTGGGCCCTGAGGGAGACATGGTCAAATCTCCTGTGAAAACGACCAAATCAAAGTCATCGCTTTCTACCATGGTTTTGATGTTTTTAAATGTTTGTCGATCATTAAAATCGATGCCATACGTTAAATGAAGATCGGTGAGTTGTAAAATCTTTAACGTATCTGACTTCATTTCGATAATAAACGGTTCGTCATCAGAATAATCTATGGTTTGAGAAATTGACTCACAAGAGATAAAAGCAAATAACATCAAAAGCAAGATTCCAAGTGTACTTATTTTTTTCATAGCATCGGCTCCATCAAAGGGTATTGTTCTACTTGTTTGAGTACCTTGTTTTCAAAGGTACAGTGAAAATGGTATCGCTGGTTGGATTGTAACAAAACGGGCAAGAAATAAGGTATATTTTTCGCAATCCCCTCATTATCAAAATCGTTGATCCAGTCGATGGATTTCCAATCTAAAATGCCTTCTTCTTTTTTTATAGGGGTATGAAATGAAAAATGAGGATCAAGATGAACCAAGAAGAGATGAAGACCCACTCCTAAAGCATCAAAGGAGGTCCATGTTAGGATTCCTTTGTCCTCTACTTGTGACTCATTCACACAAATAGATGTTTCTTCTTGAATTTCTCGAATGATGCATTGAAGGGGGCTTTCATGTTGATTTCGTTTCCCGCCAACCCCATTCCATGACCCTTTCCAAGGTTTTTTTTCTCGATTTAAAAGCAAAATTTCATGACCTCTTTTTAAGAACGCTAGCGTATAGACATACATAGTCATTCCTCCTATATAGGAATTCTTTATTATTATATCATACGTACTGATTACTAATCGATTGCCTTTTCAGTTTATAAAAAAAAAAAAAAAATATGACCGCTTATGACGGTCCTTTGAATTATTCGTAAGGATTAAAAATTGTCGTGACATCTTGAATCGATAACACAGTGGGGTCAGCTGTGGAATACCCAAGTTGCGAAAAGTTGTTATACCCCCAAGCTAAAATTCGTTGATGAGATGTTTTTATGACCGTATGTAATGTGCCAAGTTGAATGGAAACCACTTTTTCATTTCCCGTCAATTCAAGACGCGCGGTAATATTGGTTGGAAAAACAAGTTTTACGGTGGTGCCATTACCGAGTTGACCATTGCTATTGGTTCCCCATCCATATACTTTTCCACTTGAAGATATTGCCATGGAGGCAGCACCACCTGAAGTGATATAGGAGATGGTCTCGTTTGATTGTAATTCAAAATAGGAAGTAATCTCAACTGGTTTTTTCCGGTTGACTTGAGTACCATCGCCCACGGAGTTACCCGATGACAATACTCGTCCTTTTGATGTTAAAAAGGTAGTTGTATACAGCGCTGCACTAATGGACTGAATCGTTTCTTTATTCACTAAAAAGATCTGTGAGGTAATCTCTACAGGTGTGAGTCGATTGGTAGTGGTATCGTCTCCCAATTGACCATAAGAATTATTACCAAACGAGAAAATTCGACCTTTTGTAGTTAGCACAATGCTATGACGCTCCGATGTTGCGACCATCTTGAACCCTTCTCCTGTTAGTAAAGAAAACGAGGTTGTGATATTTAGAGGGGTTTTAATATCGTTGGTCGTTCCGTTGCCTAACTGACCATAATTGTTGCGACCCCAAACAAACAACTTATTCTTGTTTGTGATTGCAAATAAATGGTTTTTCCCTGATATCAGCTGGATGATTTTTTCATTGGATGGAAGTTCAAAAGAAGATGTAATATCGATGGGTGTCGTTTGGTTTGTACTACCCTCTCTTGCTAATTGTCCATATTCACTTCTACCCACCATCAACACTCGACCATTGGAAGTTAGAAAAGCAGAATGACTAACCCCTGAGACGATTTGGATCACTCGTTCATTGTTAATGAGTGTAACATTAGCCGTCACATTTTGAAAAGCATTGACATTGGATGTGCTTTTCGTCGCTAATTGTCCCGCATTGTTTCGACCAACTACGTAGATACTTCCATGATTTGAAAGTGTGAATGTGGCGTATTCACCTACGGCGACTTGATCTACTTGTTCGGTCTTATTCAGTAAAAACGTTGCAATGATAGAAAGCATCACCACAACTACAGTAATGAGTAAAATTCGTCTTGTATTCATGCTATCCTCCAACAAAAATTAGATAAGTTCATTGTATCATAAACCAAGGAATCTTCAAGGACCATTCATCAAGCTAACTCCCATTTCCTATAAAAACATAAAAAAAGAGACGAAATCGTCTCTTAAAAGGATTAAATGATGTGCGAAATCTTAGTCATTGGTTAATCCAAAAAACTTGGTATCTTCTTGTAACATATGTCCAACTAGAATCTTTCCTACAATTGTATTGAAAAGATGGATGGAATTAATCGAGCCTTCTTTGACTTTTGTCATGATTTGCTCCATCTCGACAAGTAAATTCCTATGAATCGTACGATGTTCCATATATTCTGAATATCCAAGGGATTTAAGAATCAATTCCTCGTGGTCAAAATGCGATTTCAACTCTAGGTAGATCTTTAAAATAATCTCTTCTAAGTATACTTTAGGGGTTTCTAATGGATTGATATCAAGTAGCATATTAGCATAATCCACAAGTTTCATGTGTTCAACATCAATTTCGTGATTTCCAGAATTCCATTTTTCTTGCCATTCTAATCGATGATACACTCCAGCAGTTGCTAGACTTCTACTATGAGCTTTTACTTGGTTTCTACCAGAATACTTTGCATGATACAAGGCAAAATCCACGTTTTGAAACCATACACGTTTTGATTCTCCCAGTTCGTAATCTGCCACACCACAACTTATGGTGATTTGCTCTTGGATAGGGAATACAGTTCGCATGACTTTAACACGAATCTGTTCCGCAAGCGAAATGGCTTCGGTTAAGTTTTGGTTTGCAACAATTAAAAACTCTTCTCCACCCCAACGATATACTTTTCCCATTGCGCCAATGGATGAAACTAAAATTTTAGATAAGTCCTTTAAGACGAGATCGCCTACTTGATGTCCATAACTGTCATTGATACTCTTGAAATAGTCGATGTCCACCAAAATTAAGGTCGTTGGAATGTGTTGTTCTTGAAGTTCTTTCAACACATCATCCAATTCTCGCTCTAGTGTATTTCGGTTGAATAGTCCAGTTAAGTAATCATATTTCGCAGATGCCTCAAGTAAATCATTTTTTAGTTTTAGTTCATTGGTGAGCAAGCTTTGATTTAAAATCAAAACAAGTGCTGCCCACAAAGAAAAGGAAACGATACTATACATGCTTGCGGCAACAAATGAAAGACTATCTTGATGTACGATGACGGTTGGTGGTACTGTTATGAAAGTAAAAAGTGCTCTAAATATCGCTAATGTAGTGGTTAGTGAAACTGCACCAATAAACAGATTGCGTAGACCCCTAGGAACCATATCTTTATGAGTGAGTAAATAGCGTGCTACTTCAGTCATCATAAATGCAGTATATAGTGAAATCCCCGCTACTCGAAAAGAAAACGATGGAATAATCAATACGAAGATAATCGACGATAATGCAAAAAGAACATATGCAATGATATGCCTCTTATAGATCATCTTTTCTTGTCGAAATGCTTGCATTCCAGTTGCCATTAACATCACACCTAGTCCGGTGAAAAGGTTAAAAAACAACACGCCAACGACCAATCCAACAACAGTGTTTGACTGAAAAAAGGCAAGTATATAGGCAATTCCAGTGATGAAATACGCAAAAGAATAAATGGATAATACACGTTGATTTCGCTGTCTTCCAACCGCAAAAAAGACACCAGAGAATGTAAACAGAAGCAAGATAACAGCAATTAGTAATGTTTGACTATCCATAGGTGTCCTTTCTACAACCATGCAACTTGTGAGTAACGAATGATTGTCAGATGTTGATTTTTTTATCGCTCTTTAGTATTTAACACATATTATATCATATGTTGCTTAAAATGCTTCTAAATCACGTAAGAATAATCATAAGAAAAGAGCCAAATTGACGGCTTTAGATGCAAATTTCTTCCAGACTTATCAAAAACTATTCTAGTTCGATCCATTGATCTGACCAATCTGCAATAGATTTCATAACTGGAGATAATGACTTCCCTTTGGGGGTTAGAGAGTACTCCACACGAAGTGGAACTTCAGGAAACACTTCACGGTGGATCAATCCAAGTTCTACCAATTCTTTTAATCGAACAGACAAAACACGACCGCTAATTTTGATTTCAGTTTCTAAAGTATGAAATCGTTTCGGCCCAGCTAGTAACTGATTAATAATCAATCCTATCCAAGGTTTTCCAAGTATTTGAGTTGCTTTGTCAAATTTCGGACAAATAGTATGCTCCATAGTATCACCCAAATATATTATACAATATTATTTTGTCTATGCATATTACTTTACATCATTAACTTACTAATGTATAATTGCTTACAAATAGTAAGTATATAAACATCATAAACTGACTTCATCTATGATAAATGAACTACTTACATGAATCGGAGGATCACATGTCACAAAAATTAAACATTGGTATTATTTTAGGTTCTACGAGAGAAGGACGAGTAAGTCCATTTGTTGGAGAATGGTACAAAACAATTGCAAATAAGCGTCAAGACGCCAATTATGAGATCGTTGATATCAAAGAATATAAATTGCCATTTCTTGGAGAATCTACTGATAATACGAATATCGTTCGTTGGAATCAAAAGTTAGCATCACTAGATGGCTTTGTTTTCGTTGTTGCAGAATACAATCATTCGATTACTGGGGTGCTTAAAAACGCTCTTGACTTAGCCAAAGAGGCTTGGAATAACAAAGCCGCAGGAATCGTTAGTTATGGTTCTGCTGGAGGAGCACGTGCTGCAGAGCATTTACGTGGAATTTTAGGGGAACTCCAAATTGCAGATGTTCGAACTCATATTTTACTAACACTGTTTAACGATTTCGAAAACTTTTCAATCTTTAGGCCACTTCCTGTTCACGAAAAGAACATCAACTTGCAACTCGATCAATTAGTCAAATGGTCTACTGCTATGAAATCGGTACGTTTATCATGAGTAAAAATCTATTCTTAGAACGAAGTGCTACCACTTATGGTGGAAGAGACGGAGTCATTAAAAACACACAAAGCGGCCTACAAGTGGAGATGACAAAACCTCTTGAAATGGGTGGCTCCAATCCCACAGGAACGAACCCCGAAGAACTATTTTCCATGGGATATAGTGGTTGCTTTGCTAGTTCACTAGAATACTTGCTATCTGTAGACAAAGTATCCTATCAAGAGATAGTAGTGAATGTAAACACACAATTGGTGTCAGACGAACAAGGTGGATTTAAGTTTGCTTTACAAGTCCATGCAAGAATCAAAGGCTTGACTTCAGAACAAGAAACTCAATACATTCAAAAAGCGTTCCAATTTTGTCCTTATTCCAAAGCCATTAAGGGAAATATAGACATTTCATTTATCTAAAATAAATTGCCCTCAACAACAGTTGAAGGCATTTTTTTTATTCACGTGACCAAGCAGCACCTGCTTGGATGGTTTTTTGATAAATGGGACAATCAAACACATGAGATCCAGGTAAATAACCTGTGGACATTAAAAACTCATTCACAATTTCTCCACCTGTAAAATGGAAGGTCTTTTTAAACAACGTAGTCCACTCTTCTTTGGTTAATGGATGATGATGCTCTAACCATTGATAAAAGGAACCATATTCCTTTTGGATGCCTTGAAGTACCTTCGCATTATAAATCGCCGCATTAATTTTTAAGCGATTTCGGATGATTCCTGAATCAGATAACAAACGTGCGATATCCATTTCTTGGTATTGTGCAACCTTATCAATCTCAAAACCATCATACGCTTTTCTAAAATACTCTTGCTTTCTTAAAATGGTGGTCCAACTTAACCCCGCTTGATTGATTTCAAGCACAAGTCGCTCAAACAGTTCATTATCATTTTTGATGGGAAATCCATAGTGATGATCATGATACATTTTATGAATATGATTGTCTTCTAACTCACTCACTGCATGGCAATAACTATTCCCTGATTCCAATATCTCACCTCTAATTCAAGAAGATAATAGTAAACCTTATTATTTTAGTATACTTTGAACTGCACGAATCCGCTTCTTGACGTTTTCTTCTCCTAAAATAGATAAAATTTGGAAAAAGTTTGGTGTGCTATTTTTCTTGGATACTGCAATCCGTATGATTTCTGCGAAATCACCAACATGACCAAGATATGCTTCTTTATTTTTCTTATAGTCTTTGACAGAAGGACTAAAGCCAATGCTTGCACACAGTTCTTTTATGTTTTCAAACCAACCAACTTCTCCCAACGATAGTCCGGGGTTTTGAAGGTAAGTTTGAAGAACCAAATGAATTTGATCTTTTGTAAAACGTTCTTGGAATGGCCAAACGAATCCATCCCATTGATAGTAATACTCATCATACATAAAACCAATGACTGGTAGTATATCCATAAATGTATTGTAATCTTTTCGAGGTTTCTCTCCACCTCGTTCGATGGCAATAATCCGTTCAAAATAATCTACATCTGATTCAATGATAGACAACAATTCTTTATTGTATTGCATTGCATAAGCCAACGCTCTAGATACAAACATCTTAGAGTCCATCGCACCTAATTTTTCCTTCGAAATGGACTGGACCTTTTCGATATCAAACAACGCTCCATCCAAGGTCATCTTTTGAAATGTCAACGAAAAATCAAACATATCCAACGTAGGATTGGCAATTCGCCATTCTTCAAAGTTTGAATTGGCGATGGTCATTAAATACTCAAGAATTCCTTCAATCGGATAACCTGCTTCTAAAAAGAAACTTACACTGGCTTCTGGGTCTTTACGTTTCGATAGTTTTCGTCTTCTTCCTTCTTCTAATTTCATGATGACTGGTAAATGACAATACTTGGGTCTTGTCCAGTTCATCCGATCAAACAACTCTAGATGAATGGGCAAAGAAGGAAGCCATTCCTCTCCCCGAGTAATATGTGTTGTTCTCATAAAGTGGTCATCCACCAAATGAGCAAAATGATACGTTGGTAATCCATCTGTTTTCATGATTACAATGTCTTGATCATTTTCTGTTAATTCCAGATTCCCTCGAATTTCATCACTAATGGCGATTTTATTTTCATGTTTTCCATGAGATTTAAACCGGATAACATAAGTCATTCCCGCTTGAATTTTTGAAATCATCTCTTCGGTAGTGAGTCTTCGACAAGTAGCGTATTGACCATAATATCCAGGATTAACTTTCAACGCTTCTTGTTTGTAACGCATCTCAGTTAACTCATCATGCGAGCAAAAACAAGGATACGCATCTCCTCGGATAATTAATTCTTTTATTACTGTATCGTAACAAAATTTCCGTTCACTTTGAGCATATGGTCCATAAGCTCCACCGGATAAGAAAGATTCATCGGGAACCACTCCAAACAAATGCAATTGATTAATCAATTGCTCTGCAGAACCACTGATTTCTCTTTTTTGATCGGTGTCTTCGAGTCGAACAAAAAAGACACCTTGGCTTTGTTTGGCCATGCGATAACTTACTAGACTTGCAAAGAGACTTCCTGTATGTAAGAATCCAGTAGGCGAGGGTGCGAAGCGGGTAACCATCGCAGAATCGCTTAAATCTCTGGGGGGATACTTCGCTTCTAGATCGGCGATTGTTACTGTTGAGTTGGGATAAATCAGTTGTGCTAATTCGTGCAATTTGGTCATAATCTTCACCTCATATTGGTTATAGTGTACCATAAAAAACGCTGAATTTCAAAGTAATCCAGCGTAAATTTGTCTTTCCAAGACAACCAAGGAGAAACGATGGACGCTTTCTTTATTGCTTTGATTTAGAGATGGATATATTCAACATATTGCGGCTTCTACATATGATTTATACGCATGGTATATAAGAAAAACAGCTCTATATTGTGAAGCGAATTGCCATGATCGTACAAAAATAAAAAAGGGAGATACGTAAATACCTCCACAGATAATCAATATACACATACAGCTAAATATTGATAACTGTCTGTATTGCTTTACAAATGACAATCTACAATGTTACTCTTCAATTACCCCACGGTAAACGATCATACCACCCAACACATTTGATACTTGGTAGCCATTGTTACCTAAGTATTGTGCTACTGCTTGAGAGCGTGCTCCTGTTAAACAAACGATATAATAATGGATAGTTTTATCTAATTTGCTTACAAACTTCATAAAAGATGAAATTGGTGTATTGATGGCTCCTGGAATGTGCCCTTCCTCAAATTCATCGATTTCTCTGACATCGAGGATATGTACTAGTTCACTTTTCATTGCTTGTTCAAGTTCTGTCATTTTTATATTTTTATACATGGATATGCTCCTTTAGCATGTTAGATAGTATGGTAAAAGCTCCATCAAGTAGGACAACATTGTATCCTTTTGATCGTAAGAATAGTTCTGCATTGTAACTTTTCGCTCCTGTGTCGCAGTACACAACAAGTAGTTTATCTTTTGGAAGTTGATGATATGTGTGGGACAATTGATCAATGTCTAAATTTATCGAATTTCTAATCGATCCAAATGCATTTGATTCAAAAGAACTTCGGACATCTAGGAATAAGGTAGTATCTGAGTGTTGTTCAATGAATTCTTTGACCTCATACCACTGGATTGTTTTTGAAAGACCAACAATAACATTTTGAGCAACATATCCAGCTAAATTAACGATATCTTTTGCACTTGAATAAGGTGGTGCGTAGGATAATTCTAGTTCTTGTAAGTCGGATACTTTGATGTGTCCCTTGATGGCTGTTGCTAAAATATCGATTCGCTTATCAATGCCCTTTTGACCCACTGCTTGTGCTCCAAGAATTTCTTCTGTTAAGGGGTTAAATAAAACCTTCAGGTAAATCGGTGTTGCGTGAGGATAATAACTAGCGTGATCATTTGCCTGAAGATGGATCGTTTTATAGGTTGAATTTTTTAGTTGCTTTTCATTCATACCAGTGGATGCCAAACTTAAGTCAAACACTTTGACAATGGAAGTACCTATGGACCCTTTATTTGATACCAATTGCCCACTTAAGATGTCTGCTAATTGTCGACCTTGACGGTTCGCAGGGGAAGCCAAAGGGATTAATGTATCCATATGAGAAATCTGATGTTTGATAACAATTGCGTCTCCCACGGCATAAATATGATCTGCCGATGTTTTATACTGATGATCCACAACAATTCCACCGCGTACGCCTGTTGTGATTTTTGCCATTTGAGCAAGGATGGAATCTGGGCTTACTCCAACCGCTGAAATCACAAAATCAGTTTCAAATGATTCATTCGATCGTAATCGCGCTACTCTTCCTTCAAAGGAGGTAATTTCGTTATCTACGTAAACATCGATTTCATTTCGGAGTAGTTCATTCCGTATAAAGAACCCCATTTCTTCATCCACAACCGGTAGAACTTCTTTTGACTTTTCAACGATACTAACCTTTAATCCACGTTTCTTAAGGTTCTCTGCCACTTCTAAACCAATGAACCCAGCTCCAATAATCGTGGCATGCTTAGGATTGCTTGTCTTAATAAAGGACATAATTTGATCCAAATCAGGAATATTACGTAATACAAACATTGGCAACTCTAACCCAGGAACTTTCAATATGATGGGCTTAGCTCCTGTAGATAAGACAAGTTCATCGTAGCTTTCTATATGAGTTTTGCTTTCGAATCGATATTCGACTTGTTTATTGAGGGGATCAATGCGGAGGACTTCCGTGTTGGAGCGGATGTCCAAACGAAAGCGATCTTTCAATAATTGTTCCTTGACTACTAAAAGAGCACTTCTAGTACGTATTTCTCCAGACATGTAATAAGGTAACCCACAATTTGCAAAGGACACGTACGGTCCCTTTTCAAAAACAATGATTTGAGCATCTTGATTAAGACGACGGTATCGTGTTGCGAAACTCATACCACCAGCAACTCCGCCGATGACTACTATTTTCTTATTCTTGTTTTCCATAAATTTATCACCGTCATTATAATACCCCACGGGGTATATAATTGCAAACAAGTTGCTCATATTTCTCACGCTGTTTTATATCCGTTTTCTGGACACATGTAGACGAATAAAATGATGGCTTGTAAATGAAAGTATCGGTATCTTGAAATTATGAATTTGTCACCTATTGACAAAAAAAGACCATCTTTTCAAACAGATAGTCTTTTTATGAATATAATCATTTCTCAATGCTTTGCTTCATTTGATGACATTAAGACTTATGCTACTACTTCTGCATATCTTGAAACAAAAACTTTGACAATTTCTGGATCATATAATGTCCCAGAACATTTTATAATTTCATCGAGTGCTTCTTGATCTGATAATTCTTTACGATAAGTTCTAAATGAAGTCATGGCATCAAAAGAATCCGCAATAGCAATGATTCGAGCTTGGACCAAAATCTCTTCTTCTTTTAGTCCTCTTGGATAGCAACATCCATTCCAACGCTCATGATGTTGTAAGATATAATCTGCTATTACTGAAAATTCTTGAGTAGTACTTAATATCCGGTATCCAATCTCAGGATGTTTCTTAATTTGATCCCATTCATCAACGGTAGGTTTTCCTGGTTTGTCTAATATATTCTCACTAATCCCAATTTTACCAATGTCATGCATCATTCCTGCAATGCGCATATCATAGATGGAAGATTGATCTAATTCTAGAAAGGACGCGATCTTTTCACAAATAAATCCTACTCGATTTGAGTGATCTGCTTCTCTTGGATT
>JAUXXX010000018.1 GCA_030684695.1 bacterium
CAATCGCAACGCGTTGTTGTTGACCCCCGGACATATTAACAGCTAGATTATTTTTCACTTTCATTAATCCAACAATGTCTAGAAGTTCGTTAGCTCGATTCATTACTTCCGTAGTAATGGGCTTCTTGGAAATTCGGTAAGGCATGAGTACGTTTTCAAGAGCAGTAAATTCTGGAAGTAAGTAATGAAATTGGAAAATGAATCCAATGGTTTCGTTACGCAATCGAGCAAGTTCGTTCTTGTTCATGCGTAAGGTATCGATATTATTAATGAAGACTTCCCCTGAAGTAGCAACATCTAACGTACCTAAAATATTGAGTAAAGTACTTTTTCCAGAGCCAGACTGGCCGATGATGGAGTTGAATGAACTTTCTTCAAATGATAAATCGACATCATACAACACTTGTGTAGGGAACTTCGATTGGGCATTATATATTTTGTTTATTTTCTTCAGTTCAACGATGTTAGGCATTGCGAATCACCTCAATCACAGAAAGTTTCGAAGATTTACGTGCAGGAATCAAAGAAGCAATCGTTGCAGCAATGACTGCAATAAGTGCTGATAATGCAATGAATCCATAATCAATAAACAATGGAACGACAGGATTTCCATCCGCTCCAATGGCAAATGTTGTAAAGGAAACTGCAAGGCCTAAACCTAGTAATACTCCACCAATCGCTCCAAATACGCCAAGAATTAATCCTTCAAACAAGAAGACCATTGAGGCATCTTTGTCTTGAATTCCCATGGCTTTTAGGATACCGATTTGTTTGGACTTTTGTAATACAGTGATTGCAAGAACGGAAGCAATTGCCAAAACAACTGAAATCATGACAAATACTTGAATCATTAAAGATGAAACAGATTGACCTTGTAAACCAGATAGTAACTCCGCATTTTGATCAATCCAATTCTCGACTACATAGTCGTTTTCTACAAGAGTTGATTCAATTCGAGCTGAAATAGCTTGTGCTTCAAAGACGTCTTTTATTTGCATTTCAATTGAGTTTACGACATCTGCTTGACCCAATATGTTTTGAACAACACCAAGAGAAGCAAGAGACCAAGATTGATTTATTGCTCGAACATTGAAATCAAAGACACCTACTACCTCCACTTCAAAGACTTCAAAGGAAAAAGGGCCTGAAGGGACTACTATTTCAATGAAGTCATTTAACCCAATCCCCAGAGATTGAAATAGCAAACTCCCCAAAACGATTTGACCACTTTCAGTGGGGAGTACCCCTTGAGTCAGTTTATCATTAAACTTATAGATTTGATTTGCCCGTACGAAATCAAAGCCCCGAAGCAATGATTGCTCTGTAATGATTTCTGTACCTGTTAAGGAACGAAGGGATACACCAGCACTAATCGATGGTGAAATGGTCTCAATTTGACTATCAAGCTCGTATATTTGTGTGATTAATGTTTCATAATTTGATATAAAACTTGAATTGTTTTCTACTTTTATGGTGATTTGTGAAGATGAACCAATGGTTTTATCTACTAAGCTTCTTTGTAGACCGGTAATTAAAGATCCAATGAACACTTGAACCGAAACACCTACGGCGATGCCAAGGATAATCATGAATGTTTGTAATTTTCCTGATTTTAGGAAGCGAGTTGCGATTTGGAAAGCGAGTTTCATTGTTTCACCTCTGCCGCAAGAGAGACAATATCTTGAAAACTATTTAGGTGGAAATCATAGTATACTGCAGCGGCACTCGAAGGATGTCCAAAAGCCGCTCCACCAACAATGATTTTTACCAATGGATATCGTTGCCTGATTTCTTGGGTAATCTGTTTGGTTTGAACGATATTATAATAATTGGTTACGCTAATGGCGATGTAATCAGGTTGTAATACTTTAATCGCAGATAAAATATCACTCTTTGGAGTATTTGCGCCAATATACCTTGCATCAAAGCCTGCCAGTTCGAATAAGTTGGCAACAATTAACGCTCCAACTTCATGGTATTCTTCCGATGGACAAACAACGATGACAGATTTGTTTTGTTTTGTAGTGTTAAGCTTTTCCTTCATTAAGTCTAAATAGGTGGCCTCAACTATCGTTCGAATAATCGCTGTTCAGGCATGTTCTTTCCATATACAAACTTCTTTATCATCGACCGGACAAGAAAACTTATTTAATGCAGGTGTCAGTAACTCTTGATAAAGATCCACTAAGCCAATCCTACCTTGATGAAGTTGATCCAATGCAAATTGTACACAAGCTTCCTTGTTCTCTTTTGTGAGTAGTTCGCTAAATTGTTCATAAATAGTATGGTTCATCTCAATCATCCCCTTGAAAAGACTATTATACATCGATTAATGAAATACTGACAGTGATATGCTAACTTTTCGTCACTAATTTTCACATGAACATTCGATACATAGGATTGAATAAAAATTTTTAATATGGTATAATCTTGTCAAGATTTAGCCAAGAGTGAGGACAAAATGAAAAAATTATATTTCAAAGATTTGAACCAATATTTTAATCAAAAAATCGAGATTTGTGGATTTGTTGATAAGATAAGAGATCTCCAATATGTACAGTTTATCGTGGTTCGGGATTCTTCAGCCAAGGTACAAATAACCATTGAAAAAAATCCAGAAAACAAGGCCATGAATGACCTTGTTTCAACTTTAACCAAAGAGAGTACCATTAAAGCATCTGGTACACTTTATGACCGACCCAATGTCAAACTTCGCGGAATGGAGTTTATTCCTACACGTATTGAGATTACTTCGGTCTCTTTAGAGGAGTTACCCATTGATATCAACGACTATACAAAAGAGTCTAATAAGGAGTTAAGATTAGACAATCGTTTCTTAGATTTAAGAACAGAGAAGAATTATTTAATCTTCAAGGGCCAAACCTTAGCAGAGATGGCAATGAGAGAGCATTGGATTGCCAATAATTTTATTGAGATTCATTCCCCTAAAATCTTAGGGACTGCTTCCGAATCAGGTGCAGAAGTGTTCAAATTAGATTATTTTGGTAAGACCGTCTACTTGGCACAATCTCCACAATTCTACAAGCAAATGGCAATGGCCGCTGGCTTCAACAATGTGTTTGAAATTGGTCCTGTGTTTCGTGCAGAGAATTCACATACCGCATTTCATGCGACTGAGTTTACTTCAGTGGACATCGAGATTAGTTGGATTGATTCGCACCATGACGTCATGGACCAAGAAGAAGCTATGTGTAACAAAATGATTCAGAAATTAAAATCATCCATTGGGGAAGAATACGCTCGGATGTATAACAAGGAAATCAATGATGTTCTTCCAAAGTTCCCCAGAATTCCCTTCTTTGATGCAAAAAAAATTGTTCAGGAAAAGTATAAATATTTCGGTGAAAAAGAATTTGATATTGATCGCCGTGAAGAAGAACTTATTTGCATGCACTTCAAGAAAGAAACAGGATCTGATTTCGTCTTTATTACAGAATATCCAGTACAAGCAAGACCTTTCTACCACATGCTGGATGAATCTGGTTTGACAAAATCTTTTGATTTATTGTACCAAGGAGTAGAAATCACCACCGGAGCTCAACGTGAACATCGAATTGATATCCTGAAGAAGCAAGCGGTGGAAAAGGGATTATCCTTAGAGTCCATTGATTTTTATCTCAACTTCTTTAAGTATGGTGTTCCACCTCATGGAGGATTTGGGTTTGGCTTAACCCGGTTCCTAATGAAATTTTTCCAAACAGAGTCGATTCGCGATGTTACGTTCCTTTACCGCGGACCGAATCGCGTCAATCCCTAAAAAAATGGACTAAGCCTGAGCTTAGTCTTTTTACTTTTAAAAAAGAGAGGATATAAAATGATAAAGGCAATCATGATTGGTTCGGGTGCACGTGGCATTGGGGTATATGGTGCATATGCACTTATTCATCCTGATGAAATTTCATTTATTGCGGTGGCGGACCCAGATCCAGTAAGACGGGGCTATTTTGCATCAATGCATGGAATCGAGTTATCCATGCAATTTCAGGACGCAGTGACTATACTCTCGCATCCTAAAATGGCTGATGCATGTTTCATTTGTACACAAGATCACCATCACGTTGAGCCTGCTCTTCAAGCTATGAAACTTGGGTATCATCTCTTTTTAGAAAAGCCAATGGCAATTCATCCTTTAGAATGCATTCAATTAGGTAGAGCATCCATTCAACACAATGTCCATTTTATGATTGGACATGTGCTTCGCTATACAAGTTTTTTTCAAACAATCAAGCGACTTCTTGACGAAGGAAGTATCGGTGAGTTGATGACAATCCAACACAATGAGAATGTATCATTTTGGCATCATGCACATAGTTATGTTCGTGGAAATTGGCGAAATGAAGCAATCTCTTCCCCCATGCTCTTAGCAAAATCCTGCCACGATTTGGATTTGTTGATATGGTTTGTAGGTAGTCATCCAACGTCTATTTCATCCTTCGGAGAACTGTCTTACTTCACACCCAATCACGCACCAAGTGGTGCACCGGCATTTTGTATGGAGGGGTGTCCCATCGAAAAAACATGTCCTTATTTCGCGCCTCGTGTGTACACCAACGCTCCGGATTGGATGCGACTTGCTGTATCCAATGATTTGTCCAATGAATCCATGCTCTCTTCAATTCAAAAAGGTCCCTATGGAAGATGCGTTTTTCATAGTGATAATGATGTCGTCGATCACCAAGTTCTGATTCTTGAGTTTCCTAAAGGAGTGACGGCGTCTTTTACCATGACGGCATTTACCCATGAAAACACAAGAACAATTAAACTGATGGGGTCTACTGGCGAAATCCGTGGACACATGGAAAAAGGGATCGTGGAACTTTATCTATTCGGAAGAGATGAAGTGATATCCATTCAAACAAATCAAGGTTCTTCAGGACACGGTGGCGGAGATGAAGGCATTATGAAGGCGTATATTGAACTATTGAATCAAGAACCAACCTCGGGAATACATCAAGTCAATGGAGCAATTTCAGCGCATCTAACAGCATTTGCTGCTGAGATTTCTCGACACGAAAAAAAGACAGTTTTATATGAAGATTATGTGAAGCAAGTAATGGATAGTGGACGTACGAACTCGTAAAGAGAAGAACAAAACCAAGTCCTAAAGTTACTTATTTCCACTTCTTTAAAAAAAAGACAACAGATTACAATCTTTATCATGAGAACCTACACAAATGATTCGAAGCTACAAACGATTTAAAGCTTGATCGATGGTGTGTTAACATCTAAAGTTACGTCATCAACCAAAATGTCATCACCTAAGTTGAATCTTCTTTCTATTAATGCAGCCCTTAAATCTTTAGTCTTACCAATCCCATTCGTTTAGACAAGCAACTTGAATCATCAATAAAGCGAGGTAGAATATGATTACCCCAACTATTTTATACGAAGACAATCATATCATTGTGGCAGTAAAACCTGCAGGAGTACTTTCTCAAGCTGGTGAATTGGATTTGCCAGATATGCTAACCTTATTAAAAGCCTATATAAAAGAAAAATATTCGAAGCCTGGAAATGTGTTTTGTGGTCTTGTTCACCGTCTGGACTTAAATGTAGGTGGAATCATGGTTTTTGCAAGGACATCAAAAGCAGCCTCACGATTATCGACTCAAATGGCAAATCAACAATTCCATAAAAACTATTATGCAGTTGTTCAATCAATGGTTCCTGTTGGGAAAGAAGAAACTCTTCAAGATTACTTGTACAAGGATGAATTTACAAGAACAGCGATGTTGTCCACAAAAGAATTGGGGAAAGAAGCCTTGCTTATGTATCGTTCAATTGCAAACGCTACATATCAAAACAACTTGATATCGTTGCTTTCCATCCAACTCGAAACCGGTCGATTCCATCAAATTCGCCTACAACTTGCCTCAAGAGGTATGCCAATTTATGCAGATGGTAAATATGGGTTAAAGCATCAAGGTGATAGAGAAATCGGACTTTATGCAAATCAGCTCACTTTTTCACATCCGATTTCTCAAGAACTGATGGTTTTTTCGTCCATTCCACAAACTTCAGTGTTTTGTGCATTTCCTGTGGAGGTATTTTTGTGAAAAATGCAAAAAGTTTACTTAATTTGATGGGGAAACGGTTTCATTTTACATTATCATGATTTTAGGATTCCATACATCAAAGGAATCACTTTTGTTTCTATTACACATGAAAAAAGAATATCGTTTAGAAATGGTCATTAAAGCTCAATTCTCCGCCAAATTTCGAAGAATGAAAACATTTTCATTGATTTACATGACTTTTTTTGAGTATCATATTGACACATTTTTTAAAATGTAGTACTATTGTGCCAAATAAAAAAAGGAGAGAAAACACATGAAAAAAGTACTAGCATTAGTTCTTGGACTAGTTTTAGTTATTGGACTCGCTGCTTGTAATACAACAGTTGCTCCAACGACAGCCGCTCCAACAACAGTTGCTCCAACAACAGTTGCTCCAACAA